>DATNPK010000028.1 GCA_036703275.1 Coleofasciculaceae cyanobacterium | reverse complement strand
TCTTTCCACTGTAGTATTTTTTCTGTTTTTTCAAGTCCGTTCAATCGGAGTTTCTGTTACATCAATTACAATTACTTCTAGCTCCTGATTTGATTTTAATAACTGTTTTTTACCTGGTAAAGCAAATTCTGGTGAACGGACTAAAATGTTTTCTATTTGGCGAATTATTCGATAAGCTGTAGACTCGTTTACGCCCCAGCTTTGACCTATATCAAAGTAAGTTCTATACTCTCTCAGATATTCTAGACTCATCAATACTTGATTTTCTCAACTTAATTTAGAGGGTCTTCCTGTTTTGGTCTTGATTTTCTCATGGTTTTCTACTATTTTAAGCATTTGAGAAAATGTCTCTTTCTTAACTCCACATAAGCGTTTGAACTTTTCTGGGGTCAAGTTTTTTATTTTTTCGTAGGTCATCTTTTTTCTTGTTTACTGACCTATTTATCTCTTTTTTATCATACTTTTGCAAGTGGTCTATTAATTACCTATGATGATGATTTTGCATAGCGATCGCCCTTCAAACCTCCTTCCAAACTTTCACCAATTCAAAAAGACGGAAAGCCAAAAATCCAGAAATCTAAAAAGTTAACATTTTGCCAAGGTAGATTGGTGTTAAGTGACTATACACTTTAGATGTCTGCTATATGTTCGAGGTATGAAAATTGTTGATTACTGTGGCTGGATTCAGAGCAATCGGCAAAACGACTACTGCTGTCCATCTTGCCTGTTATTATCTCACAGTTAGGGCAAACATTATTAGTTGATGGCGACCCTAATCGTAGTGCTACGGGCTGGAGTAAACGGGGTGCTTTTCCTTTTAAGGTGGTGGATTTAAGGCAAGCTGCTTTATATAGTCCCAAATACGAGCATATTGTCATCGATACTGCTGCCCGTCCCGATGAAAATGATATTACAAGCCTTAGCTGATGGCTGTAACCTTTTAATCTTGCCTACTTCTCCTGATGCTTTGGCGGTTGATGCCCTGCTGCAAACGGTGGATTTACTTCAAGAAATAGAGAGCGAGCGCTACCGAATTTTACTAACAATGGTTCACCCCAAGCCCGTCAAGATGGCGGAACAAGCCAGAGCTTTAGCAGAAGTACCGTTTATTTGACACGGAGATTAGACGGTTAATTGCCTATGAGAAAGCAGCCCTCATGGGTGTACCTGTATAGGAAGTCAAAGACCGTATGGCAAAAATCGCCAGGGGTGATTACGAACAAGTGGGTAAGGAGATAATGTCATGAGTGATGCAGCCGATATGTTTAAAAAGCTGGCTCAGAGTCGTCAAAAAACTACAGAGACCGAAGCTGAAATCAAAACTGAAAACTGAACAACAGACAAAACCTGTCCCTAAATCTGAACCTTCCAAGAAAACCCACCATTCGTAGCGATCGCTTTATCTGAATCAAACAAGAAAAGAGGAAGACCAGCTACAGGCAAACGTAGCGACCCTGACTGGATTGGCAGAACTTACTACATCCGTAAAGAAAATGACTTTGATGTTGAGGATGAACTAGTCAAACTCAAACGGGCAGGTATCAATTTAGATAAATCCGAATTGGTGGATTTTCTCCTGGCTGCCTGGGTAAAATGGCGAAAAGGTGAAAACATAAATATCCAAATGTCTGAATTTTCACCAAGATCTAAAGATGAATTGCCGTAATTAGAGTTGATCGCTCAAGCAAACTATGAACCAATAAATCTAATTTTATGTATTTCTTTTTGTATTGTTGGGGCATTAACTCTCTTATTTTTGATATTAATGACTTGATTAATTAAGGCGATCGCTCGTGAGGTAGCCAACTCAAAGTGTACACCAGCAGAAATCGCGACTCAACTACTAGCCCAACACCGCAGCCAGAAAGCAGTAGAAGGGTAGATTTTCAAGATAGTGATTCTTTCAATTATGTAGTCAAGGCGATTGCGTAAGCATACGCAACTGCGTAATCGCTGCTGGAAATTCTGTAATAGTTCTGGGGGAAGCTGGTACGGGTAAAAATGATTTTGCCCTAGCTCTCCATGAGTCAATGTCGGGAGAGTTTAATAGCGCGATTGGCTTCGCCAGTGCGCGGAGCGCGACGCGTAGCTATATGCCCTAAAGGACTAACTTCGTGTCGCGAAGCGGTATCCGTGATAGAGTCCTTTAGGGCAATCGCTACTTACAAGGGTTCAATTAAGAAGTTCTTCATCGCGATCGCCTAGCATACCGTAATTTAATCGGTGAGAGCAGCAAGGCATTTAAACCCGATATTAATAATCGAATGCTGTCGGCACAAATTAGAGCGATGGAAATCTTGGGAATTAGGCAGTTTCTCGACCCCGACCGCGAATTTACCTCTCTAAACATAGAAGAGTTCGAGCAGGGATGTAAAGCAATGCGGTGGGAAATTAAAGAACTTCTCGGTGTCGGCATCAACGACCGAGACAGGGGTATAGCGATCGCTCAGAGAATACTTAAAAAACTCGACCGCCAATTAAAGTATGTCGGCTGGACGGCTACGGGCAAGGACAGGCGACGGGTTTATAAACTTGCTCCGTTAGCTGAAGATGATAACCGCGAAGGAAATCTTTGCTCGATGGCTAGAGCGCGATTGCCAACTTGCCGAGCGGGAAAACTTGGTTGCTGGTTAATAGATCACACCAAATTCTAAATAATATTTACTTTTAGTTTTGTTCCTTACAAAATCTAGAGGAAGATGACCGATAGTTCTCAACACAAACTAAAAAGAGATCGAGGTTTGACTCTCTAGATGGAGGAATCTAAGGTATTGCAGTATTAAAGTAAATCTCGACATAATAGATGTGACAGTCGCTCTGGTTGAGGAGCGGATGAAAAAGCAGTAGAAAGAAAGTTGGCAACTTCTTTCGCTCCAGAAAAAAACTAAAACGATGTAACCATGACAGGTAAACTCATTTATCTTCACCTCGAAAAAGCTAGTTCGTCATCTCCAGCGCAGTTAAAGAGGATTCCCCGCGTACGAGTGGCTCAGATAGTCATGGACTACCTAGCCTATGGCTGGTCGGTGTCAGAGATGTGTCGTCAACATCCCGAACTGACCCTCTCGGAAGCTCACTCGGCGATGGCGTATTATTTTGACAATCAAGAGGAAATCGACTGTGAGATTCGCTCGGAATGGTCGCAAGCCGTAACAGAGAAGCAACAGTCTTCCCCCTCTCCCTTTCAAGTCAGGATGCGTTCTGTCGGACTGATGTAAATGTCAGTACCGCTTTACATGGACGTTCACGTTCCTCAAGCCATTACCGAGCAACTGCGCCGACGTGGCGTGGATGTGCTAACCGCCAGAGAAGACAATGCGGCTACCTTAACCGATGAGGAATTACTCGAACGATCGAGTCGCTTGGGTCGGGTCCTGTTTACCCAGGATATTCTGTTCAAGACTTTGGCAGAAAATTGGCAACGTCAGGGACGCTCTTTTGCTAGGTTAATTTTTGGGCATCAGTTGGGTGGAACTATCGGTCAGTTTGTTAGGGACTTGGAACTGATTGCTACTGCCTCAGAAGCAGATGAATGGCTCAATACAGTCGAACATTTGCCTTTCTAATCAGGACTCTTACCAGACTACTTATTCGCGTTTTGTCTAAACAGAGGCGATTTCCACGCTCGACTCGGAGTAAATAGCCGAATACATACGCCCAATCATGAGGAACAGCCGCAATATTCCAGGTCCCAAATTGCAGCCACCAAAGCCAGGGAGGAATACTAGCAAGATCGTAAACAAAACCATCAGGCACAACCCAAAGTTGACCAACGGTCAGGCAAGCCCCGTCGTTTTACGGCGGGGATCCTGACCATTATGGTCTTTAAATTCCCACCATTGGGAAAGCTCGAACAATTTACGTCCTGTTGTTGCTAGATAAACTGACTTTCAATCATTAATAAAATTTTCCTACTTGTGGTTGATACATCCCTAACCCTTCCTCAGCTACGCTTTGCTGAAGTGTTTGTCGGGTCACTGGTCACTTCGATTTATCTCATGTTCGTCTGTACAAATGTGCATATAATAAGTAAATGAGGTATCAATGGGATAGAAATAAGGCTCGAACCAAATTAAGTAAGCATGGTGTAGATTTCGCTGATGCTGTATCGGTTTTTTCTGACGAATTGGCAATTACCATTTTTGACAATCGCTTTGGAGAAGATAGATTTATCACAATTGGCATAGACATTTTAAAGAGAATTTTAGTTGTCGTCTATACCTTGCGAGATGATGAAATTCGCCTCATATCTGCCCGTCAAGCTACCCGAAACGAACGTAGACAATATGAGGAGGAAAAATAGATGGTGGACGAATATGATTTTAGTCAAGGAAAACGGGGTGCTGTCGAACCAGTTTCGCTAGGGAAAACTCGCATTACCATTCGCATAGATGATGATGTTTTAGAGTGGTTTCGCGCCTTAGTTCACGAACAAGGTGGTGGCAATTACCAAACCTCGATTAACAACGCACTGCGACAATACATTCAGCAAAAACGCGAGCCATTAGAGGAAACATTACGTCGAGTTTTACGAGAAGAATTAAAACAAGTCGAAAAATAGCTCGACTATGTTATCTTTAAGGTCGCTAAGCCCCGTAAACTAGTATTTATTAGCAATATGAATATAAGTGACACCTGTATCTAAGATTTTCTCTTCATCTGGTGCATAACCATGTCCTGCATCGACTCCTTCTGGGTCTTCGGTTTTTAACGTTATCCAAGCAGCAATTACTGTCTCTGGCTGATACTTCTTAATAGCTGCGATCTCCTCAAGGTTTTCTACTTCTGATGGTGGATTAGTTGATGGCTGATTAAGAATTTCATGAACTTGCTTGACTGCTAGTATTTGCTCGCAATAGTTATCAATTCCTTTGATACCGAAATGATGATAGAGATAGTTATTACCCGCACCAATTTCAATAGTTTTGTCTAGATTAAAGTTAGTTTTTAGCCATTCAACTAGTTCGATTGTGGGTAGCTGATAGATAGCCCGACAAATAGACCATACTCTTAAATCGGCATTATCTATAGTCTTATAAAAGTCAGCAGATTGTCTATCACGGATAAGCTTCGCAAATAGTTTGATGATTCCCTGGGGGTCTAGAAAGATGCGATCCGTAGGGTACACCCATTGGGGTGCGACGCGAAGGACGCGATATGCCCTAAAGGACTAACTTCGTGTCGCGAAGCGGTATCCTTTAGGACGTAAGGAGCTAATCATGCACGGGCTAATCATGCACGGGCAAGCGCTTGGAGCGTAATCGTATTTTTGAAGGAACTCTTCAACTTCGGGGGATAATTCATAGCAGCTAATTTTTTGTTCTCTATAAACATCTGTAACTTTAACAATGGCTCGACCCAAAAAGATAATAGCTCGAACTAAGGTAAGGAGTAATCAAGATCGAATTTGTCTATGGGGGTGACAAGGTAAAAATAAATTAGCCGATAGAGCAGCACATAAATGTCTTTTGGAGAACGTGACTTCATCGTAAGATCGGCTCAAATACTTGGTTTTTTCGTGGCAGCACTCGCGAAGCGAGATTACTTCCGTGCCGCTGATCGCTAAGATAAAAGACAATACTTTAATCATCTAATCGTCATCATGCCAACAACACAAGCCAACCCATATCTTGATGGTAATTTTGCACCAGTGCGTCAAGAAATTACCGCCCAGACGCTACAAGTAATTGGTGAATTACCCCCAGATTTGTCAGGGATGTTCCTACGTAATGGTCCTAACCCCCAATACTCACCTCTCGGTCAGTATCACTGGTTTGATGGCGATGGAATGTTACACGGCGTTCGGATTCACAATGGTCGAGCAGAATATCGAAACCGTTATGTACGTACAAAAGGATGGCAGATTGAACATGAAGCAGGTGAAGCAATCTGGAGTGGTTTATTAGAACCCCCACAAATGGATAATCCTTATGGTTTTACTAAAAATAGGGCTAACACGGCTTTGGTTTGGCACGCTGGAACCATGTTGGCAACTTGGGAAGGAGGTGCGCCTCATGCTGTAGATGTTCCTACATTAGATACCATTGGCAAGTATACCTACGATGGCAAATTAACATCTGCTTTTACCGCCCATCCTAAAATAGACCCGATGACGGGAGAAATGATGTTTTTTGGTTACTCTTTTGCTCCACCTTACCTACAATATGGAGTAGTTTCATCGAAAGGGGAACTATTGCGGACGGTACCTATCGAGCTACCGATGGCGGTAATGATGCACGATTTTGCGATTACTGAAAACTATACGATTTTTCTGGATTTACCCCTAACTTTTAACCAGTCGAGGATGCAACGGGGAGAACCACCATTAATGTTTGAAAGTAACAGACCTAGTCGCTTTGGGATCGTGACCCGTCACGGTGACAACAGTAACATTCGTTGGTTTGAAAGTCCTGCTTGCTATGTCTTTCACACTTTAAATGCTTACGAAGAAGGGGATGAAGTAGTGCTGATAGCTTGTCGCATGAATTCTACTAACGTGTTGATGTCTAAAGATTCGGGATCTGCTCTAGAAGACAGTACGCCCAGATTACACCAATGGCGTTTTAACCTTAATACTGGAACTACCAGTGAAACTATGCTCGATGATGTAGCTTCGGATTTTCCCCGTGTAAATGAAAACTTTTTGGGAAGACAAACCCGATACGGCTATGCTGGCAGAATGGCACAAGGTTCTATGCCTTTATTTGATGGAATCGTCAAGTATGAATTAAAATCTAACAAGTCCCAAACCCATGAATTCGGCTCTGGACGTTACGGTGGCGAAGCGGTGTTTGCACCACGTCGGGGGGGGAAAGATGAGGATGATGGTTGGTTGATTACTTTTGTCTGCGATTGCCACTCACAAACTTCAGAATTAGTAATTGTAAATGCTAAAGATGTCACATCCGAACCAGTAGCGCGGGTGTTAATTCCTCAGCGCGTACCCTACGGTTTTCATGGTACTTGGATTAGCGAAGCACAGCTTAATTTTTAAGTTCTAAATAAATTTGGGGTTGATTATTGCGGTGCAGATACAAAGGATGACGGGGACAACCTCTTTTTGTAATGCCTAAAGAGTACAGATGATTATGGTTTTTCAATAACTGAAGCATATATAAATCTTGCTTTTGCCATGTTCCATGATTGCCCCAGGCTAAGATGACACGAAGTTAGTCCTTTAGGGCATATCGCGTCCTGCGCGTCGCAAACTTCGTAAGAAGGCATCGTTATCCCTGCCGATTGGTTCTGTTACTTGTTTGAGTAGTGACGGTTTGGGAGTTCGAGCTAGCAAACAGATTTACTACTTCCAATCTGCCATATCCTCAAGCTTTAACAAAGTTGATACAGCGAGTGATAGTCGGATCGTTGATTTGAGCCTCGGCACGAGAAGGATCGCAGCAGGATGAAGGAAACGGTTTTGTTGCTACTATCCCATTCACGCTCCTTGTAGATAGCGATAATTGCCTGTAATTACTGCGCCACCAAGTCCGATTAATTATCTTTCCTCGATGGGGTAGAGTGACAAATTCTGTTAGATAATCAAGAAAGCAGCTTGTAGATAAAATTTTGGGAAAAGGAATGAAACGAGTATTGGTTACAGGGGCGACGGGAAAGACGGGTTCGCTCGTCTTACAAAAACTACGTGACGAACCAGATAAATTTGAGGCAATTGGTTTAGCGCGATCGCCTCATAAAGTTGAAAAATTATTTGACTCGACAGAAGGTTTTGTTATAGGTGATATCAAAGACAAATTTAGCTTAAATTCGGCAATCGAAGGCTGTGAAGCTCTAGTGATTCTTACTAGTGCCGTTCCCAAAATGATTGCACCACCTCCCCAAGGACAAAGACCAGAGTTTGAATTTGAACCAGGAGGACTTCCCGAAGAGGTAGACTGGCTCGGACAAAAAAATCAGATTGAAGCAGCCAAACAAGCGGGGGTAAAACACATCGTTCTTGTTGGTTCGATGGGCGGCACTAATCCCAATCATCCCCTCAACCGCATTGGCAACGGTAATATTTTAGTTTGGAAGCGCAAAGCCGAACAGTATTTAATTGATTCGGGTATCGACTACACTATTATTCGCGCTGGTGGTTTGTTAGATAAACAGGGCGGAGTCAGACAACTTTTAGTAGGCAAAGATGACGCACTGTTGAATAATCCACCCGACGGGATTCCTACTTCAATTCCCAGGGCCGATGTAGCCTCCGTAGCAGTTAGAGCTTTAACCGAACCCAATGCTCGCAACAAAGCTTTCGATATCATCTCCAAACCTGAAAAAGCGGACGGTGCTGTAGCAACAAGCGATTTTGCTAGCTTGTTTGAACAAACTACGGCGGGAATTTAAGAATAAAGTGGATAGTTGAGAAAAAAGTCGGAATATTTACTAAATTTGTCTCAAAAGAAATGCCAGAGATTACGGCTAAAGCTCATGGTGGAGTAGTTCGCCGATTAGATGAGAGTAAGTAAATTGCTTTTCTACACTATTGGCAGATTTTAGAAGAGTTGACTGGTTGATGGAGAGCGATCGCTAATTTGGAAGCGAACTATTCAAGATCTTCATCGGAGTACTGCGATTTACTTTGTTCAAAAGGTTGTAGTCTTACTAATATTGCTCTCAAAACAGGATTAGCAGAACTGACAATTCGATCATCATTTATTAATCCAGGCTGCTTTTCACCATGAAAAAGATTGCATCTTAATTTGATACAAAACGCCTATTAGCTGAGACAGTTTAGTTACGTCCTCAAAGGGAACGATAATATTACGATTTTTCAACTCGTTGTAAGAAAGTTCTAGATTGTACTGTCCAGCTTTAGACAGATTAATCACATATGAATAACCGTCTTCCTTTTTCAAAGCTTGATGCAGTTCATTAACTGGTTCAGTAAAGTCATCCTCTTGAAGCATTTCTAAATAACTTCTCTGAAAATCTCTAGCAAAAGTTTCAAAAACAGCAGACTCTATGAATTTTTCTTTTATAACAACTTTAATTCTTCCAGGCTGTTTTATATCTATAGTATACTTACCTTGATTTTCAGAAACAGTACCTTTAATTTCAACTTTACCTTCAGAAAGTTCTTCAAAACCTCTGTTTTTACTTATTTGAGCTAAACGACGTTGTGCTTTTTTTGAATATTGACATCACTTATCTCTTAACTTACCTTAATAATACAAATATGATAGAGGAATAAAACGCAGTTAGTAAGGCGATTGAAAAGATTCGCACTCAACTATTAAATTTTCTACGGCGGTCAATCTTTTTAGAATGTTGTATTATTGTATTTCAACGTTATTTATTTAGCAACGTAAGTCAAAACATACAGCGGTTTGCAGGTTTAAAAGGGACAGTAGCAACAGTGGGCGAACCAGTTACGCAAATGTTCAGGATTCATTAAATCAATCGCTATTTTAATCAGCAGATCAACCCTTTTGGAAGTCTTGGGAGAAAACTGTCGGAGAAAAGCTTTTGACCCACCCTGCTTGCGTGGCAGTATATGCCCTTGTGTCCGCTTCTGAGTAATCAATCTTTGGACACAATTTTTGCTAACACCGAAGCGCTGTGCAACTTTTCTCACTGAGCTATCACCTTTTTCGACAGCACTGACTATTTTCTCTCGTAAATCTATGGAATAGGGCTTCATTTATAACCTATTTTGATAACACTTTATTGTCCCCTATCTAAATGCAAACCGCTGTAAATAAAAGTGCGGGAGTAGAAAAATTTGAAGAACTTTATAAAGTTGAACCTGCTAATGGCGAATTTGTTGGCTTGTTCTCTAAAAAAGATGATGCTGAAATTGTTGCAGCGATGCAGCCTTATGACGAAGACATCGGAGCAGGTGCTACTTTTGAATTGGTAACAGTTTACCCCGATATTCACTCATGGATGAAAGAACACGGCAAATCAAACAACTGCTAATAACGACTAACGCTATATCAAGGAGAGTGTCAACCGAAGCGATGTCTACGGCTATGCTTCGCGACACGAAGTTAGTCCTTTAGGGCAAATCGCGTCATCTTAGCTTGTAGCAATCATGGTACATGGCAGCAACAAGATTTATTTATTCTTTAGGCATGACCAAAAAAGGTTGTCCCCGTCATCCCCTCTATCTCCGCAGTACGACTAAACCTCAGACATACGTGAGAAGAGAAAATCGACTATAATTATACAATGTATAACTAAATAGCGCGATCACAATGGAAATAGAGTTAAGAAAGTGGGGAAACAGTATCGGACTCCGTATACCGAGCAAGATAGCTCAGAGTTTGGGCGTTGACGAGAACTCGGTAGTCGAACTATCGCAAACAGGTGACAAGTTGATTATCAGTAAGAAATCAACCTTACCTACCTTAGATGAAATGTTAGCCAGTATTCCCGATGAGTTTGAGTACCCCGAAGATGTAGCTGATTTTGTCGGTAGCGAACCTGAAGGCAATGAACTGTTATGAAGATTTCTAGGGGGGAAGTAATCAGGATAAATTTAAATCCCACAGAAGGTAGAGAACAGGCTGGTAATGCCCGCCCCTGTTTGGTGTTGAGCCACACTAAATATAATGCAAAAAGAGGTGGAATAGTAGTTGTATCCCCCATAACCAGTACGCTCAAGCCTCAGGTTAAGATGATGATTGCGATTCCTGAAGGCTTGAAGGCTAGAGGTTCGGTAATTGCCGAACAGGTAAGAACTCTAGACTTAAATACTCGCTGGTGGAAAACTACAGGTGAAGTGTTGCCTACAGAATTTGTTGATCGCGTAGTCGAAACCTTTAAAGTAATTATCAGTTAAAAATGATTTACCCTCCCGAAGTTGAAACTTACTATATTCTGGAGTGGCGAAAAATAATAAATATGAGATTCAGTCAATATCTTCTTTACCACAACGACAACTGACCTTCACTAACGCTGCTATACCGCCCCCTGTGTAAATTCAGATGACAAGCAGCACAGACAGACAGCAGATTAGATAAGCGATTATCCTCGGTGTCATGATTTTTATGATGCACCTATAAAATATCAGCCGTCCACTCAGAACGAGTTAAATCATCTCGTCGTTCTCCTGGCTCGTAACATTTCTTTCCACAACATATGCCCGTGCATGATTAGCTTCGCGTCCTTCGCGTCGTCCTTTAGGATTGGCATTGCCAATGAGCAGCTTCTTTGACTTTCAATGCTAGATTGTTCCAATTTTCGGGGTAAAGTCTTGAATCTATGGGCATTGAATTTAAGCGATCTCATCAGAATTCATCTTACCGTAGATGGGCGATCGCTCTTTGCTTTTGATTATTAATGAACTGCGAACCTCAAACAAAATGGCTGAAACTATTATTGTTTTGTGCTGAGCTTCGACCTATTGCTATCAATAGAAAACAGAACGTTGTTATCTCTCTAATTACTAGAGAAACTAATTGAATGGAAACTTGAAACTATAAGAGCGATCGCTCTACTCTAAATTTGACCAAAAAGTTTACCATACCTGCTCCAATTTTCTTTATTAAACGGACTTTGCCAGCGTAAATTTTACAGGATTATTTTTCATTGAGACTGGTAATTGAGTCCGTTCTTAAAGATGCTGCGTCCTAACTCTCTTGGCTTTAGCTATAGAACTAAATGTAGCTTGAGGATAAACCGCCTGATACTTGGTTTGATTATTGGTTGATTGGCTATTAGCAGAGATCACCAAAGATTCATAGACTGAACCAACCGAAGCCCAAAAAACCCGATTTTCGGTCATAGAACTTGCCAGATTGGCTGTAGACTTACCGTAACGCGTAATCTTATTTTGAATTTGTTTTACTTGTTCTTGAGACTGTTTTACATCTGCCAGGGTTAAATCTTCTGGTTGCTTATTGGCAAAAGCAAATTGAGCAACTAAGGTTTGCAAGCCTGAATTAGAGCGAGTCGGAGCAGTATGAACGTAAGTCAGGGGGATGGCTGGAGCATTTGGGTCTAATTGTCGATGGTTATTAATCGTAGCTAGAGTAGTATATAAATTATTGCTTTGTTTCAATCCTGGGGCTAATTGCTCTGTAGTCATAAACACCATGGGACTATAGGCAATTAAAGGAGAGTCGGTAATACTGGGAAAATAATTTTGTCCTGGAAAAAGCTTGTCTATTTGATATACAAGTTGATTTTGATAAATTTCTCCGTCTACTGAAATTAAGGAAGGGAAATCAGGCGCATCTGCTTGAATATTGCCTGTCTGTAGTTGCTGGGCTAAATTTAGTACGTCTTGAACTACATCTCCGCTTCCCTTGGCTTCGCAAGTAAGATAAAAATTTTGTCCGTTATCAATCTTTGGTTTAGTTTGATTGAACCTGGCTGCTGCTTGCTGACAAAACTGAGCCAAATCGCTACCAATCAAAAACTTAACTTCAAATCCTTTAAAACTTGAGTTGTTCTGGTTGCTCGTATTCGATTGACTAGTACATGAGGAAATGAATGATAACAGTGCTGACAAGCAAGCCAAACCAGTGGTTTTCTGGTTTGACTTATAAAAACAATGTAGCTAATTTATATTATTATAGTAATATAAGCTCAAAATAAATAACTGTCATAGTTAATCATCTGATTAAGTACAAAAATTATTAAGACTCTAAGGTTAAGATTCCCCAAAAGTCGAGCTAACGAACAAACAGTAATAAAAAAGCGATCGCTTAAACTATCAATGGTTTGGATCGATCGATGGCAGGCTAATTTTTAGCTAAACCTTGTGTTTGTTTTACCAACTGCCACCACCACCCCCACCATCGCTCGAACCACCTCCAAAATCACCACCTGAACTTCCGCCACTGCTAGAACTACTACTGTTGCCACCAGCCATACCGCCAAAATAATGGTTAGTGTTCCTATTACCACCACTACCACCACTACCACCACCACGATTAGAAGGAGGGCGTAACCGCGGAATATCTATTGTTTTATCTTGGCAATAATCACAACAATAACAGCGATCGCTAATTAAAACTTTTCCCTTACTCTGACGGGTTGCTTTTTTCAAAGTGGTATCGGTGCGAGTTACAGTTAATTCATCGCATTGAGGACAAATTCGATAGCGAGAGGAGTTAGAGATATAGGCAATGATTAAATAGGAATTGACATCACTACAGCTAGGGCATTTATAGCCTTTAAAACTTACGCTACCAAGCTTTTGTGCTACTTTTTGTGGTTTGCTTAATTCGATGTCTTTGACTCTTTCCATTGGCTGGCGACATTTAGCACAATGAATCTCTCGATTATCAAAGCGTTTGAGACGGGTTGTGTTTGCCCGAGGATTTACAAAAACTTTTCCTTGACGTTTGATTACTTCAACGACAAAAATCACACCAATTCCAGTCAAAATAAGGAGTATCGACCAATTACCAACTTTAGACTCATTTAAGACAGAACCATCTAAAGCTGCTATTATTGCTTCTGTGCCATCTAGAGTACCGCGATCAAAATTCCCCTGTTTGTATTGAGGTGTAACCTTAATATCAATAATGTTACCTACCTAAGTATCAGGTAAAATGCTTTCAATGCCATAACCTGTTTCTATTTCTACACGGCGATCGCTCAAAGAAACTAAAAATAAAACACCATTATCTGCTTCGACTTTACCAATTCCCCAATAGTTAAATAGTTGCGTTGCAAAAGTTTTGGGTGATTCAGGAGCAGTTTCTGGTACAGTCACAACAGCAATTTCTGTACCATTAGTTTGTTCTAAATTGCTAATCAGACGATTTAACTTAGATTCAGTTTCACTACTGAGGATGTCTGCCATATCTGATACCCAACCATTATGATCTTTGCGGGGATTAGTTACTTCTTGAACAGTTAAGGCTCGACTGGCAAAGGGAATAAATAAAATACTTGAGCCAATAAAACTGAAGCTAATTATGTGCTTTAGTATCGTTAAAGTTTTCATAATTTCTAATATTTTAGAATAAGATGATCCTGTGGGGGCGATCGTTAATCGAGCTTGACGAAATAAGTTGCGCGATCGCAGCTACGCTTTAAGGGAAGTCCAAATAAATAGTTATTCAGGAATTTTCAGTATGAAACTCAATTAAGCCAACTGAATTTTTGGTTAATTTTTTAACTTCCCTTAATAGTCAATCAAACAAAAATGAAATCGTTTTGCAGACTAACATTAGTAGTATTGGCGACATAGCCAATTAAGTCATCTTGATAATAAATGTCTGTGCCACCATCAAATTCTGAGAGGGAGTAATCGCTGCTGGTGCCAAAAACTTGAAGTTTGTCCTCTTCAGTCGATTCAAAATCAGTAATTGTAGCAAAGCCGACTTGTTCATAAAAAACACTAGATACATCACCCAAGATAAAAGTATCTGCACCAACACCGCCACTTAAATAGTCATATTCAAAATTAGTTTGACCATAACCGTTGAGAAGATCATTACCAGCTTCTCCTGCAACCGCGTCAATCCCTGCACCTCCCATTAAGCTATCGTTACCTGTGTATCCCAGTAAGATATCGCTACCAGAGCCTCCTATTAAGCTATCGTTGCCACTCCAACCATCTAAAAGGCTGTTTCTATTAGACGCTAATAAAGTATCATTTCCTCCGTCGCCAAAAATGTAATTATCTGTATCAGTTCCTGTCAAATTATCGTCGTAAATAGTACCATCGATAGTAGTCATATTGTTTACCTCTCGATTAATTAAAGTTAATAACTTAAGCTGTCAAATTCAATATATTTTTTAAAATCAAATTATTCAATCTGGAAAATATAGAAACTTTATTATTCTCAAAAAATATAACTAGAAAATAACTAGAAAATAACTAGAAAAAGTAAAACATATTTGACAATTAAATCTCTATTTATAATAGATAAAAAAAATAAATTGAATACAGTAAATAATTCATGAATTATAATCAATGGGATAATTTTTTGGAGCGTCAGGCACTAAAATTCAATCTGACTACTACACAAACAAGCGTATTTTTAACACGCTTTAGTCACAAAAACTGGTTGAAAAGAGTTGAAGATATTTGGGAGTTAGCGGAAGTAGCCAGTTTTGAGTCTTTTGTCAGACATCTAACTAATATTTATAAGGTTTATAAAACTAAAAGCAATGGGTGCGTGGCGTTAATAGATCGCCAAGGTGCAGGAAGTTTTCAGATATTAAGAGATTGGCTATTAGAAAAGTTTCAGGAATCAGAACATTGTTTAATTTCAAATTTTAGTGATTTACAACTTTCAACAGTTGAAACAGAATGTTATCAAGCTATTTTGCAACCAGGAGCATTAATTAGAATCAAAGCACCAAGTAAGATGGGGAAAAGTCGATTATTGAATAATATATTGACCTACGCTAATAAACAATATTTTACGGTTCATATAAACTTATTACAAATAGAAACAAGTAAATTTAATAATTTAGAGCAATTTTTACGTTGGTTTTGTATTTATATTACTGATGCTTTAAAACTCGATCTTAACCTTGATGATTACTGGAATAAAGATCGAGGCAGTATGCTTAGTTGTACCAGATACTTGGAAATGATATTACAACATTCTGAGCAACCTTTAGTCTTAGGTTTAGATGAAGTCGATCGCCTGTTAAATTATCCCGATATTAGTCAGGATTTCTTTTATTTATTAAGAAGTTGGCACGAAGAAGCTAACAATGATGAGCTTTGGGAACAGTTAAGATTAGTTGTAGTTTATTCGACGGAAGATTTTGGCAGTTTAGATATTAATCAGTCTCCTTTTAATGTTGGTTTGCCAATTGAATTACAATCCTTTAATCAGCAGCAGATAGAAGAATTAGCTATAAGTTATCAGTTAAATTTGTCTTCTGATGAATTAAAACTAATAATTAAAATGCTAGGAGGACATCCTTACTTAGTTGATTCACTCTTATCTTGTTTGGCAAAAAATTCTCAGTCCAGCTTGAGTGAATTACTACAGCAAGCTGCAACAGATACAGGTATTTATAAAAGTTATCTCAGACAACATTTAATCAATTTAAAGTCTAACAGTCAGTTGGCAAAAGTATTTTTTAAAATTTTAAATAGCCCTGAACCAATTGAGGTAGATACTCTTTTAGCTTATCAACTTTATCGCATGGGCTTAATTCAATGGTCTACAACAGAGAATATTGTTATGCCTAGTTGTGAATTATATAAACTATATTTTTCACCGAGACTAAATAACATTTAACATTTAACATTTAACATTTAACATTTAACAATCAACAATACAAATGTTAGACTTTTACAAAGTTGGGGGAAGTTTACGTTATGGACATCCAACTTATATTACAAGAGTTGCCGATTGCGATATTTATGATGCTTTAAAACAAAAAGAATTCTGTTACGTACTTAACTCTCGGCAAATGGGCAAGTCTAGTCTCAAGGTAAGGACAATGAAGACTTTAGCCAAAGAAGGATTTAAATGTGTAGCGATCGACTTGGGTATTTTAGGTCGATTTACGACAGCAGAACAATGGTATGGTGGTTTGCTGGCGGAATTATGGCGCAGGTTGCGCTTAACTTCTGGGATAGATGACGATTTAGAATGGTGGCGATCGCATTTGGAATTACCCCCAGTGCAAAGATTTAGCCGATTTATTGAAGATGTTTTATTGGTTAACTGTACCGCAGATATTATTATTTTTCTCGATGAGGTTGATAATATTATTAATCTGGATTTTCGGGATGAATTTTTAATCTTAATTCGTAATTGTTATGAAAAGAGGGTTGAATCAAAGCAATATCAACGTTTGACTTTTTGTCTATTAGGTGTAGCCACTCCTTCTAATCTGAGAATTGATAAACAATTAAGTCCTTTTAATATTGGCAAAGCCATTCAGCTTACAGGTTTTAATTTTATAGAAGCCCAACCATTAATATCAGGTTTAAATAGTAAATTTTTACAGCCAGAAGTAATCTTGCAAGAGATTTTACACTGGACAAAAGGACAGCCTTTTTTAACCCAAAAACTTTGTTATTTAATAGTTAAATATAGTAAACCAAAACAAGTTAATATCCCAAAAATAATTCAACATTACTTAGTAGATAATTGGGAAATTCAAGACGAACCGGAACATCTTAAAACTATACGAGATCGCCTGTTATATAATCAACAAAATAAAGCCAGACTTTTGACTCTTTATCATAGTATACTCAACCAGCAAGAAATAATTATTGATGGTAGCGATGAACAAGTTGAATTACGTCTTAGTGGTTTGGTTACCAGACAACAAAGTCAATTAAAAGTTAGTAATTTAATCTATGAACGAGTTTTTAATCAACAGTGGGTTGCCAAACAATTAGCTGCTATCAGTCCCTATCAAAATGCGATCGCAGCTTGGTTACAATCCCAACGTCAAGATACCTCTCGTTTGTTACGAGGAGAAGCCTTAGTTGAAGGACAAGTTTGGGCAAGAAAACATAGTATTACCATCACTGAAAAAGATTTTTTGCAAAAAAGTGAATTTCTGGCAATTAAAGAGCAAAAACAAGCTGAATTAGCCCGAAAAGCCGAATTTATGACCAAACAATTAGCTCAAGAAAAACAGTTAGTCCGATGGCAGAGACTGTTTATTCTCTTCTCTCTGGCAATGATTACAGGGTTTTATCTTAAGTCTCGTCAGGCTAACCTCAGTAATATTAGTGCTTTAGTTCAATCTAGTACCGCCTTATCTGCCTCTAATCAAAAACTAGATGGATTGATTGCAGCTATCAAAGCCAAACAAAAACTAAATAAATCTCTAGGGGTTAATCAAAACCTAACTCAACAAGTAGATACCGCTTTGCAACAAGTAGTGTACGAAATTAAAGAAAAAAACCGTCTTTTAGGACATAGCGATCGCGTTTATGATATCGCAGTTTCTACCGATGGTAAACTGATGGCTACTGCTGCCACAGACAACACCGTTCGATTATGGAAAAAAAATACTACAGGCTGGCAACTTCACAAGGTATTAAAAGGTCATGATGGTTGGGTGGTAGATGTAGCAATTAGTCCTAACGCCAAGACTATCGCTTCTGCTAGTCGCGATCGCACTGTAAAACTATGGAATCAAAACGGTACGTTAATCGATACACTCCAACATCCACAAGCACTAAGCAGTGTAGCCATCGGAGATAATCAGATCGTTACAGGTAGCGAAAACGGCAAGATAAATATTTGGTACAAAGGCAAACTAATCCAAACTCTGTCAGGACATACCGCAGCAGTCGAGGCAGTTATCTTTACCCTAGGGGACAAAATCATTTCTGCCAGTGAAGATAAGACTCTTAAAATCTGGCAAGCAGGGAAATTAATTAAAACCCTCACAGGACATACAGAAGGAGTACGTGCAGTAGCTGTAACTGCCGATGGGCGTAAAATTATCTCAGCAAGTCGAGATAAAACCTTGAAAATTTGGGACAGTGACGGGACACAAATCGCTACTCTCAGAGGACATCTTGCACCTGTGTATGGTGTGGCAGTAAATCCAATTAACAATAAAATCGTCTCAGCTAGTGCCGATAAAACCCTAAAAATTTGGGATAGTAACGGGACAGAAATGACTACTCTACGGGGACATACCAGCCGGGTCTGGGATGTGGCATATACCCCCGATGGTAATATTGCTTCTGCTAGCTGGGATAAAACCGTCAGACTCTGGCAGCCTGAGAATAACCCGATCAAAACCCTGTCTGGTCATCAAGATGTTGCGATCGCTTTAGACTATAATGGTCGGATAATTGCTTCTGCTAGCGATGATAAAACTGTCAAATTATGGAACCCCGAAGGGACTCTTCTTAAAACTTTTCGCCAACATACTGCCGAAGTTTATGATGTGGTAATTCATGCTCAAACCATTGCCTCGGTTGGCGCAGATAAAACCCTCAGAATTTGGCAAGCTGATAACGATACGGTCAAGACGATTAAAGCTCATAATTCTGCTATTTGGGCAGTGGATATTAGTCCTGATGGTCAGAAAATTGTGACGGCTGGGGATGATAACTTAATTAAAATCTGGGATATCAAAGGTAATTTACTCCATACCTTAAAAGGTCATAGACAAAAAGTTTGGGATGTTGCAATTAGTCCCGATAATAAATACTTAGTTTCTGCTAGTGAAGATAAGACAGTTAAAGTTTGGGATTTAGAGGGTGAGCTTTTACAAACTCTCCAAGGACACCAAGATGCAGTCAGGACAGCGATCACAAATGGCAAACAAATTATTTCTGGTAGCGAAGATCGCTCTATTAAAATTTGGGATCTATCAGGAACAATAGTAACAACTCTTGAAAAACATCAGACTGCCGTTAAAGGAATTTCTCTTAGTCCTAATCAGCAAGATCTAGCCAGTGTTGATGACGATGGCAAAATTATACTTTGGCAACCAAATAACCAAACGTGGGAATATATAAAAACCATACAGGGACACGATAACTCTATCTGGTCAGTAGCTTTTAGCCCCGATAGCCAAACTTTAGCTACGGCGGGGGAAGATGCCAAAATTATTCTCTGGAATTTAAATAATATTCTCCAATTAAGCCCTCTACAATATGGCTGTAACTGGATCGAAGATTATTTAGCAAATAGTTCAGAAGTAGAATTGCAAGACCGAAACCTTTGTCATTAACTGGATCTAAAAAGTTGATTCAAGATTTGTAAGGGCGTTTGCTTAAATGCCCTTACGTCAAATATTATTTAAAAATCTAAAAATCTGCACTTAGAGGAGTTCTAGGAAAGGGAATTACATCACGAATATTAGTCATTCCAGTCATAAATTGCACTAGTCTTTCAAAACCCAAACCAAAGCCAGCATGGGGAACTGTGCCATAACGACGCAAATCTAAATACCACCAAATATCCTCGGCTTCGATATTCATCTGTTTGATTCGTCTTTCTAAAACATCTAAGCGTTCTTCCCGTTGTGAACCACCGATAATTTCGCCAATTCCAGGGGCAAGCACATCCATGGCGGAGACAGTTTTCTCACCTTCATCCAAACGCATATAAAAAGCTTTAATATCCTTGGGATAGTTGGTTACAATCACGGGCTTTTTAAACAGTTTTTCAGCTAGGTAGCGTTCGTGTTCCGACTGTAAATCGATGCCCCATTCGACAGGAAACTCAAATTTCTGCTTAGCTTTTTCTAGCAATTCAATAGCTTTGGTATAGGTAATTCGTTCAAATTCATTACTAACAATGGTATCGGCATTTGCCAGTACAGATTTATCGACCCACTTATTAAAGAATTCTAAATCGTCGGCGCAATGATCCAAAACATATTTAAAAATGTACTTAAGAAATTCTTCAGCTAGGTTTTGATCTCCTTCCAAGTCACAAAAAGCCATTTCAGGCTCAATCATCCAAAACTCTGCCAAATGACGAGAAGTATTGGAATTTTCAGCGCGAAAAGTAGGACCAAAAGTATAAACATTCTTAAATGCCATTGCCATTACTTCTGCCTGTAGCTGTCCACTGACGGTAAGATAAGCAGGTTTGCCAAAAAAATCTTGACTATAATCTGCTTCTCCTTGCTCATTTTGAGGTAGCTTGTTGAGATTTAAATTAGTAACGGTAAATAACTCTCCTGCCCCCTCACAGTCGCTGGCTGTAATAATCGGACTGTGAATCCAGAGAAAGTCTTTCTCCTGGAAAAACTGATGAATTGCCGTAGCGCAAGCATTCCGTACCCGAAAAACTGCTCCTAAAGTATTGGTGCGCGATCGCAAGTGGCTGATGGTGCGGAGAAACTCGAAAGAGTGACGTTTCTTTTGCAAAGGATAGGTTTCAGGATCGGCGGTACCATACACGACCGCCGACTCCCCTTTCATTTCAATTTTCTGCCCTTTTCCTGGAGACTCGACTAACTTGCCCTTTATTTCTACGGATGCTCCAGTACTTAGTTGTTTAAGAATTTCTTCATAGTTGGGCAAATCAGCATCCAGAACAGCCTGTAAACCTGCTATAGACGAGCCATCGTTGACTTCTACAAAAGAAAACCCCTTTAATTCTCTCTTGGTGCGTACCCAACCCTGAATGGTTACGGATTCATCTGGTTGACCATTTTTGAGAATGTCTGCAACTCGTCTAGTTACCATATCGCCTCTAATTCATGCTTGATATCTGAATTATTTTAACGTCAGTTTGGGTCAAGATATTAAACGGTTAGAGTAGCTCTTAGCTTTTAGTTTTTAAGTTCAACTGTTTATGTTAAAGGGTTAAGGATGTAACTTGGCTCGCAGTTCTGATTTAATTCGATTGAGAATTGAACGCTCATCTAGAGAATCAAGAATTTTCTGCACCACTATTTTAGGACTTTGTTCTCCCCAGGATGCGCCATTGGCTAAATAAGTTTTCGTTACCTGCCCAATGGCATAAGAAGATACTCCAGCCACTCCTCCTTGAGCGATCGCCACTGACAAATAAGGCGCGAGAGATAAACCACCTGTAGCGGGAACTGTTAGTCCTAAAAGCCCTTTAATCGAGCTTAAACCCAAGGTTGCAAGTAGTTCGCTAGCACTAATTCCGCCCATGCTTAGAGCAATGTTCTTTAATAACTGCACTGCCCCAGATTGGGTCATATTGATGCCATAAAGACGGGACAAAGAGAGAATAATTCCTACATCAATAATTGCCCCAGAAAACAAATCGATCGCCGTCACCGGATTAAGTGCCACCGCCATGGCTTTAACCATCATTCCCTGATTAATTAAGGCATTGGCAGCGCGATCGCGAATTGCTAATTTACGACCTAATAGCTGTTCGTTTACTCTGTCGGCAAAGAGCATACTGTTTAGAGCTACTAAAGATTTGCCTTCACGGTCTAATAGCTCTAAAATTTTTAGCCGGAGAGATTCTATTTGAGATTCACCCCGAATCCTTTGTACTTTAAGTTTACCTGTTCGATCTTTTATCCCTCTGACCTCAATTGGAGATGCAGCCACCATAATAATTTCATCAGGAGAAATCAGTTCTCTAACTCTTTCTTCCTTGATTTTCTGATAGATTGCCAGTCTGTCTGCTTCGGGATACTGATCGATTTTGTTGAACACTAACAACATCGGCTTTCCTGCTTCTCGCAGTTTGGACAAAGCACGATATTCAACTTGAGTAATATCACCCGATACGATAAACAGGATTAGATCTACTCTCTGAGCTAGATCGCAGGCTAAGATTTCTCTCGCTTCACCATTCACCTCGTCAATTCCTGGAGTATCAAGCAGTTGAATTTCTCCGCCTTGCTTTCCTGGAATAGTTAGACGTTGCAGATTTTTTGAGGTGTCGGCGATTTGTTCTGGGGTTAGTTTCCAGTCAGCACTATCGATGGTACGAGTAACGCCGTGAAGTGCGCCTGTGGGAAAAATATCTTGTCCAACTAGAGCATTGAGTACCGAAGATTTACCCCTGCCTACCATACCAAAAGCGGCAATTTGCACTACAGACTGTTCCAGTTTATCCAGCATTTGAGTTAGACGCTCTATTTCTGACTCTAATCCACTTTGTTCTTCAGCAGTCAAGTCAATGTTACTGATTAAACTGCGTAGAGAATTTTGCGCTTTACGATAATTTAGCTCGGCATTAATTTCTTCAAAGCCAACCAGTGCCTGTTCTAATTCTGCCTGATTGTTTATTTCTTCTTGAGACAACATCAGAATACCTCTTGATAAGGTGAGCTTTTTTATTGACCTTTAATTTATAGTGTGTCGTATTTTTTTGGGTTTAGGTAACTTCAGTCTGGGATCGCAGAAGCTCGCCAAAACTGGTTTTGGAGTACTGTATTATTTTGAGCTAGAACTAGATTAGTCCGCGATTGATTGAAGAGTCGCTATATTAACTAGTGAAACCTAACAATATCTACCGAGTAAACTTGCTTGTTATAAATTGTGAACCGTCGTTATCTACCAGAAACAATTGCCCATGTCCGCATCACTCAACAGTCTATTTCAATGGGTAAAATTGAAGGAGAAGTTCAAGCTGCTCAGTACGAATGGCAATTTAGATGGCGTTTCCGTCAAAGACAGCTTTCTGTTCAACCTCCTCTGGGCAGAGCTTTAATTCAAGAACCGTTAGAACGTTTTCTAGAACGCTGCGATCATCAGTTGGAAGCTGGTGGCGACTATACTTTTACAGTCAGAACAAAAATGTAATTTAAGTCACGTCAGTTCGGTTTAAGTAGAAGCAAATCAAACTAAGCAATCAACAGCAAATGATTTTTAGAGAGGGGCGGGGCTTACAAGATGTGTCTCCAAATTCTCCAATAGTTACGCGATAGCCTAACTACTCGAGCTAAAGATTTATTTGATTAGCGTCTGTTAATTAACATTTACAAAAAAAAACTGAGTTGAGCGATTAGGCTTACGCCTAGCCTTGGGATCGCTCAACTCAGATCATCAACCTTCAAGTACAAAATTTAATTAGCTTAAATATATTACCCATTATCAATTTCGTCGATGATCGCAGCAGCTTTTTCACAAAGAGCTTCATGACACTGTCCATTAGTAGCCACAATACATCCCCATCGTTTTACATCTCCCTGGTTATAATACACAGGCTCACCATTAATATAGGTGAACTTACCACCAGCTTCGGTAAGGATCAATTCTGGTGCGGCAAAGTCCCAATCTTTGGCTGCTGATTTACCCGACAAAGAAAGATAAACATCAGATGTTTGTTCGAGGAGAGTAGAAATTTTCCCCCCAACGCCACCCATATATTTTTTACCCGCAAACGGTAGGCGTTCAATTAATTGTTTAAAGCGATCGTCGCGGTGAGAACGACTAACAATTAAGTATAATTCTTCAATCTTGTTGCGCTCGGAAACTGCGCTCGGTGTGACCGTGCCATCTTTGGTTTCGACAAAACTACCTCGATCTTTAGCAGCAAAATAAACCTTACCCGCTTCAGGAATAGCCACAATGCCAATTATAGGACGACCTTGATACGCCAAAGCAATGTGCATTCCATACTCACCAGTTTTATCGATAAAATCTCTGGTGCCGTCAAGCGGATCAATAATCCAAACCCAGTCTTTAGGGATGGGTTCAGCTTTTTTGACATCAAAAGTTTCTTCAGACAAATAACCAAAATCTTCAGTTCCCAGTTCTTCTTTTAACCTGCCTAAAATATATTTATTGGCAGCTAAATCGGCTTCCGTAACAGGACCATCTTTTTTGTCTTTAACATCCAAATCAGAAGTGTCTTTGTGATAAAAAGAACTAAGAACATCAGCTGCACCCCAAGCGACAGAGCGAGCTATTTTGAGAATTTCTGGTAACTTTTCGATCTGATTGTTGCCCAAAGCTATCTCCTAGTAATATTTGGCTATTTCTTAATAATCCTAACCAATAACTATATCTCAGTTGGTACAGCAGCATACTCATGTAGTTATTGGTGATTAGTTTGTAGTTATTAGTTAATCCTATATTACGACGCTTGCATATTTCCTCGCTGATTTATTCTTTTATTGTGGGACGAAACAAGTGAGAGTGTTCGGGATGATATAAACGAGAACGGGTAGTTACGGCTTTTTGTAGTGCAGGACTAATTAGATATAAAGTGGTTCTAATTAAATTGTTTTCACGAGTAACCGCAGCCATTTGTTCTAAAGAGACTACCCAGATTTGTTCATCTTGCCAGCCGACTCGATAGCAAACTGCTACAGGAGTATCTTTGGGGTAATGTTTTAACAGTTTTTCTTGGGCTTTTTCAATATGGCGAGCCGCCAAATAAAGGCACAAACTGGCTTGGTGAGCAGCTAAAGACGCTAATTCTTCAGTTTTGGGTACAGACGATGCATTACCGCTAATTCGCGTCAAAATGATTGTCTGCACCAGTTCTGGGATAGTTAACTCAGTGCTAAGTTTGGCAGCAGCAGCCTGAAAAGCACTAATGCCAGGAATTAATTCAAAAGCAATATCTGCATCAGCGAAAGCCTGTATTTGTTCGCCGATCGCACTATATAAAGTTAAATCTCCAGAATGCAGTCGCACAACTGATTTACCTTGTCTAACCCGCTCAATTGCCAGAGGAATTATTTGCTCTAAGGTTTTGTTGCCCGTTGCCACTAATTCTGCATCTTCACGAACATCCTGTAAGATTTGTTTTGGTACTAAAGAATCTGCATAGAGAATTACATCAGCTTGTTCTAAAATTTTATAGGCTTTGATAGTCAATAATTCTGGATCTCCAGGACCTGCACCAATAATATATACAGCAGGTTTAAGCGTGAGTTGAAATGATTTCATGAAATGAGCAATAAATGAGCGATATTTAAGATTTTGCAATTAATGTATGGAGCATTGCACAATGGAAATATAGTTTGACAACTTTTACAAATTTTATCAGCTAAAGTCGTTGTCAGAGTCCTTATGTTCCCATTATGGTCTGTGGCTAGGGCTATTCTGCTGACTTCTAAGGGAAACTACATCAGGTAATGGTCGTCTGAACCAGTATAGCCAAGCAAGAATGAGTAGACCTAGCGCGATCGCACTTAAACTAACTATCTGAGCTATTTTTAATGGACCAATCATCAAGCTGTCGGTACGCAACCATTCAATCCACACTCGACCCAAACTGTAGCCAATTAAATATACGGCTGCGATCGTTCCTGTTTTTAGATGGTTAGATTGCTTTAGTCCCCAAAAAAATAAGGACATCAGCAAGACAAACACCCCCAAATTCCATAAAGACTCATAGAGAAAGGTAGGGTGGAAATATTCAAAATTTAGTAGTTCTAAAGGTCGATAGCGAGGTGCGATAAAAAGTTTCCAAGGTAAATCCGTCGGCTTGCCATAAGCTTCAGAGTTAAAGAAATTGCCCCAACGTCCAATTGCTTGACCTAAGATCAAAGAAGGTGCAATTAAATCTAATAACTGCCATAGCGAAATACGCTTGATTCGAGCAAAAATAATCGTGGCGATCGTTCCGCCAATTATTGCTCCATGAATTGCAATGCCCCCTTTCCAGATAGCAATAATATCTTCAGGACGTTGAGCATATTCTTGCCATTCAAACAAAACATAGTAGAGTCTGGCACAAGGAATAGCAGAAATAACCAACCAAATCGCTAAATCTCCCAGCAAATCTGGGTCTACTCGCCGACGTTTGGCTAAGTATTGAGATAGAGTAACGCCGATTAAAACTGCGGTCGCAATTAATAGACCGTACCAACGCACCTCAATTGGACCAACTTCAAAAATAGTTGGACCAGGAGATTGAAACTGAAACGCGAATATATCTATGTAAGTTGGCAAGGTCTTACTTTAGCTAAGGTATTTTCTAATCGCTGTTCATTATCTCAGGTTTATTAGCTTATGTATATTAGGTATTTATAAAAATTCCAGACAGATATGCGCTTTAACCTTGTCTAGAATTTTTATAATTAGTTAATTTCGTCTTCTTGCCATTTAACGATTATTTTTAATATATTTAATCAATACTCGAAGCAAACAAACACTGCTAATTTTAGTATCATCAGTAAATACCAGTAGATTTAAGCTAGTAAGTAACTAAACCTTGGGCAAACTTTATTTAGTGGGAACTCCCATCGGCAATTTAGAAGATATTACTCTTAGAGCGATTCGTATCTTGAAAGAAGTAGATCTTATTGCAGCAGAAGATACTCGCCGAACGGGTAAACTACTCAAGCATCTACAAATTAACACACCTCAAATTAGCTATCACGAACATAACCAAGACTTTAGAACTCAAGATCTGATCGCACGTCTGCAACAGGGGACAGATATTGCTCTGGTAACAGATGCTGGTATGCCTAGTATTTCCGATCCTGGAGTTAAGTTAGTCCAAGCGGCGATCGCTCAGAATATTACTGTAATTCCTATCCCTGGGGGAACAGCAGTAATCAGTGCTTTAGCTGCATCAGGAATGCCCACCGAGAGATTTATCTTTGAGGGATTTCTGCCACTGAAAGAAAGTGAACGTCAGGCAAGATTAGAATTATTACATAGCGAAACCAAGACAGTAATTCTCTATGAAGCTCCCCATCGTATTCTCAAAACTTTGAAAGATTTAGCGGCCGTATTAAGTGCAGACAGAGAAATTGTACTAGCGCGAGAGTTAACTAAAGTACACGAAGAATTTTGGCGCGGAAATATCGGTGAAGCGATCGCTATGTACAGCAACGAGCGGCAACCAAAGGGAGAATATACTTTAGTCCTAAAAGGCGCAGCCAAAACCAGCTTAATTACCTCCGAAGCAGAACTAAAACGCGAATTCCAGCAACTATTAGAGCGGGGAATGACGCGATCGCAAGCTAGTCGTCATCTATCGAAGTTAACATCTCTTTCTCGACGAGAAATTTATCAATTGGATTTGAGCAATCCCGACACGCATCCTACGATTCTACCAGAGATGAATCGTTAGTTAGTCGAGGCTTTAACCTAGCGGGTGAGTCCTGATTTTCTATGTACATAAGTAGCGTTTCTATATTAGCTCTACCTCCTACGGAAATAACACAATAAGCTCGATTCCAGAAAAGTAGTTCTTCGAGTAAAAAGGCTTTAAGTGCTGACTATATTCCTGTCTAATTCTGCGAGAAGAAACTGACTTTAGATTTTTGATTAAAAATACTAGTTCGATAGTTGGCTCTGCTTCAAAAAGACAGTGTATGTGGTCGCTTTCTCCTCCGAACTCGACCAATGAGCAATTCCATTTTATTAACAAGTCTTTGAATATTTCTTTACCCAATTGACCAAAAAGAGTATCATTGCCATCATCACCGTTTAGGGTATCATTACCGTCTCCTCCATCCAAAATGTCGTTGCCTTTTTCACCATAGAGCTTGTCGTTACCATTTCCACCAGATAAGCGATCGCTTCCAGCTTGACCGTAGAGAATGTCATTGCCAGAGCCAGCTATCAATAGATCGTTGCCCTCATTTCTTTCTACCGTATCGTTTCTTTTACCTGCTTCAATGTTGTTCGCCTAGGTTTGTGCCTAAAATAACTGTATTCATGATTTATCTCTCTAAATGTAGATCCTCGCTACCAGTCAAATCAGTGGAAGCAGAGATATCGGCTTTAGTATATTCGCTTAAATCTTTAATAAATTCTGTACCAGCTAAATCTGCACCGACATTACAGCCATAAAGCAGAATATCGCCATTATCTTGTAAATAATTATTCCAGCTAGATAATAGATTTGTATATTCAGTTAACGTATTTTGATTTAGTTTGGTATTACCTAAACTTAACTCTCCAACATGACCATGAGAGACAATATGTATCGTATCTAAACTGTCATATTTACTCAGCGAATCACTTATTTGAACTATTCCGTCACGTTGAAAATCTAAAATTACGACTTTAGTTAGTTGCGCTAAATTATCAATTAAACTTTGATAATCTTCAATTGTCGAGTCAATAAATAGAACTCGATCGTATTAAATTAGTACTCGATTATTATTGGTTAATAGTTCTGCATCGAGTCCATAATTGGCAATTTTGTGAGGGGCTTAGAAGTATTAAATAGATTTTGATATGAGCTGGCTAGTTCAATATTATTTGTTGCCATGATGGTTTAAATGTTTGGTGTTAAAGCAAGTCGATTTTGATTAGATAATACAATGCTGTATTTTTCTTTAATCAAAATCAGCAGGTTTTTATTTTAAATAATATTATTAATTGATCTTTTTCAATCAGCCACACAAGATTTTTAATCTTTATAGCAGCAAGAATTTTCTTTAGCTAAAATTTACATTTATTATTTAATTTTATCTAAATTCCAAGATTACGTAAATATAATCACACCAATTATGAAGTTAAATTGCTCTAAAAATTTAATTAATAATGTTATTTAAAAATTAAAATAATCGATAAAATTATTAGGTAGAAATAGCGAAGATTAAATAAGTTACTACATAAACCAAACTCACGTTAAGATAAATTTAGCAATCTCTATATGTATTGCTCAGAGATCAGATCGAAGAATATGAGAATCTATGGCAATCGACAACTGAGGACAGTACCAGGACAAAGAACTCGTCCCACTGCTGCCAGAGTCAGGGAAGCTTTGTTTAATATTTGGCGCGATCGCATCCCAGGCTGTAGTTGGCTAGATCTATGTGCAGGCAATGGTTCAATGGGGGCAGAAGCTTTATGTCGCGGTGCAAGTAAGGCGGTAGGTATTGAACAGTATGGTAAAGCCTGTAAGGTAATTGAACATAACTGGCAGCAGGTAGCCCAATCAGAACAATCTTATCAAGTGTTTCAAGGAGATGTATTAGTTAAAATTAAAAAGCTGACGGGACAAAAGTTTGACTGGATTTATTTCGATCCCCCCTACGATAGTTATTTATATTTACCTGTTTTAAAAGCGATCGCCTCTCTGGAATTAGTTACCCTAGAAGGCGCGATCGCAGTCGAACACAATCCTCGACTTTGGCAAGCTAAAGAAGTACCTGGATTAAAGATCTATCGCCAGAAGTCCTACGGCAACACAACCCTCAGTTTCTATGCAGTGCAATGATTGGCTGTAGGGAAACGCCTCTACAGAGTTTTTCATGATGGAGAAGCAAAATTAATGGCAAAGAACAAATCTCTTCCAGGCAAGTTAATTGTGAAAACGGGCAAGTTTGTTTGGACAACGATGTGGCAAATTATGATGTCTCAGCTTGCACCCCGTAACCAAACGGGAGAATATATTCGTCCCGAAAGCCAATTTAGAAATTTTATTAGTACTAAACCAGATAATCTTTATCAACCCGCTGCTAAGCGTTATCGTTTGTATGTGGGTTTGGGTTGTCCTTGGGCGCATCGTACCTTAGTTACTAGTGCCTTAAAGGGGCTGGAAGAAGCGATCGCCGTATCAATCGTCTATCCGTCTCCCGATGCGGGAATTTGGGTGTTATCCAAGCCAGAATTAGGTTGCAGTACCGTACCAGAACTATATCAGCTATCTCAGTCTGGCTACACAGGGCGCTGCACCGTACCGATTTTATGGGACGAACAGACTAACACCATTGTTAATAATGAAAGTGCTGAGATTATTGAAATACTCAACTCAGAATTTAATCAATTTGCCCAACATCCAGATTACGATCTCTATCCAGAAAACCTTAGATCGCAAATAGACCAGTGGAACGATAAGATTTACCATACTGTTAACAATGGGGTTTATCGCTGCGGTTTTGCCCAAACTCAACAGGCTTATACACAGGCAAGTCAGAAGTTGTTTTCTACCTTAGATGAAATAGACGCAGTTTTAGAAACTAATCGCTACCTTTGTGGCGATCGCCCTAGCCTGGCAGACGTAAGATTATTTACTACCTTGTTTCGCTTTGATCTTGTTTATTATGGGCTGTTTAAATGCAATCTGCGCCGTATCAAAGATTACAGTAATTTAGGCGCGTACCTGCGAGATTTGTATCAGTTACCAGGCGTTGCAGCTACCTGTGACTTGGAAAGCATTAAACGGGATTATTACGGTAATTTATTTCCCTTAAATCCTGGTGGTATCATTCCAATTGGGCCAGATCTGACCAATTTATTACAGCCTCACCATAGAGAAACAATAACTGTAAATTAATAGTTAATAATACTAAATCCGATTGATAAAGTACTCTTGACTTAAAGTAGCTATAACTTCTCTGACCAAACATTGAGCATTGAGCATTAAACATTGAACAAGTTATTAATAAATGTTTAATGCGCTCAGGATATGACCAATAATCTACAGTCGATCTTCTCTTTCATCATCTAGCTGTCTTTCATAAGTTTCCTGAAGATTTTGCTGTCTGGTTTTGCGAGAAGTACGCCGATATTTTTTAATTTGTAACTTTGGTTCGTATTGACTCTTACCCGAACGCTTGACCTTGAGCTTAAGGCTAGATTCTTCATCTGGCTGCTGCTGCGATGCTGCTTGACGCGCGATCGCTTTGTCTAAAAAATCCAGATAATACTCATATCTTTCCCAATCTCCTCGAACAACGCAATTTGGCTCATCTCGGTGCAGACAATTACTAAACTGACAGATTCCTTGCTTTAATCTAGCTCTGGCTTCAGGAAAATAATGCGCTAAATTACTGGGAAGACAGTCCAGCTCAGGCTGATTGAATCCTGGGCTATCGGCTAACAAACCGCCCCCAGGAAGCTCAAATAACTCTACATGGCGCGTAGTATGGCGACCCCGTTGCAGCTTGCCCGATACTTTACCCACTCGTAACTTAACGGTCGGAATTAAAGCATCAATTAAGCTGGATTTACCAACTCCACTTGGTCCTGCTACTACGGTAATTTTTCCCTTGAGGCGAGACAACAATGGTTCGATGCCTAATTGCTGTTCGACGCTAATATAGCTAGCATCATATCCCCACTGCTGAAGACGTTGCTGCCACCACTGCTGTTGTGCTGCCTCGATTAGATCGCACTTATTAAGACATAAACAAAGTTGTAGAGCCGTAGATTCGGCCTTAACCAAAAAGCGACTCAGTTGCCAGGGATCTAAAGTAGGTTCTTCTAAAGCAAATACCAGCAAAATTAACTCAGCATTAGCCACAGGTGGTCGCTGTAGCTCGGTAGTACGATTAGAAACTTCGGCAATTGCTCCTCGAGCATCAAGCCAATCTGGTTCTACCACTAAAACGCGATCGCCGACCATTACCTTTTGTCCAATTTTTTTGAGCCGAGTACGACGAGTACAAAGCAAAAACTGGGTGGCGAAGTTGCCTACCAGCTTGACCCGATAAAAGTTAGCCTGAACCGCAACTACCGTTCCCCAGATTGGCACATCAGATTTGCGATCATTAGGGCGATCGCTATTTAGTTTTCGAGCAATTAAATCCCAATCACTCACGACACTAGAGGACGACGAACTAACATCGCAAAGAAATCCTGGCGTTCATCCAACGCCTCTAGCTGATAGCCTTCGATTTTTAAGCTATCGGGAACTTGTTCGATTGGTTCGCCAGGATCGAGCCAAACTTCTAATAAAGCGCCAGGGGACATTTGCTCGAGACGAAGCTTAGTTCTCACAAAATTAATCGGACAAGGTGTACCGCGTAAATCTAGATAAGCATCTGCACGATCTGAGGTATAACTATCCGTACCTTTTAGGGGCTCAGAGTTCATTTCTGAAACAAACCTCCCAAGAATCCTTCTTTGCTGCCTTTTCCTGTTGTTTCGCCTCTAACGGTAGCTAGCTTTTCTAATAATTCTCTCTCTTCTGAATTAACTTTAGTAGGAATATTGATCTTAACCGTAATCAAATGATTTCCTCGGCTGACAGGATTACCCAACCTAGGTACGCCTTTGTTTTCTAAGGTAAGCACTGTATTAGGCTGAGTACCCGCGGGAATAGTTAGCTCTTCCTTCCCATCAACTGTATTAACCTGCAAATTACAGCCTAAAATAGCTTGTAAATAGCTAACCGTAATTTCCGATCTAATGTTAATCCCTTCTCTGATAAATTCTCGATCAGATTCGACAAACAAATAAACATATAAATCTCCAGGCGTACCGCTGCGAACTCCAGCATCTCCTTCTCCAGAGACTCTCAGACGAGTACCATTATCTACTCCAGGCGGAATCGTAATTTTGAGTTTTTTAGTTTCTTGCTGACGACCTGCGCCATGACAAGTCCCGCATTTTTCCTCAATTACCTGCCCAGTACCATTACAGGTCGTACAGGCTGATACCTGGGCGAAACTACCAAAAGGAGTACGAGTAGCGCGACGTACCTGACCACTACCGCTACAGGTTCCGCAGGTTTTAACTCCAGTGCCTGGTTTAGCCCCCGTACCGTTGCAGGTTTCGCAAGATTCGAGGTGGGGAATTTTAATTTGCTTTTCGCCACCAAAAACCGCCTCTCGAAAATCCAGCTTTAAATCTAAGCGTAAATCGTCTCCTCTAACTGGCCCGTTGCGACGGCGAGATTGGCCTTGACTGGTGCCAACGCCTCCACCAAATCCGCTAAAAATAGTTTCAAATATATCGGCGAAACCGCCCATATCGTTATAATCGAATCCTGATGCTCCTGCTGCACCACCTACACCAGCTTCGCCAAAGCGATCGTATCTAGCGCGAGTTTCTGGTTCAGAAAGAACTTCGTATGCACGATTAATTTCTTTAAACTTTTCCTCTGCTCCTGGTTCCTTGTTGACATCGGGATGATATTGACGTGCCATACGGCGATAAGCACGCTTTAGTTCATCTTTATCTACATCGCGGGATACGCCCAGGATTTGATAGTAGTCCCCTGCCATAAAATCTTAATTAATTCCTATGTTTTATTGATTGTACTTTAACAAAATCAGAACCAGTAAATATAGTACGGTTACTACTAAGAGCTAATTTTTTTAGTTTGGCTAAATTTTAGGGCTATGGCGAAAATTAACATCATACGGCAGAGCCAGTGTGACTAGTTAATCGACTGATTCATAATCGTCAAAAGACGTATCGTCATTTTGCCCCAAATCATTACCGCTTTCGACCTGAGCATTATTTGATAGGCTAACCACTGCTTTAATAGTACTATTGCTGTCTCCAGCTAAATCATCGTCATCAAAATCGTCAAAGGCAAAAGAATTATTTGATTCGGAATTTTTTTGTTGATAGACTTCCGTACCAATTGCCAGCAACGTTTGACGCAGACCATCTAAAATATCGCCAATTTCTTTAATGGTAGTGTGGGGATTATTGCAGGCTATGTTAAACTCTTCTTTAATTCGGGCGATTTGTGCTTTATGCTCATCACGAATTAAATTCCCTTGTTCACTAACAGTTGAATCATAATTATAAATTAAATTTTCAGCTTGGTTTTTCAATTTAACCAGTTCAATGTTACGGCGATCTTGTTCGGCATAGTTATCTGCTTCTTGGCGCATCTTCTCAACTTCGCTAGAGCTTAAACCTCCAGTGTTGCTAATAGTGATACTTTGCTGTTTTGCAGTACCTTTATCTTGAGCATAAACCTGTAAAATTCCGTTGACGTCGATTTCAAACGCCACTTCAATTTGAGGCATTCCTCTAGGGGCTACAGGAATTCCAGTCAGCAAGAATTTGCCCAGACTTTTGTTGTCTTTTGCCATAGCTCTTTCGCCTTGAAGAGCGTGAATTTCTACAGTTGTTTGTCCATCAGCAGCAGTAGAAAAAGGCTGCGATTTGCTGGTAGGTACAGTGGTATTTTTTTCAATGATTTTAGTGAAGACTCCACCCAGAGTTTCAATACCCAGAGACAGAGGCGTAATGTCTAACAGCAAAACGTCTTCTACTTCACCACCCAGTACTCCTGCTTGGATAGCAGCACCAGCGGCTACAGCTTCATCTGGGTTAACCGAGCGATCGATTTGCATTCCATCAAAGATAGTTTTAATCGCTGCCTGAACTGCGGGAATGCGCGTCGAACCTCCTACTAAGATGATGCGGTCTATTTCGTTTGGCTTCAAGTCAGAGTCTTTTAAGGCTAGCCTCACAGGATCTAAAGTTTTTTGAATTAAATTCTTTGCTAGTTCTTCAAACTTAGCTCGGCTTAATTCGAGTTCAATATGTTTGGGTCCAGTTTCATCAGCGGTAATAAACGGCAGGTTAATGGAAGTTGTAGGAGCGACAGAAAGCTCTATTTTGGCTTTTTCCGCAGCTTCGCGCATTCTCTGGAGTGCCATTTTATCTGTTCTGAGATCGATTTCTTCTTGAGCATAAAAAGTTTTGATCATCCAGCGTACAATAACGTTATCAAAGTCATCTCCGCCCAAATGATTGTTACCAGCCGTAGCTTTGACCTCAAAAACCCCATTGCCTAACTGCAACACAGATACATCAAAAGTACCGCCTCCCAGGTCAAAAACTAGAATATGCTCTTCTTTGTCTTGTTTATCCAAACCATAAGCTAAGGCAGCAGCAGTGGGTTCATTGACAATGCGCAATACCTCTAGCCCAGCAATCGTACCTGCATCTTTCGTTGCCTGTCTTTGAGCATCGGTAAAATATGCTGGAACAGTGATGACCACTTCGGTTACTGCTTCGCCCAGAAAGCTTTCGGCATCAGCCTTCAGCTTTTGCAAAATCATGGCAGAAATCTCTTGGGGAGTATACTGACGATTTTTAATTTGAACATCGACAGTATCATCCCGACCTGGAATACATTTATAGGGAGTGCGCGATCGCTCTTGTTCTGTGTCCTCCCAACGGCGACCAATAAAGCGTTTGATGCTGTGAATAGTATTTTGGGCGTTAGTGACCGATTGTCTTTTTGCCAATTGACCTACTAAACGAGTATTATCCTTAGCAAATGCCACCATACTGGGAGTTGTCCGCGCACCTTCTGAGTTGGCAATGATTATGGGCTTTCCCCCTTCAAGCACAGCAACACAACTGTTGGTAGTTCCCAGGTCAATACCGATAACTTTTGCCATAGTGCTTAGGCAGTAACTTTCATTTTTGTATAAATTATCAAGAAGTTGACAACGAAACTTATGGTAATATTCGGCATACCGTCATGCCTAATCAGTACTTCATAGACCTAAAACTTTAATCAGCTTCGGACCATAGAATTACTTAATCATCATTTTCTTCGTTTTCTGTCTTTTTCTCTTCCGAAGTTATCACAGGTTCTTGAGGAACAGCAACTTTAACCATAGCATGACGCAAAATTATATCTCCCAACACATATCCTCGTATAAGCTGCTCCATAACCGTTCCTTCGGGATATTCACTGGTTGGCTGCCGCAACATTGCTTCGTGATAATTGGGATCGAATTCTTGCCCTTCAGGACGCATTGCCGATACCCCCATCTTTTTAAGGCACTCGACCAAAGTTTTATATACTCCCTGATAGCTGGAATGAATTGCTTTTTCTCCGTCGCTGTCAGGTTTGAGTTGGGTTCTAGCTCGCTCAAAGTTGTCGATCACCGGCAATAATTCGGTAATCACATTTTTTTTAACCTGTAGTTCCAGGTTTTCTTTTTCTTTAACAGTTCGACGACGAAAATTTTCAAAATCCGCAGCCAATCTAGCATACTGTGCTTTGGATAAGTCTGCCTGCTGGCTTTTTTCATCTAAAAGCTGTTTAAGATTGGCATTTTCTTGCTGAAACGCAGCAAAGATTGCTTCATTCTCTTCGGAAGCTTGACTGTCTGCTTCTGTTTCTGTCTTGATTTGTGTAGCTTGCTCTGTTTCTAAAATCGACTCTGGCACAGAATTATTATTGTCTGCTGAATTATCAACAACAATAACTTCGGGATTTTCGGAAATGATTTCTGGTTGTTTCTGCTCTTCATTCATAGGAATGTTTGTCTCTCCACGTACAAAATATAGGATATTGCATTCTTTAGAAGAATTAACAATTTTTATTAAGACTTAGCTCATCAAAACTGTCTGGTCAATGACTAGGCGATCGCAAAGCAAACCCTATAGATAGTTTTCTTTTAAAGTCATCATAAGATATTTTCTGGTTAACTTTGTTCGGTTGCCAGCCAGAGATCATCTGGTTGCGAAGTATTACCAGTTATCGCAGATGGCAATCTGCGGGAGCTTACTCTGCAAAAGACTCAGCCACTTCTTTGCTCAACCTAATTTTTTGCTACCTAAGTAAGAAATCATAATTTAGTCAACTAACTTTTAGCTCAAAGGTTTAGTTTAGTTTCGTGGAAATTTTAATCGAACTTTGGGGAACACTAGTTAGCATGACCGAGATATTTTTACTGATTTATGGCTTACTCCTCTTCTAATAAAACTCGGGCGATCGCCCTACGTAATAACTTATCCCCTTTTGGTAACCAATTGGTACAAAAAGGGTTTATTGACGGTGACCAAATGCAGAAGGCTTTGGCACAGAGTCGCAAAACGGGATGCTCTTTAGTAGAAATATTAGAATCGACCACGGGAAAACAGCTTCCGCCAGATTTACTGCGTCAGTATAAAAAACATCATTTATTTGAGCTGAAAGTTCTTTTCGGTGTAGAATCAGTCGATCCCGAAATAGAAACGGATAAATTTAGCGATAACCAGATGGGGGAATTAATTAACTCCCTAATTCCTTTAGATATTTGCCGTCGTTACCGCCTGATTCCTCTACAAAAAAAAGAGGGTGAAAAACCTGTCTTGGTCGTAGCCATGGTTGATCCAGATAACCTGGAAGCCCAAGACGATCTTAATCGTATTCTGCGACCCAAAGGTATTACGGTTGAAAGGCAGGTTATTACTCAATCTGACTATCAAGAGCTAATCGATCGGTTTTTAGACGAGCAGGTCAAACAAGAAACTGTTAAAAAACAAGAAGTTAATGTCGATGTTTCCTTAGAACTAGACAATTTTGATTTTAATTTAGAAGATTCAGATGACGAACTAGCTGATGACTTGGGTGCAGCAAATGAAGCTCAAGCAGCACCAATTATTACTCTGGTTAATAAAATTTTAGCCAAAGCTTTACAGGATGGTGTTTCTGATATCCACGTTGAACCTCAAGAAGAAGGCTTGAAAATACGTTATCGCAAAGATAGTGTATTACAGCAACCTTTTGATCGGATGCCGAAAAAGATTATTCCTGCTGTAATTGCTCGTTTCAAGATTATGGCAGAGCTGGATATTGCCGAAAAGCGGTTGCCCCAAGATGGCAAAATCCGTCGTATGTTCCAGGGAAGAAAGGTGGACTTTCGAGTTAATACTCTGCCTAGCCGCTATGGAGAAAAAGTAGTCTTGCGGATTCTTGACAATTCAGCAACTCAGCTAGGTTTAGATAAGTTAATTTCTCACGAGCCTACTCTAGAAATAGTTCGAGATATGGCAAGACGTCCTTTTGGAATCATTCTGGTTACAGGACCTACGGGGTCAGGTAAATCTACCAGTCTTTATTCAGTATTAGCTGAAAGAAACAGTCCTGATATTAATATTTGTACTGCCGAAGACCCGATTGAATACTCCCTCGATGGTATTACTCAAGTACAGGTAATTCGTGAGAAGGGAATGGACTTTGCCTCGATCCTGCGGGCTTTCTTGAGACAAGATCCTGACGTAATCCTCGTAGGTGAAACTAGAGACTCAGAAACGGCAAAAACAGCGATTGAAGCTGCCTTAACTGGTCACTTAGTCTTAACTACCCTGCATACCAATGATGCTGCTGGGGCGATCGCCCGTTTGGATGAAATGGGTGTTGAGCCGTTTATGATTTCGGGAGCATTGCTAGGAGTTTTAGCTCAAAGATTAATGCGCAAAGTTTGCAGCGAATGTCGTATTGCTTATAATCCCACCCACGAAGAGTTAGCTAGATTCGGTTTATCAGCTGCGATAGAAGAGGAAGTGATCTTTTACAAAGCTCATAAGTTAGATGTGGAACAGCTTTCCCAGGCAAAAGCGAATAGGAGTCTTTGTCCAAAATGTAATGGTGATGGCTATAAAGGGCGAGTCGGGGTATACGAGGTGATGCGAAATTCGGAAAGACTACAGACTTTAATTAACGAAGGAGCAAATACCGATCGCATCAAAGAAGCTGCTGTAGAAGAAGGCATGATTACAATCCTGGCATACAGTCTAAATCTGGTTAAAGAAGGTCATACCACCCTAGAAGAGGTTGAACGAGTAACCTTTACCGACTCAGGCTTGGAATCAGAATTGAAGGCTAAACGCAAAAGTGGTTTAACCTGTCGTACCTGTAGCGCGGAGTTGCAGCCCGAATGGTTGGATTGTCCCTACTGTATGACTCCCCGTTTTAGTTAGAAAAGCCATAGCCTAACTTATTGACACTTAATTTAAACAATTTAAGAAAATTTTTGCGAAGAATAGATTATGGATTTAATGATCGAAGACATGATGGAACAACTGGTAGAAATGGGTGGCTCTGATATGCATATCCAGGCTGGCGCACCAATATATTTTCGCATCAGCGGTAAATTGACACCAATTGGGGATGAGCTGACTCCTCAAGAGTGCCAAAGATTAATCTTCAGTATGCTCAATAACAACCAAAGAAAGGAATTGGAGCAGCACTGGGAGCTAGATTGTTCTTACGGGGTAAAAGGTTTAGCTCGGTTTAGAGTCAATGTTTATAAAGAGCGAGGATGTTATGCTGCTTGTTTGCGGGCGTTATCTTCTAAAATTCCTAACTTCGATCAGTTAGGTCTGCCTGATGTAATCAGAAGAACCACCGAACGACCACGAGGTCTTGTCTTGGTAACAGGACCTACAGGTTCTGGTAAAACTACAACCTTAGCAGCGATGCTAGATTTAATCAATCGCAGCCGTGGCGAACATATCCTGACGGTAGAAGACCCAATTGAATATGTCTTCGATAACGTCAAGAGTTTATTTCATCAACGGCAAAAAGGAGAAGATACCAAAAGCTTTGCTAATGCTCTAAAAGCAGCGCTGCGCGAAGATCCCGATATTATCTTGGTGGGAGAAATGCGGGATTTAGAGACAATTTCTTTGGCCATCTCGGCAGCAGAAACAGGTCACTTAGTATTTGGTACTCTGCATACCAATTCCGCTTCAGGAACAGTAGATCGAATAATTGACGTTTTTCCCGCAGGTCAACAGGCGCAAATTAGAGCCATGTTATCTAACTCTTTAATAGCCGTCTTTAGTCAAACCTTAGTGAAAAAGAAAAATCCCAAACCTGGAGAGTTTGGACGGATTATGGCGCAGGAAATCATGATTGTCACTCCGGCGATCGCCAATTTAATCCGCGAGGGTAAAGCAGCTCAGGTATACTCAGCAATTCAAACGGGGGCAAAAATGGAGATGCAGACTATGGAACAGGCTTTGGCAGATTTGATTAAAAAAGGCTTTGTCAGTATAGAAGAGGGATTAGCTAAAAGTTCTCGCCCCGATGAACTACAGCGTCTGACAGGTGCTGCTGCTGGCATGGGTATGATGACCAATGCCAAAAATGCCCAACGTCATTAATTACTATTCAACCTAACTATTTTGTATTACTAACTTAGCTATTAGTTTATCTATGTCTATATTCGTAGCAAAAGTCAAAGACAATTCAGGTAAAATCTTTAAAGAAAAAATTGAAGCTGCTTCTGCTGAACAAGCTCGTCTGGTGCTAAAAAACAGATATGTAGCCGTCGGTAAGGTTAACAAGTCTAGTTTTGAAATTGACCTATCCGCTTTAGAAATGGCTTTAGCTAAAGTCACGGTTAAAGACAAAGCTATATTTTCCCGCCAGTTTTCGGTCATGGTTAATGCAGGAGTGGCAATTGTTCGAGCCTTGGGCATATTGGCAGACCAAGCACCTAATGTAAAGCTTAAAAAAGCTCTCTTAGGCATTAGTGCGAAGGTGCAACAAGGTATAAGCTTATCAGAGTCGATGCAAGACTACCCTGAATGTTTTAATAACCTCTATGTTGCTATGGTTGAAGCTGGTGAAACTGGAGGGGTTCTAGACGAAGTACTGATGCGACTGTCTAAACTGCTCGAAGACATGGCAAAGTTACAGAATCAAATCAAATCAGCTATGGCTTATCCCGTAACAGTAGGGATTTTTGCGGTCATTGCCTTTTTGGGGATGACGATCTTTTTGATTCCCGTATTCGGCGCAATTTTTGAAGGATTAGGCGCGGAATTACCTTTGCTGACTCGCGTCATGCTGGGTATCAGTGATATCCTTCGTAGTTGGAAAATACTAATTCCGATTGGGGTATTTTCTGTACTTAGCTTTGTAATCCGTAATTATTACAAAACGCCCATGGGTCGTCTACAAATTGATGGCTTTCTGTTGAAGATGCCCTTGTTTGGGGACTTAAACGAAAAAATTGCAGTAGCTCGCTTTTGCCGCATCTTTGGTACTTTAACTCGTTCTGGTGTTCCCGTATTGCAGTGTTTTGATATCGTCTGCGATACTATTGGGAATCAGGTACTGGTTAATGCTGTACAGGCTGCTAAAGCCGATATTCAACAGGGTGGCATGATTTCTCTGGCAATTCAAAAAGAAAATGTCTTTCCTGCCTTAGCCATTCAAATGATTAGTATTGGGGAAGAAACTGGAGAACTCGACGGCATGATGGAGAAAGTGGCTGATTTTTACGAAGACGAAGTGGAACAGTCGGTTAAAGCTCTTACTAGTATGATCGAGCCAATTATGATGGTTGGTATTGCGGTGATGGTGGGTACGATTTTACTGTCGATGTATTTACCAATGTTCTCGATCTTCGATCAGTTAGGTTAATTTTGTGGGGTGACTATGCCTTGCGTACTTTGAAAATTTCATGATATTTGTTAAAAAATCTGACTATGAAACTTTACTATCGCAATTCAGTACTCGTAGCGGGGCGATCGCTTTGCTGAAGCAACATCGCCCTTATCTCGAAGCATTACCCAGTATTCGCCGACCAGAACAGAGTCTAATTACAATTCCTCTTCCCGTAGTTCGTATTCGCCGACCAGAATTAACCTTGAACCATCCTCTACAGCTTAAAACCCCTCGCGTTGCTACTTCTTTGCCCTGCGATTTGGGAATTTTGATGTGCGATCCAGAGTGGAAAATTAAAATGGGTACAGAGATTATTGTTTTTATCCATCGTCCAGAAGAAGATTTTTCCGATCTGGTCGATCGCTGGCGACAAACCCAGGTTTATCTAGACCAAGATTATGAATGGTTAATGCCGCCTAATGAACAGCACATGATTAGCGAGGCAGCTGAGGAGATCAAGCCACTGTTTGTCGTGTTTGAAGCAACAAGCGATCGCATTAAACAAGGTTTGGCTGGGGCTGGATTTCCCTATATTGTGCAATCTCTCAATTCTGCTGCGGAATCTGAAATTAGCGACACGATCTCTAATTTAGATTAAAGCTTGATTTTTGCAACACAGTGTCAAAATTTTTGATAAAACAATCGCTAAAACAAATCGAAGAGTAAAGAAAACTTCCTTTACTCCCCAAACTTATCTACTTCTCTGTCTTTGAAACTAATGTTTCAAATCATACTGTAGAAATTTAGTGTGGATAATTATTCTTTACGAGTATTAGCATCTGCACGAGGTTGAATTACTCCATAACCACCGTGATTGCGACTATAGATTACGTTAATTTCGTCGGTTTCGCTATTATGAAACATATAAAAATCGTGGTCGATCAGCTGAAGCTGCTCTAAAGCTTCCTGAGTAGTCATGGGTGACATAGTAAAGTATTTGGTTCTAACTACTTCTACAGGCAACTCGGGAGCGCGATCGCTATTTAGCTCCTTAATTTCGACTACATCTTCACTTTCGGCTATTTCTTCTTGACGTGTATGCACATGGGCATTCTTGGCTAAATGCTTTTCTTTGTATTTGCGCAACTGTCGTGCAATTTTATCTGCCACCATATCGATACTTGCATAGAGATTTTCGCTACCTTCCTGAGCGCGAATTACCGTCCCATTGGCAAACACTGTTACTTCAGCCTTATGTTTTCTTTCGATCCGAGAGTTGCGAGCTACAGATAAATGAACATCTACTTTCCCAGTTATATTTTGGAAATGTTTGACTGCTTTTTCTAATTTCTGTTCTACGTAATCATGAATAGATTCTGTGACTGCAATGTTATTTCCTTGGATCAAAAGCTTCATATTCGCTACTCCATAATATACAGTTTAAAAGCCAATAAAAGTAGATACGGCACTGCTATGAAATTGTAGTAAAATACACAAATCTCTTAACTTAAAAAAGTTTGCTTTTATTTAAGAATAATTGGTAGCAATCATTACTTTTTTTAACCTAAAGTAATGCACTTTAAATTAAATATTTTTAAAGACTATGATCGACGTTTATAGTCTCTAATTATTTGTTTAGCAAAAGTTACGGTACTCTCCAAATATTCTTTTCTCAAGCAATTACCAAAGATTAATTGAGTTATTCAATCGAAATCTGCTTGGTTTAGATTTTAATCTGATAAACTTATATCTTTGCATTTGAGATAGTTTGCTGTTTGGTTTATCTTTCTGCAATTCCTGACAAGCAATGCTTTTTTTTTAATAGCTTTATAACTAAAATATTAACACTTTGTATCTTGCATAACATCAAAACACCCGTTTTTTTCATGTTATGTTACATTGATTGACATTTATTAAAATAGGCGAGCAATATGCCACAAAATAACAAAATTTGTCTATTAGATAATCAAGCAATAGTTGAATATACTCAAGCCTGGTCGTATCAGCGATCGCTTGTAGCCAAAAAAATAAATGATTCTAGACTAGATGATGTTTTGATTCTCTTAGAGCATCCTCCTGTTTACACATTAGGAACAGGTTCGACTGTGGATTTTCTTAAGTTCGATCCACAAACTAGCGAATTCGAGATTCATCGTATTGAACGGGGCGGGGAAGTAACATATCATTGTCCTGGTCAATTAGTAGGCTATCCAATTATGAATCTGCGCTACTATCGGCAAGACTTACATTGGTATTTAAGACAATTAGAAGCGGTCATCATTAATACTGTAGCCAACTATGGTTTAAAGGCCTATCGTGTTCCTAAATTAACTGGTGTTTGGCTAGAAGGAAAAAAAATTGCGGCTATTGGCATTAAAGTTCGTCGTTGGATTACAATGCACGGATTTGCTGTAAACGTATGTCCTGACATGAGTGGATTTGAGCAGATAGTTCCCTGCGGTATCGCCGATAAGCCAGTAGCAAGTTTGGCAGAATTTATTCCTAATATTACCGTAGCAAAAATCCGAGTTGACGTAGCGAAAGCTTTCTCTGAAGTATTTCAAGTAGAATTGGTCGAAACAGTCCAATGAGCAAGACGATTATCAATATTTGTTATCTTTAATGAATCAAACATCTCTCAAATCAATCAATAACTATCATTGGCAAAATATCCGTCTAATCGCCACAGACATGGATGGTACCTTAACCCAAACTGAGAAGTTTGACTCTAAGTTATTTCAGATATTAACTAAATTGTCGACTGCGGGAATAGATGTATTAATTACTACAGGGCGTTCAGCAGGATGGGTGCAAGCGATCGCAACTTATTTACCTGTAGTGGGAGCGATCGCCGAAAATGGCGGTTTATTCTATTGGAATCACGATCCTCAGCCGAACTTGATTAGCAAAGGAAATATTGAAGAACACCGCCAGCAGCTAAGCCGAGTATTCCAGATACTCAAAACTAAGTTTCCCCAGATAAAAGAGTCGCCAGATAATCGATTTCGCCTAACCGACTGGACATTTGAAGTAGAAAATTTGAATTTAACTGAATTAGAACAAATCGAGCGTGTTTGTCAGGCTGAAGGCTATGGTTTTACCTACAGTACGATACAGTGTCACATCAAACCAACGTATCAAGACAAAGCTTATGGTTTAAACCAAGTTATCGAGCAATATTTTCGCGATCTAAAACCAACAGAAATATTGACTATCGGTGATAGTCCTAATGATGAATCTCTGTTTAATCAAAAAGAATTTCCTGTTTCAGCGGGAGTAGCTAATGTATTAAGGTATCGAGAGCAATTAAAATATTTGCCTGCCTATGTAACCAACAAACCTGAGGGAGAAGGATTTTGTGAACTAGCAGAACTAATTATCAGACATCGCCAATAAGCCAATAATTAGATTAATTAATCTTATCTTCCTACTGCACCTGAAGCCAAAGCAGGGAATCTAACTAGATAAAAAGGCGGTTGAAAATCATTTTCTCCGTTATTTAACGGTGGAGAATTTTGTAATTGACTGACAGTAACATAAACATAATCATCGGGACTAAACGCCATGCCATCAGTCCAGTTTAGTAACTTGTCATCTTGATAAAGAGTTCGATATGCACCAGTGCGATCGACAACGCCGATCGCATTATCGGTAATGGAAGTAATATAGACATTACCTGCATTATCTACGGTAATACCATCGCAAATTGGCTTGTCGCCATAGCGTTCAACTCTGCTAGCCAGTTGCGATCGAGAAAGAGATTCATCTAATAAATCTTCAGTAGAAATACGATATAAAGATCTGCCACTCATGGGTGCATAGTAAACCCATTCATTGTTTGGATCGACGGTAATCGGGTTGGCACCGACTTTGGCAGGTTTTCCTTGCATATTGATTACACGTTCGTTAATTATCAGGGGAATATCTTCGGGACGAGTTGAGATGTCCCCTTCTAATACCCGACGAGAGAATCCTGTATTGAGATCGACTACGATTAAGGCAGAATTATTGCCGCTAGCAGTATCGGTAACATAAATCGCATTGTGGTCAAGATCCACAGCTAAATCGTTCAAAAATGAATTGTCGGCAATGATTGGCTGTGGTAGATAGATAATCTGATACAGTTGCTCATTTTCCGTATCCCAGCCGACAATCTTACCTGATTGTCCTTCTCCTGAACTGTTATCGAGCATCCAGACTACACCCTCTCGATCTGAACGAAGTCCCAAAACTGTATTTAGACCAACTCCGTTTTGATTAGGCTGACTACTCCAGGCTCGATCGGGAAAAGGTACAACACTTTCATCTAGTACTTCTACTACCCGTAAAGGCGCACCATAAAATTGATGCTGACTCATAATTAATCTGCCTTCTGGTGTGATGGCAATATTACCTGGGGGATGTTCAGCTGGAAATTCAGCCACAATCTCAAGTTCATCGATTTGGGCAGCTACAGGATGATGAATAGAAGATAATAAAACAGCAATAATCGCCACAGACACTAAATAAGCCCAGAAACTCTGTATGCGTCGAATTAAATAACTTCTATAGTCGATCATATTGAAGTGGCAATACGTTATCAGACGAACATTATGAAGTACTGCTCGTAAGTTTTCGACAGGCTGCTAACAAATCTTGATGTATTTGAGGAGAATTAGCCACGATCGCGCCATCATAACTATAATCTTTGCAGGTGTATAAAGGAGGTAAAGGTAAACCGTCAAACCCAGTTACGATACAGCCGTTTTGTTGCGCCATAAAAGCTAGTGCTGCGCTATCGATTAATTTGCCTCTTTTAGTAATCCAGCCAATTAAATCTCCTGAAAATATGCCATTGTAGTTAGGAAATTGAACAGAAGAGGAATAACAGTTTTCAATATCAATTACTTGATATTTATCTTGTAATGCAGGTTTTAAATGTGCCATTCCCCAGCCAAGCAGTATTGCTTGACGAGGATTAGTTATTTTTAATGGTGTGCAGTCATCTAAATCTTGTGCCAAATTTCCCTGATATACTCCTTGGTTTTTAATGGTGTAGTAGTAACAGTCTTGTGCGGGAGAGAGAGCAATTACTGCTTCATAACTATCAGCATTGAGAATATTTAAAATAATTTGGTAATTATCAAAGCCATCGAGATAGTATTTAGTACCATCAATTGGATCTAAAGTAATTAAATAATTATTTGTGTTTAATTCAGTAGAAGAAAAATATTTAGTATTGCGTGATTGTTCATACTCTTCCCCGTAAAAAGCAAGATCGGGATAAGTTCCTAGTAAAGCCACCTCAATTAAAACTTGAATCGATAAATCTGCATCACTAAGTGCTGCTGCTAAGATGTTATCCCCTGCATCTTTAGCTGGTAAAGAGGTAATCTTGGTTTGAATTTGGTGCGCATAACCCGCAGCTACTCTCAAATGTGGCAGTAACGTCTGGAGTATTTTACGAGGTGAAGGTTGAGAAGACATATAAAACTATATAAAAGTGAGTTTAAGCTGGATTGTTTAGTTGTTTGATTCTAAAATTTTATATTTAAAAACAGGTTAAGTTAATTAATAGTTGCTAGTTTTATTGAAAACTAATTAATTAAAAATATAAACTCTAATGTGGACAGAAATTGCTCAAGCCATAAGCCAGGCGACAGGAGAGAAATTTGCGATCGCCCAGACAAAATCAGTCAACGGTGGCTGTATTAATCAAAGTTATCAAGTAAGCAGCAATAATGCAGAATATTTCGTCAAGCTAAATGATGCTTCTCAGGTAGAGATGTTTGCAGCAGAAGCTTTGGGTTTAAAGCAAATGTATGCTACGCAGACAATTACCGTGCCACAGCCGATCTGTTACGGAACGGCTGCTAATTCTAGCTATATTATCCTCCAATGGCTGGATTTGGGAGGCGGTAATAATAGTCAAAGCTACCAAGAAATGGGTCGTCAGTTAGCAGCAATGCACCGTGAGGGGACAAGTCAACGCTTTGGTTGGGAAGGCAACAACACCATCGGTTCTACTCCTCAGATTAATATCTGGACAGATAGCTGGGCGGATTTTTTTGCCGAACATCGTATCGGTTATCAGTTAAAACTAGCTAAACGTCGCGGGGGAAGTTTTCCTGATACAAATAAAGTAATTAATGCGGTCAGAAATAAACTAGCGGCTAGACAGCCTGAAGCCTCTTTAGTCCATGGCGATTTATGGTCGGGTAATGCTGCGATCGCAACTGATGGTTCACCCGTTATCTTAGATCCTGCTACTTATTATGGCGATCGCGAAACTGATGTTGCCATGACCGAACTGTTCGGCGGTTTTCCGACTGCTTTCTATAATGGCTACAATCAAGTGTGGCAATTAGACAGCGGTTATCAACAACGTAAGAGTATTTATAATCTCTATCACGTTTTAAATCATTTTAATCTCTTTGGTGGTGGATACGCTAATCAAGCTAAAAGAATAATTGGGCAGATAATTTCCTAAAGTCTGACAAGATCGAATCTCTACAGATATATATTCTACTAAGCAAAGAACGCTAAAGAGTTAAAACTTTTTGTTAAGGCGATCGCTTTTTTAATGTGTAGAGATTGAATGGCGAGCGCCTGAATATTAGTTTTTATAAACCTAACCAACCCTTGAGAGACTTATCTAACTTTTGAGCATCAGATTTTTGCAGTTTACCAATAATTTTAATGATTAGGTTTTTCTCAATTGTATAAATGCCTCTTTTTAATGCGCTGGAAACATTTAATCCTGCTGCTTGCCAATCAGCTAAAACAAATTCTCCTGGCAGCAATGAATTAGTTTTGCTGGTGAGGGGAACTATTAGAACATCTTGAGAGGGATGTTTCACATTTACTATAATCGCTGGTCTAATCTTAGAATTAGATAAATCAGAAAAAGGATAGCGAACTAAAATAACATTATTCTTCGAGTAGTTCGGCATAAATATCATCCTCTGAATTATTCCAAACTTTATCTAGAGAGGCTTGACTAGCTTGACCCCAAAATTCAGCTTCATCATCGGATAATACTGTAACTAAAACTCTCGTCCCTTCAGGAAGTTCTAATCCCTCTGATATTTCTATTTTTCCTTGACGAACAGTTGCCATTAATGTTTTTAGCATTCTAAATAGATTCGATCATAATAAATTACAACTACGGTCGCAATTATATTTTATATCGCTTTTTTAATGTGTAGAGATTGAATGGCGATCGCAATTACAAGTAATCTAAAAAAATAATTATCGTTTTCGATAAATTTCTCGGCGATGACCAATTTTAATTATTTCGATTGTTAGTACAAAAGATTTAATATTTAGATAATTCGATAATCTCCAACACGGATACGATAAATAGAGTCGCTAGCGACTAGTTTTTTGCTATCCGATGAGTAAGGATTTTTGGCTAAATTTTCTACAGCTTGCAAAATTCGAGAGATAATTTGCTTGTCTAGTTTTTTTAATTTTTTTTTTGCCGACTTTTTCCACTCAACTTTATATAAGCTGATTTTGTTTTAATTCAGCAAGTAGCTCGGCATGACTAGTCGTCGGCTCATCTCGTCGTTCTGCCACAATCGCTAAATCTTCTGTATCTTCAAGTAATTCTTCAAATTGAGCAATAGTTAAAATTACAGCAGTTTTTCTCCTGCTTGATTAGTTATGTAATTTAAAGCTAAATCCTGAGTATTAATCATGCTTATTATAATTTAGGTCATGAAATTAATTATAGGTTATGTTTTTTTCTATGGCGATCGCTTGTTTTTTGTTGAGAAGTTATTTGGTTTTAATTTCTCGCCAAAAGGTTTATCCCGCTTAGTTTGGGGCTAAGGCGCAAAGAAAGACGCAGAAAGTTTACAGGTTGTTCGCAATGCGAGTAATACCGTTTTTGATGAGATCGGTGTTGAAGTTGATAAGTAAACCCAAGCGTTTGTTGGCCAGACGGAGATAAGTTAATAGTTGTTTTTTATGAACTGGGGCGATATGTTCTACAGATTTTAACTCAATAATCACCAAATCTTCTATAATAAAATCTGCTCTAAAACCCTCTTCCAACTGCATCCCCTCATAAACTACAGGAATAGGTTTCTGTCTCTCAAACCTTAACCCTCGCTTCTGCAACTCATAAGCCATCACCGCCTCATAAACCGACTCCAACAAACCTGCACCCAACCTCGTATGAATACAATACGCAGCATCCACAATTTCCCTTGCAACCTCATTCTCCCTCACAGATAACCCCTTCGCGTTTGTTTCTTTGCGTCTTTGCGTCTTTGCGTGAGACTTAATATTATGTTTTTTGCAGAACAAGATTTACTAACTGACTAACACTCAAGAACAAAATAGTTTCTGACTCTTCATCTGATATTTCTATATCAAATTCGTGTTCGATTCCCATTGCGAGTTCGACTCGTTCAAAATGACCAACAAAACTATCATATCTATCTTCTACACCTAAATCTGTAGTAAGGACAGCATCTAATTCTATTTTCTCTTTATTTATTGCCTCTCCATTTACCTCTAGCCGATCAACAATTACATTTTTAACCCTGTCAAAAACTTCTAAAAACGTTTCTAATTCTTCATATTTATTTATATGAATCCCTGGATTAGTTTCTTTAAATTCTTGTAATTTTTTTTGTTCTTTCTCTTTTCTTTCTTTCTCAATCTGTTTTTGTTCAGCTATTTTCGCTAGTTTTTCCGCTTCCAACTTGGCTTTAATTTTTGCCTCTTCAACTTCTTTTGCTAGCCTTTTAGCCTTCAATTCCTCTCTGATTTTAGCTTCATCGGCTTCTTTTGCTTTTCTAATTCTTTCTTGCTCTTTTCTAATTTTTTCCTTTTCAGCAATTTTTCTCTGTAAAGGCTCAACCTTCAAATTAAGAATATCTCTAATAAAAACAAAATCTATTTGATAGCCACTTTTAGAATATATATCTGTTGCTACTCTCCAGACAACCTCATTACTTTGATAAAGAATTGCACTCAAAGCATTTTCATTACTTTCAGGCAAAAGGCAATCAATACATTGATTAACAGCGTACTCCAAAACTTCAAGTTTATAATCTTCGCTTTCAACAGTCATAAAAAAATTTAAAGAAAATTACCCATACAAAAATAATTCCCTTTTCTTCCAAGACCATATCAAACACAGAACAATCGTTTGCTTCCTTCCCTTACAATTCTAAACACCAAACAAATAACCCCTTCGCGTTTCTTTCTTTGCGGCTTAGCGTCTTTGCGTGAGATAAAAAAAATCCTCCCGACTAAGCAGGAGGATTCAAAAATAACTCAAGCTTCAACTAAGCAGCAACCAATTCCTTCTCGCTCTTAGACAACTCATTCAACAACGCGCTAACATTTTGCTTCGCATCGCCGAATAACATTTGATTATTATCCATATAGAACAAAGGATTATCTACCCCTGCATAACCAATACCCAGACTGCGCTTCATTACCACCACATTTTGAGCTTTCCAAACCTCTACTACGGGCATACCTGCAATGGGGCTAGCAGGATCGTCTAGTGCGCTGGGGTTAACGGTGTCGTTTGCACCAATTACCAAGACAACATCAGTATTAGACAGATCATCGTTAATCTCATCCATTTCTAGCACTATATCGTAAGGGACATTCGCCTCTGCTAATAATACGTTCATGTGTCCAGGCATTCTTCCAGCTACTGGGTGGATACCAAAACGAACTTCTTTACCCTGCTTGCGCAGAATTTTGGTAATGTCGGAAACGGAATGCTGTGCTTGAGCTACCGCCATGCCATAACCAGGTACAATAACCACGCTTTTCGCATCGTTAAGTAGTTCAGCTACTTCTTCAACATTGGTTGCTGTAGCTTCGCCCATAGGCTTAGCTTCGCCAGCAGGTGCAGCACCACTACTACCTTCACCAAAACCGCCCAGGATTACGCTAATAAATGAACGGTTCATGGCTTCACACATGATGTAGCTAAGAATTGCCCCACTGCTACCAACTAATGCACCAGTAACGATCAGTACGTCATTGGAAAGCATAAAGCCAGCAGCAGCAGCAGCCCAACCTGAGTAGCTATTAAGCATAGAGATAACCACAGGCATATCTGCGCCACCGATACCCATGACTAGAAGAAAACCTAGTACACAAGCCAATCCAGTCATAATTAACAGAGGCTGCAAGCCGTCGGCTGGTTGCATGAACTGTACGCCAAGAACTACCGAACCAACTAATAAAGCAATATTTATTAGGTGTCGGGCAGGCAACATAAGTGGTTTGCTACCAAAAGAACCGTTCAATTTACCGAAGGCTACTACAGAACCCGCAAAGGTAACCGCACCAATAAAGATACCAATATAGATTTCTAGTTCATGAATGGTAGCTTCTACACCAGTCAAAGTATTTTCAGGCTGAAGGTAGGTGGCAAAACCAACTAATACCGCAGCTAAACCGACAAAACTATGCAGAATCGCTACAAGTTCGGGCATAGAGGTCATCGCGACTCTAGCAGCGAGAACTGAGCCAATAATAGCCCCAGGAACGATCGCCGCAATCAAAACTCCGTAACCGTTGACCTGGGCGCTGAGGGCAGTAGCGGCAAAGGCGATCGCCATGCCAATAATTCCGAACAAGTTACCCCGACGGGCTGTTTCCTGGTTGGATAATCCCCCCAGGCTGAGGATAAAGAAGGCACTGGCTGCAATATAAGCAACCGCCACAAGATTATTTGTCATATTGATGATGTAATGATTTTTGCGATGATTAACCGTAGGGGTGAACGGTCCCGTTCGCCCCTACATTAAGATGTGCATATTAATTATTTCTGGAACATTTTCAACATCCGTTGGGTAACGAGGAAGCCACCAGAAATGTTGATTGTTCCGACCAAAATGGCGATCGCGCCTAGAATTACAGAGGGTGAAGTTATTTCTCCAGAGATCTGCAACATACCACCCAAAATTATGATTCCGCTAATGGCATTGGTCACGCTCATTAAGGGAGTATGTAGTGCTGGGGAAACGTTCCAAATCACCTGATAGCCAATAAAGCAGGCTAAGACAAAGACAGTAAAGTGAGATAAGAAAGAAGTCGGCGCACCGATACCAATTCCGAGTAAAGCTAAACCAGCTAAGATTACCCAAACAACACCGCTACTAGATTTTTGCTCTTTCTGAGTAACAGGGGTTATTACCGCTTTTGCCGTGGGAGGAGGAGTAGGAGTAGGATTTTCAATCTTGGGTGGGGGCCAAGTTACTTTTCCTTCATGGACAATTAGCGCACCGCGAACTACTTGGTCTTCATAATCTACTTTATAATCTTCCGCCCCACCCATATCTTTGAGCAAGTGCCATAAGTTTGTACCATATAGCTGACTTGACTGCGCTGCCATACGGCTAGGTAAGTCAGTTAAGCCGATAATGGTAACGCCATTGTATTTGTAGATCTCGTTAGGCTTAGTTACTTCACAGTTACCACCTTGTTCGGCAGCTAAATCTACTACCACCGAACCTTCCTTCATCATTTCTACCATGTCGGTCAAAATGAGTTTAGGTGCTGGTCTTCCTGGAATCAATGCAGTAGTAATAATAATATCGACTTCTTTGGCCTGTTCTCTAAACAATGCCATCTCTGCATCGATGAACTCTTTACTCATGGTTTTGGCATAACCACCAGCACCACTACCGTCTTCTTCAAACTCTAGTTCCAGGAATTCTGCACCCAGACTTTCTACCTGTTCTTTAACCACAGGGCGAGTATCAAAAGCCCTCACAATTGCACCAAGGCTTCTAGCTGCACCGATCGCTGCTAAACCTGCAACACCAGCACCAATTACCATTACTTTCGCAGGAGGTACTTTACCCGCTGCGGTAATCTGTCCAGTAAAGAAACGACCAAAGTTATTTGCTGCTTCGATAACTGCCCGATAGCCCGCAATGTTAGCCATTGAAGATAAGGCATCCATCTTCTGAGCGCGACTAATTCTAGGCACTGCATCCATTGCCAAAACTGTAGCATTGCGAGATGCTAACTTGTTTAATAATTCTTCATTTTGCGCTGGCCAGATAAAGCTGATAATAGTTTTACCTTCGGGCATCTCCTCAATTTCTGAATCTTCAGGAGCGCGTACCTTGAGGATAATGTCAGCTTCCGACCAAAGTGAGGCGGTATTGTCAACAATTTTACAATCTGCTTCTTGGTAAGAATGGTTAGTAAAGTTAGCTGCTGCGCCAGCATTGCTCTCGACCAGAATTTCAAAGCCTAATTTTTGTAGTTTTTTAACCGTGTTGGGAGTTGCTGCGACACGACATTCATTAGGGTATATTTCTTTAGGAATGCCAATTTTACGCGGACTTTCTTTACGTCCTTCTGACTGTTGGCTGTCCTGCGTTTGTCTATCGACGGTTGCGGTCATAAATGCTCCTAAAATAAGTATTGACTTGAAAACAGTATAAAGACTAAAAAATTACCGTCAGCAACAGTAAACATTGATTGAAGTAATTTCTAGCAATATGTAATATCTTTTGTAGAGGAGAGAAAAGCTTTTGATTTATTTCGCTAAAACTTTGGCTTTAACGATTAGATTAATCGAATATTTTGTAGATGTATGTTTTTACTAAACTTGAGAATAGCTTAATTTTTAATACTCCTACTTTATTTATCATTGCCATCCTAAAACGATCCCCAATATTACAGGGCAATCTTTAACTTGTCTTAGTAATTGTCAGCTATTTTTAGTTTGTTTGCAAGTCTTTACATATATCTCTTGAAGACAAATAGCTTTTAATTGCCAAAAAATATTATCATTGATAATTTGTAAAATATTTGTAATAATTTTTAACAAAAATAAAATAGACGATGAAAATCGGTATTGTTGGTTTAGGTTCGATCGGTGGTTCTTTGGGTTTAGATTTACGCTCACAAGGACATCAAATTATTGGCATATCTCGTCAATCTATTACCTGTGAAACTGCCTTATCTAGAGGTATTGCCGATCGCGCCAGTACCTCAATGAATTTACTTCAAGACACGGAATTAGTCATTGTCTGTACACCGATCGCGGCGATCGCCGCGACGATTAAACAAATCATCCCTCACCTCAATTGTGAGGCGATCGTCACCGATGTCGGTTCAGTAAAACAGCCGATTGTCAAAGAGTGTAGCCCGTTATGGTCTAACTTTATTGGTGGACACCCCATGGCAGGTACAGCCGAAAGTGGTATTGATGCAGCACTACCTAATTTATTTACTGGGGCAGCTTATGTTTTTACGCCGACAGAACAAACCAAACCAGAGAATTTAGCCAAACTAAAAGCGATCGCGCTAGAGTTAAATGCCAGACCGTACATTTGTGATGCTAGAGTTCACGATCGCGCCGTTAGCTGGATATCTCATCTACCCGTAATGGTAAGCGCCAGTTTGATCGAAGCCTGTCTACAAGAAACACCCGATACATTACACTTAGCCAAAATATTAGCTAGTTCTGGCTTTCGGGATACGAGTCGGGTAGGCGGAGGAAATCCAGAATTAGGCATGATGATGGCAAAATATAATCGATTAGAACTATTGCGATCGCTTCATCAGTATCGAGATAATTTAGATTGTATAATTGCTTTAATTGAGCAAGAAAATTGGCAAGATTTAACAGCAATATTGCAGACCACAGCTCGAGCTAGAGCGGATTTTTTAAATTAGCAAATTTTAGTAAACTGGCAAGAAATTATTTAGATAACTTATAAAAAGTCAATTAAATTCAGTTGTGCCACCAGAATTAGCTGCCCAAGAAATATCGCTGAAAAATTTATCGCTCAGAGCCAAAATTGCTTTTTATTTGGAAGATACCAATACCAATATTGGTTTATGGTCTAATCTCAGCATATTCGGTTTAATCTTGCTGTCTTCGGCTATTTTCGTAGTCCAAACCTATCCCATCGGTAAGCAGTTTGAGGCTGGTTTAGAAATTGTCGATTCGGTAATTTTAATTATTTTCGCCGTTGAGTATTTATTGCGTCTTTGGTCAACTAAAAACCCAAAAAAGTTTTTCTTTAGTCTGTTTGGTGTAATCGATTTGATTGCTGTTTTACCTTTACTGATAGGTTGGACAGATATTCGCTTTATTCGAGTCTTCCGCTGGTTTCGGATTTTACGAGTTGTTAGATTTTGGCAGCTCGAAAATCAGATTTTGGGCTTCAAGACCAAAGAGAGTATGATATCTGTGCGAATTTTCCTCACCCTATTTACCTTAATTTTTGTCTACTCAGGACTAATTTATCAGGTAGAGCATCAAATAAATAGCGATCGCTTGGTCAGCTTTTTTGATGCTTTCTATTTCGTGGTTGTAACCATGACTACCGTTGGCTATGGCGACGTTACGCCTTTATCTCAGGCTGGTAAATTGATGACGGTGTTGATGATTTTTACAGGCGTATTATTTATTCCCTGGCAGCTAAGCGAATTAATTGGTCAAGTAGTTAAATCAAACAATTATGTCGAACAAAAATGCCTTGGCTGTGAACTATCTCATCATGAACCTGATGCTTTGTTTTGCAAACGCTGCGGCACAAAATTAGACCGCGATCGAGCATAAATCAATAGATTATCGCTCAAGTTTCGCTCAACAGCGCGATCGCGCTTTAGCTAAATATTAGTAACCGTAGTGAGCGATCGCCATTATTTTGAGTCAATACAGCCTGAAATTTTTAAGGTTAACTTAGTGATGTTCAAAAATATTTGGAAATTGCAGTATGTCTAAAGCAACAAATACGGGTATTGCCTGAAAACACTGTTGCGCCAGTTGTTCTCGTCCTTCTCTTCTCAGCATCATGGTTAATTTGTCCTTGACATTCAGCAAGTAACGAACATCGTTAGCAGCATAATCATACTGCTCTCGAGACAAATTATCCGCATCTCCCCAATCAGAACTTTGAGCGCGTTTATCTAACTCTACCCCTGTTAGTTCTGCGACTAAATTTTTTAACCCGTGATTAGAAGTATAAGTACGAGCTAGTTTGCTGGCGATTTTGGTGCAAAAAATTGGTGCGGTTTCGATCCCAAATGTTACATTAAACTGCGCCACATCAAAACGAGCATAATGAAAAACTTTGACAACGTCCCAAGACGTTAGCAATTTCTCTAAGTTGGGTGCTTCTGTTTGTCCTTTAGCGATCCGAACTGCGGTAATAAAACCCTGAGAGTCACATAACTGTACTAAACATAAGCGATCGCGCCCGAGAGCTAAACCCATCGTTTCTGTGTCTATAGCGATCGCCTCAGCAGACAGATAACGAGCTAAAGTAGCCACGTCTAAGTCTTCATCACAAACTTGAACGTTGTCTAAAACCATATTGCCAATCTAATTTTCCAAGATAAAAATTTGCGTGAAGTAGTATTCCCCTTCTTGATTTTGGGCTACTCCAATACCTGTTAGATTATAGTTGCCGATAATGTTTTGTCGATGAGTTTCGCTTTCAATCCATCCTATTACGGCTCTATCGGCCCGATTGCGGTAGCCTTGGTTATAAGCCACGTTTTCAGCTGCGCTGCGATAAGAAATATTAGCTTCTAAAGCTTCAATTCTGCCCTCAAAACCCTGATGACCAAGCTCCACTACTTGCTGTGCCATATCTTGACTGTGAATTTTGGCTTGTTCACTAATTAAAGCATTTAAACTCAAAGGAGCAAGATTCAAAGAGCCACGATACTGATTAATTTGTTGATGAACCTGCTGGACTAAGTTTGTCATTTCTAAGCTTTCAGCGTCGCTTGAGGCTGCTGTTATCATGCTGTTTGACTCCAGCAAAGTTGGCTCAGAAGCTACACTCGATCTTGACCAAGATACCAATCCTATAGCCAATGATATAGAAAACATAACTTTGATTAATCGAGGCGTTGGCAGTAAAATTGGTGGTCGATACACGGCTTTTAATTAGGGGATGCAGTTTAGTAATTTTATTGTAGTATTTTTGTGAATTGTGTGACCACCGCAATTTCAACCATTTTAAAACGGCAAATAAGGGAATTCAATGATCCTCGCTTTAAAATTGATCGCCTAAGTATTTAGCTACGGTCTGCACGTCTTTATCTCCCCTTCCCGAGCAATTTAAAACAATTCGCTGAGTTCCTGTCAATTGAGGGCAAAGCTGCTCTAGATAGGCAAAGGCATGGGCAGTTTCTAAAGCAGGAATAATACCTTCTAATTGTGACAAAAGACGCAAAGCGGCGATCGCTTCGGTATCGGTAATGGCATAGTATTCGGCTCGTTGAGTATCTTTTAAATAGCTATGTTCTGGACCCACACCAGGATAATCTAAACCAGCGCTAATCGAATGAGCTTCAATAATTTGTCCTTGGGTATCCTGCAAAAGATAGCTCATTGCACCATGCAGCACCCCTGGACGACCTTCTGTTAAGGTAGCAGCGTGTTTGCCAGAAGCGACACTTTCTCCAGCAGCTTCAACTCCAATTAAGCGAACGCTAGACTCGGGAATAAATTCATAAAATAAACCTATTGCATTAGAACCACCACCAACACAGGCGATCGCAATATCGGGAAGTCCGCCCCATTTTTCAGCGCACTGTTGGCGAGTTTCTTTACCGATGACAGCATGAAAATCTCTAACCATCATGGGGTAAGGATGAGGTCCTGCTACCGAACCGAGAATATAGTGAGTGCTTTCGACATTAGTCACCCAGTCACGAATTGCTTCGGAAGTAGCATCTTTGAGCGTACCAGTACCAGCAGAAACAGGTTGAACTGTTGCCCCCAATAGACGCATCCGAAAGACATTGAGCTTTTGTCTTTCCATATCTTCTACGCCCATATAAATGATACATTCCAAGCCAAAGCGAGCGCAGACGGTGGCGGTAGCTACTCCATGCTGTCCTGCCCCTGTTTCGGCAATAATTCGCTTTTTGCCCATCCGAATCGCCAAAAGAGCTTGAGCTAGAGCATTATTAATCTTATGCGCTCCCGTATGGTTTAGATCTTCCCGCTTAAGATAAATTTCTGGTTGAAAATCGGGACGAGTATAGTGTTGACTGAGACGTTCGGCAAAATAAAGCGGATTGGCGCGACCGACATAATCTTTTAGTAGTCCCTGCAATTCTTGAATAAATTCAGGGTCGTGTTTGTATTTATTGTAAGCGGTTTCTAATTCAGCCAAGGCAGGCATCAAAGTTTCAGGAACATATTTACCACCATAGGGACCAAAGCGTCCTAGCTCATCGGGTCCAGACAGAGTGAGATCGTGTTTTATTGGAGTAGCAGTCATAAAAGAACGTTGTATGTTTAATAGTAGATGCTATTACAATTTTACCGTTTAGTGTGATGAAGCTCTCGATCATCAGCGCTCGGTATTTATTTGTCTACCGAAGGCAGTGTAACGATGACTATTTTGATGAGCTACTTTGAGCAATTATTGCTGTATTTAAAGTAAATAAAAGCTAAAAGCTATCCTCACCATTGAATTTTTTAAACTCAAACTGACATTATTGCCAACCAGTGTTTAAGATGTGGTGCTACTTAAAATTAAGTCTATCTTTTAGATGTGGAATAGCAATCGAATAGCACAGACATCAACTGAGGCAGAGATAAACCGCCTCAACAACATTGAAAATCATCTTTTTTATAATCAAGAGTGCGATCCCCAAATTTTGTTTAGCTTGTATCAGCAGGTTTGGCAACAACAAGAGATTATTGCTACTGGAAGCAAGGCAGAACATGAGTTACTCAAAAGCGGGTTAGTAGTTCTATACCAGCATAAAATTAGGTTAGATCCAGCTCTCGATCGCGATAGTTTCAACGATAGTTGGATTGAAAACCAACTCATGCGTTTACGCCCCTATAGCAAGATCAGACTTAAATTGTTTGATTTAGATCTTAAAGCTAGTCTTCCCTATAAAGTTTTAACCGAGGTAAACGCCTGGACGGATGGACACCCTTTCTTAAGCCAAAAAATCTATCAAATTATTCGCGATCGCCAATCTTTTATTCCTCGAAATCAAGAAGTAGCTAAAATTTCCCAGTTAGTCCATCTATATATTATTGATGACTGGGAAAAGGGGATAGCTGCAACACATCTTCGACAATTAAAGTCTCAAATGCTGGCTTATTCTGGTTCGAGCGAATATTTATTGCTTAGTTATCAAGCAATTTGGCACAGTCAGTCTACTTTTTTCGACCAAACACCAGAACAAGAATATTTACTGAGAATTGGTCTGATAAAGTTAAAGAAAGATCGAGTCCAAATAGCTAACCGCATCTACCGCGATGTTTTTAATCATGTCTGGCTAAAAAATCAACTGATTCAAAGTGACAGCTTAATCAATCACAATGAGAACAACAATTCTGCTAACTTATTTCTCCAACAAATTTCTAATGATGTGAGATCAAATTTTTCTAGATTAGCCAAAATTATCACTTGCCTACTGGTCATCGCGGCGATCGCTGGGGGAAGTTTTTATTTAATAGCTAAATATTTTCAGTTTCAGCAGTTAGATCGAGCTAAAGATTTGCTGAACCAAAAAAAATATGCCGCCGCAATTACCGCTTATGACCGACTATTACAAACCGACAGAGGTCAGTCCCATCAGCTGTGGATTAATCGCGGATCTGCCTGGTCAGGATTAAAGCAGTACGATCAAATGTTGCAATCGTGTTCTACGGCCACTTTAATTAAACCCAAAGCCTCCATGGGTTGGAATTGTCGTGGAGAAGCACTATATTACTTGGATCGTCTTGAAGCTGCCCGAAAAGCTTTTGAGCAAGCGATCGCGATTAATCCTAACCAGGCAACTTTTTGGCTCAACCAAAGCCAAGTTTTAGCTCGTCTACAACAGCACTCTCAGGCAATAGCTGCCAGTGAGCGAGCAATTAAATTACTCCTAAAATCGCCATCCGAAGCAACTGATCGCCGTAATTTAGCGATCGCTTTTAACCAAAAAGGACAAAGCTGGTTAAAGCTAAATCAGAATCAACCAGCGCTATCGGCTTTTGAGCAGTCTCTAGAATATTCACCAGACTACTTATCAGGCCTACAGGGTCAAGCAATTGCACAATATAGATTGGGTCATTATACCGAAGCAATTACAGCTTTTGCCGAGATTTTACAGCATGACAATTTGACGCAAGAGCAACAGGCAATTAACTGGCTGTACAAGGGGATTAGCCTCTGTGAAACTCCTGAAGCTTCGGCTGCGCCACAGGCTTTTAAACAAGTTTTAAAGTTGACTACAGATCGTCAAGCAAAAGCGATCGCGCAAGCTGGCTGCGGTATTCGCTAACTAAAAGCTGAAAATGGATATAGTTTAAGTACTTTGATGAAACCAGGCAGTTAAGGCGATCGCTAAAGCATCGGCAGCATCATCAGGACGAGGAATAAAGTCTAAAGCCAGTTCTCGCGCTACAGCTGATTGAACTTCCAGTTTGTCGGCATTACCGTAGCCCGTTAATGCCTTTTTAATTTCTGGCGGTGTAAATTCTACATAGGGAAGACGAGCCTGACTTAAAACTAACATCAAAACACCTCTTGCTTGAGCTACGGTAATTGTGTGACTCATGCGATAAAAGAATAGTTTTTCTACCGCTACTAAATCGGGATTGATTTCGTCAATTAACGTATGTAGATCGTCATAGATCGTACAAAGGCGATCGCCAAAAGGAGTTTTGGCAGCAGTTTCAATTACTCCAAAGTCTTCAAGCTTAACTAAATCAATCGTATCGACTTTACCTGAGGTATGACAGATAATAGTGCCGAAACCTAATATGGCTATTCCTGGGTCTAATCCTAAAATTTTAATTTCCATTTCTGGCAGGATACGATTAATCTTAAAATCATAAGCTCTTTCAATAGCCAGTCCGTTGCGGTTCAGCACTTTCGTTGCGGAGGTATCCTCCGTTGAGAAAAGCGCGAAGAGCCGTTGCGCGGTTTCACCGCGTTGAGGCTACTGAGCAAGAAGCGCGACGGCACTGCGGACGGGTTTCCCGCCGCAGGTGACCGTCGTAAGAAGTGCTGAACCCGAAGGGGTCTGTGACCCGTTGAAGGAACTGACGTTTATTAATGTAATAGTAGTTATTCAGCTTATTAAGTCGTTTGAAGCTCAAGTGTTTAGGTTTATGATAACGACTCTGACATTAATACTTAGAAAATGTTTTTTTACCTGGGATGAAAAATTCATCTTTTTCGCGCAAAAAAAATCTTGGTCACAGAACTCGATTATTCAAGTGGTTGTCTCCAGGACTATTTATTAAACGATGGCTACTCTTAAGTGCTAGCGGTTTTGTTTTGGCAGCTATTGGGACTGCCATTTGGAGCAAGCTTACGCCGATTTATCGTTTGCTATCCTTTACTTCAGAGTTTTTAGAATTTTTAACTACCGTCGTTCCTAGCTATGTTTCTGGACCAATTGTTTTAATCGCGGGAATATTTCTGGTTTTTTGGGGACAATCTCGCACGATGGGTTCGATCACTGATGTTTTGGGAGTAGACAAAGATAAAAGACTGGTCGATATGCTGCTAGACCGTCGTCGTCTGAATCGTGGTCCGAAGATTGTTGTTGTTGGCGGTGGAACTGGGCTATCTACCCTTTTAAGAGGTTTAAAAGAATATAGCAGCAACATTACGGCTATTGTTACCGTAGCCGACGATGGAGGGTCTTCTGGAAGGCTAAGAAGAGAAATAGGAGTATTACCTCCTGGAGACATTCGCAACTGCCTAGCAGCTTTAGCCGACGAGGAGGAATTGCTGACTGAATTATTTCAATATCGCTTCAAAGCAGGAGATGGTTTAGTTGGGCATAGTTTTGGCAATTTATTTCTTACCGTGATGAGCGAGATTACTGGAGATTTAGAACAGGCAGCAACTGCTAGCTCAAAAGTTTTAGCCATTAGCGGGAAAGTTTTACCTTCTACCTTAAGCGACGTTAGTTTGTGGGCAGAAATGGAAGACGGAAGAATAATTGAAGGAGAATCAAATATTCCTGAAGCCAAAGGCAGAATTAAAAGCATTGGCTGTATTCCCGCAAATCCTCCTGCACTCCCCACAGCAGTAAAAGCAATCGAAGAAGCAGAATATATTATTATTGGTCCAGGCAGTCTTTATACCAGTATTATTCCTAATTTATTAGTACCTGATATCAGAGATGCGATCGCTAATGCTAATATTCCTCGCATTTATGTTTGTAATATTATGACTCAGCCTGGAGAAACAGAAGGTTATAGCGTTGGGGATCATATTCGCGAAATAGACCGCATCAGCAAAAGAAAATTGTTTGATGCTGTTTTAGTACATCGTAAACTTCCTAGTCCTGTATCATTACAGCGCTATGCTTTAGAAAATTCTCATCCAGTTGATTTAGATCGCCAAGAGATCGCTAAATTAAACAGAAGAATAGTTACGGCAAACGTGATGGAAGAAGATTTATCACAAGGTCACGTACGCCACAACTCCGATCAGCTAGCCAGAGTTCTACTGCGATGGTACAGTGGCAAGTGGCAGCCTAAGATTTAAAAATCTAATAGTTGAGAGGCGTATTCTTGAAAGTATTGCCTCTAAAAATTAGAATATATTGAAGTTAGTTAAAGAGATAAGGGAAGTAACAAAGCAAAACAGCCTAGTCAGCCGCTTTACTTTGTTATCCCAACTTAAAGTTACTTGGCTTATTTATAATCTATCAATTCATTATGAAGAACGTGTATTGCAACCCACTAATTAATATGAAATTTCGATAAACTTTTTATTTGCCTGAAACAGTCTTTGTTTTCCTCAGCCTATTAGGCAGCATTTTTTATTTTTCAATTAAGGCTTGCTATCGATGCCTACAATACTTTTGCCTACTCTCCAAGATACTCGGCATCTTGGTTATCTGCTAGGTAAACATCTTCTTCCTGGTCATACTATTTTCCTCTTGGGTAATTTAGGAGCAGGCAAAACCACTTTAGTTCAAGGAATTGGTCAAGGTCTTGATATTAGCGAGTCGATAGTTAGTCCTACTTTTACGCTAATCAACGAATATTTAGATGGTCGTATACCCTTGTATCACTTAGATTTGTATCGCCTGGAGCCGAGTCAGGTTGATAGTATCTATCCCGAAATCTATTGGTCGGGTATTGAAGTCGAGCCTGGTATCACGGCGATCGAATGGTCGCAACGCTTATCTATTCGACCGTCTAGCTATTTAGAAATTGAGCTTACTGCTACTGCACCATTCCCGCAAAGACAAGCCCGCCTTCAGGTTTACGGCATAAATACTTACGATCTAAAGTTTATCCAAAGTTTTCGCCAGATTACCTAATTATGGTAGAGCATTATAGATAGACCAAATAAAAAGAGCAAAGAAATTAAATTTATAGTTTCCTTACTCTAGTCAATTTTTGATTGATATATTAGTCTTAACTATTCAAAATAAAAGTTTCGCTTTTAAAATTTAGTCAATACCTAACTGATTACCGCGCTTGTATTGCATATAGGCAGCGAAAAACAGTCCTGCCAAGGTAATAAAAATTAGACCTAAAACAATACCCAAAAGTAAAGGTTCTATCACAATAATGTCTCCTTAAAATAAATTATTTAACTAAAATATATCCTACGCTAATTTTGGTATGGCTGTCATCCAAACCAAGCTCGAGCAAAATTAGCCAAAAATGAAACTACAATTACATCTTGCCTTGGCTCACCTCTAGGTTTTAAGCTAGTTTATAAATCATAATAAATATAAGTAAACATTCATAAATTTTTTTAAGATCAACAGTGGATAACCAGTTAGTCCAATCTCGTGTTTGGCTAAACCGTCTTTTATTAATCATCATGGCTGTAATGCTTATTGTCGGATTTAGTATTCTGGGTATCTATTGGCAAAAAACTTCAGACCCCTATGCTTACGATGTGTTGTCCTTGGAGGGAGATACTCAAAAAGGTTTAGCTATGTTTCAAATAAATTGTGCGGGATGCCACAATTTGCGAGCAGATAAAAATGTTGGTCCGAGATTAGAAGATATTACTAAACGTAAATCTCAGCGAGACATTATTACCCAGGTAACTAGTGGCAGAACACCCCCAATGCCCAAATTTCAGCCCAGCAAGCAAGAGATGGCAGATTTACTAAGTTATTTAAGTCAGCTTTAAATTCAAAAGCAGTCAATCGAGAAGCTAATTGACTGCTTTTAATTATTTAAAGAAAATTTTTAGGTTAAAATTTAAAATCTTTCTACACTACCGAGGAATACTGGTTCTACTCGAATAGCTAAAACGTTTCTAGGTCGGAGTACCATGTACTCTCCCTGAATGTTTTTAATTGGTACATTAACAAAATCTTCGGAATCAGATTTTGCCACTAGCGAGCTAGTGTACCATTTTTGAAATTCTTGAACAGTGTTGAATCGAACTTCTTCTCTGTGACCACCAGAAATTAAGATATGAACTGCGTATTCGTCGGCTTTTCTAGGCATAGAAACTAGTTGAAAACTGTAAGATTTATAGTTCCCATAAATTTGCTGAGAAACGTCATTAAACCATAAATAATATGAAATACTTAAATGTTGGCTACAAATAAAAATCTGTAAGGGCGTTTGGCAAACGCCCCTACGAAAAATTGTGACGCATTATTTTTTCTATTTCATATAATCAAATTAACTACTGAAAATAAGAAAAAGGGTTAGGCACAATGCTTAACCCTTTGATCGTTAAAAGTATGAATAATTTAACTTAGCGACTCTAGATAATCTCTAATTAGGTTTCTGCGTCGGGGTTGACGTAGTTTTTGTAAAGCTTTGGCTTCAATTTGGCGTACTCGTTCACGAGATAGTTCTAAGCAGCGACCAATTTCCGCCAGAGAAAATGGTTTTTCGCCACCAAAACCAAAGCGCATCTGAATTACTTCCCGTTCGCGACTGGTTAATTCTGATAGCAAATAATGCAGGTCTTTCTGTAAAGATTCCCGCATTAAGGTTTCTTCTGGAGAAGCGCTTTCAGTTTCGAGTAAATCGCCTAACTCAGTGTCTTTCTCTTTACCGACTTTGATTTCTAAAGAAACGGAACGAGGTACGCGCAACAGGACTTCGCGAATTTGAGCAGCAGTCATATCTAGCTCTTGAGCAAGATCCTCAATTTTGGGAGTACGTCCTTTTTCTTGAGAAATTTTGCGCTGAGCTTTTTTAATTTTGTTAAGCTTTTCCGTAATATGAACAGGGAGGCGAATCGTTCTGCTTTGAGTAGCGATCGCTCTAGTGATTCCCTGGCGAATCCACCAGTAAGCATAAGTACTAAAACGGTAACCTTTGGTGGGATCGAACTTTTCGACTGCTCTTTCTAAGCCGAGAGTTCCCTCTTGAATCAGATCGAGTAATTCTAAACCACGATTTTGATATTTCTTGGCAACAGAAACCACTAGGCGTAAATTCGCTTTAATCATGTGTTCTTTAGCGCGGATGCCATTTTTTTGGATTTTGTCCAATTCTTTGGCATCGCAGCCCATGGCTTGGGCCCAAGCTTGTTTACCTTCGGCTAATTTGGTTTTTAAAACAGGAATTTCCATACCCACCGCCATCGACCATCTTTTGATCGAAGGACGATGACTAAGTTGAGTTACGAGGCGATCGTGTACATCAACCAACTTAATAAATTCTTGCAGAATTACGTTACCAGCTTCGGCAGCTTCAACACGTCGTTCTAAAATATTGATGTGGCGTTGAACTTTTTGTGCTTCTGAAACTTCTTCATCTCTTTCTAGTAGAGGAACTCTGCCAATTTCCTGTAGATATAATCTGACTAAATCGGTAGTAGTCCGGCTGCCTCTGCGAGAAATAATATCTGGATCTGCACTATCTAAATCTAGTTCGACAAGCTCTTCTGGCAACTTATCAAGAATATCTTTATCATAGTTAGCTTCTGAATCCAAATTAATATCAGTGTCAGGTGAAGAATTGTCTCCTTCGATTTCAACGTATGAAGAATTAGCAAGCATAGCGTTCTCTTAATTACGACTCCAGTGAAGGTTGTGGTCACAGATGACTCAGACGTAAGACGACGGAGTTGGCTGTGACTATTGGTGAATGTGACTTCCTCCTCTGAAAATAGATTGCCCAATTCATCGTAAAAATGAACATCAACCGCAAGTTTTTTTGGCTATTTTCGGTTGGCTGCAACTATTCTCAGTAACAACACGGTTGGCTGAATGTTGTTTAAATCACACGGATTTTAAGGAAGTCCTTAAATATTGCTTTCTGGTGTGTGGAAGTATTTGCCTGATTAAAAGTTTCCGAAAATTCAAAATTGTTATATTTATTTACATACTTCTTTGAGCGATCACGAGATTTAACTAGTCAAATAAGTATCTCTATTCTTTTGATAACAAGAGATACAGCAGCTTTTGCTTTTAGTTCCCAAAAATAACCAAAAAAAAGAAACCGTCAATTAATCGCGGTTTCGTTATTGTGGAAAATTAAGTATTTTTCAGTGATTATACGGTAGCAATGTTAGGTTTTTGACGTGGATAAAGCTGCATCAATGCTCTAACTTGTTCAGCATGATAAGAACTTCGGGTTAATGGACTAGAGACTACCTGCAAGAAACCAATCGACTCGCCAAATTCTTGCCAAGCTTGAAACTGTTGAGGGGTCACAAAATCTTTGACTCCTAAATGTTTTTGAGAAGGTTGAAGATATTGTCCAATAGTCAAAATATCGCAGTCAACATCTCGTAAACCCTGGATAACTTCTCTTACTTCTGCGTCGGTTTCACCCAAACCAACCATGATGCCAGATTTGGTATATACCCAAGGCGCAAATCTGCGGGAACGTTGTAAAAGTTCGAGCGATCGCTGATAATTCCCTTGAGGACGTACTCTTTTATATAGTCGAGGAATAGTTTCGGTATTGTGATTTAAGACATCTGGTTGAGCAGCCAAGATAATTTCTAAGCTATCCCAATTGCCACACAGATCGGGAATGAGTAACTCAATCGTGGTTTGCGGGGAAACTTTACGCACCTCTTCAATACAGCGTACAAACTGAGATGCCCCCTCGTCTGGTAGATCGTCGCGATTTACCGAAGTAATTACTACATGATTAAGCTTAAGACGGCGTACTGCTTCGGCTAGCTGCAACGGCTCGTTTGGATCGAGAGCCTGGGGTTTTTTCTCAAAGTCAATATCACAATAAGGACAGGCGCGAGTACAGGCTGGCCCCATAATTAGAAAGGTAGCTGTACCTACAGCAAAGCATTCCCCAATATTAGGGCAAGAAGCTTCTTCGCAGACGGTATTTAACGATAAATCGCGCAATATCTCCTTAACGCTACCCACTCGTTCAAATTGCGGTGCTTTAACCCTTAACCAGTCTGGCTTGACTACCACTCCCTCTTGCTCCAATTTACTTAAGATTAATTACTGCTTATTCTATCTTGTCTCTAAGTGCCTGTATTGATTTTGCGTTTAACCCCCAAATTTGGGGTAGGGCTGTTTCATTCTTAGAATAATCGAGCATAATTGGGCATATTTTCTGAATTACATCAATAATTCAATAAGAAAATAGTGCATCTGCATATTTAAGCCCAGGTATTGGCATATCTACTTTAGGTGTAGGTGATGGAGACATAACGGTAACAGACGATACTCGCCTTACTTGGCAAGCTAAAGTAGGAATATCCGCACCTGTTAGTAAAAGATTAAGCATTTTTGGACAAATGAGATATGCTAGCCAATTCGAGGAAAACACTGTTGATTTCTTTGGAACAGAAATAGGACTTAATTTTGAGTTTTAAAGTTATTAGGTGAGTTAAACACATCTGTATTTTTATGGATATTTACGGCTTCCCTTTTCAAAAATAGTTATTTTTATATGTTTCTATATGAAGTAATAAGTAATTAAAATACGGAAGCTAATTGGAATGACTATACTTACCTTTTTTACCGCCAATTTTCTACTGATAAATTTTCAATTTTAGAAAACTCTTTAATATTACTTGTTACTACAATTAGATTGTTTGCCAGTGCTGTTGCAGCAATTAAGAGATCATAATAGCCAATCGGACTACCAGCTTGTTTTAGTTCGCTTCTAATTTTTGCTGCTATATTAGCTTCTGCAATAGAAAAATCAATAGTTTTAATTTTTTGATAAATAGCTGTCAATTGAGGAGTAATTTTTTGGCTCAAGCTGGGTTTTAGTTTTAACCCATACTCAATTTCAAATCTGGTAATGGATGAGACAAAAATATTATAGGGGTTCTCTTGCTTAAGTCTTCCCATAGTGTTGATGTCACCTTTTATATAATCTGAAAGACTACAAGTATTTAACAAATAAGTCATTAAAAAATGTCTTCCTTTGGTTGGAGTAGATTATCTTCGCTGCTAATTTCAAACTCTGGACAACCTTGCCAATTTAAGACTTCTTCTCCCCAATTCGTTGCTTCACGCTCTTCGATTAATCGAGCTATGGCTTCATTGATCAAATGGTTACGTGATACCTCTTCTCGTTCAGAAATCGCCTGCAATTTTTTTCCTAAATCATCGTTAAGGTAAATACTAAAATTCATTAGATTTAATTTATAACATCATATAACATATTATAAATTATTTTCAGCTTCTCGCTCGAAGTATGGTGGTAAAGTTGCTACTCGATCGTAATCAGCGGATTTAAATAGTGCGATCGCAACTGCATCATTATTTTTTCGCAACCCTTCATAATGGAAAAAAACCTGTCCAGATAAATGGCGATCGCGATTAGTTTTAATACACTTAATCAAGTCTTTAGTAGTTACATCTTTACCGTTAGCGGTAAAGGCAATTCCAGGGGCAAACTTAGATAATGAATTGCGATCGAAAGTTTTAATTAGCTGCTTTACTTCTTGGTTATAGCCAGAGAAACTAGGACGATAAATTTGCGGATGGATAATATCGACTAAGCCTTGTTCTACCCAAGCTTTGGCATCTTGCAGCAGGTTATTTAAACAGAAAGGATATACCGCAGGAGATAAAGAAACAATTGCCTGGGGTTTAATTGCTTTCACCTCTCGATACATTTTGGCTAAAAAGTTGGTTAATAAATCGGCGCGCCACTGTATCCACTGCTTGTCATGATGGTTTTTAGGAGGAAGTTTGCCAAAGACGGATTGATATTGACGGGTAGTATCGCTATCATATCCTGCGGTAACGGGGAGGGCGGGAAGGCGATCGCAACCTTGGATTCCATCTACACTATATATACTGACAATCTCAGTAATTATTTCTAGCATAAACTGCTGTACTTGAGGCTGAAAAGCATTCATCCAGGTTAAGCCACCATGTCTCACTTTTGCGCCGTTTTTGTCTATTGCTTGCCAATGGGGATATTGTTTTAAAATATGTCCTCCGCTGAGGAGATGGGAAGCAGCAAAGCCATATTCCAACCAGGGAATAACTTTAATCTGACGCTGGTGTGCTGCGGTAATAATTTCTGATAAAGGATTGCGCTGCTGTTGCTCGTAATAGGGATCGATGACAGGTAACTTATATCGATCCATCGCCTGACTAGGATAGAGTGTATAACCTCGATTCCATACCACAGGAAAGATTACGTTAAAGCCGTAAGACTGCAAAAAATCCATTGCCTCAACAATGTTATCTTGTGACTCTAATACCTGGCTGTGAGGACGATTAGCGATCCAAATCCCGCGTATTTCTGACATTAAGCTTGATTACTAAAATATATTGCTGCAATTACGATTAAGCCTAATAGAAATAACGGCACTAAAAGATTAACTGGTTCAATCATTGATAAACTCCTGCATCTGATGACTAATTTTACGAGTAAAGACTCGATCAAACCAAATGACTGAATATTTAAAAGTCAGACGGATGTTTAGGTGTTGATTCCATCTAAAGGATAATTCAGCTTAAACATTTTATAATTGCTTTTTCACCCAACTGCGAAAAGCTTTTATCCCCTTATTTCTGCCTTCGATTCGACATTGATTCAAATATTGAGGAATTACTTCAATTAAAGAAAAATTGGCAAAAATACTACTTTGATTTGACTCTACATATTTACCATCTAATAATAGTAAAATTTGTAACTTACTCCGTTTATATTGCCATAATTCTGGGACACCTAAAGACTGATAAATCTCTGGATGAGAACGATTAGTAATATCTATTTCTAAAGCTAAATCTGGTGGCGGATCGACAGTTAAATCTAAGCGATTTTTACCTCTAACTACGGCTTCATTTTGAATGTAAAAACAACTATCAGGTTCAATCCCTTTGAACATTAACGGATTTTTAAAAGTAGTAGAACCCAAGGGACAAAATTCAATATCTAGTTCTTCTAAAAGAATTTTTACAAAGTCACTAATATATTCTTTATTAACTTGGTGTTCTGGTAGAGGGGTCATAATTTCTAATTGTCCTCGGTCATAAGCTATTCTAAAACCGCGATTTTCGCCCAAATCTTCTAAAATAGACTCAAATTCAGCCCAGCTAACACCATCTAACATTACTGTTTGTCCTGGCGGAACTATAATTCTTTTTACTTCTAGCAACATAGTTTTTTCATGATGCGATCGCACTATTAATTAAATTTATCTAGAGATGATAATCTAAAAGTCATTGGATGTTATTATCCTAATCTTTTTCAATAATCAGGTATATACAAACACGAATGACATTGAATATCGAACTATTGGAGCGTAGCTTTAGTATAGTTAAAGAACACGACACGAATTTTACTCAAACATTCTATCAAAACCTATTTACTAATTATCCAGAAGTTCAACCACTATTTGCCCATTCTCAAATGGAAAAACAGAGAAAAAAGTTGTTTGATTCTTTAGTTTTGACGATTGACAGTTTACGTCAACCAGAAATTTTAACTGAAACCCTTAGAGGTTTAGGTACTAAACATATCAAATATGGTGTTTTACCAGAACACTATCCGATGGTAGGAAATAGTCTTTTAAAATCTCTGGAATCTTTTTTAGGAGAAAGTTGGACAGATGAAGTTAAACAAGCTTGGATTGAAGCCTATACTGCGATCGCTCAATTGATGCTAGAAGGAACAAATTTGGAGGATTAAATGAATTTGCCCCGTGTAATTTCCTTTTAAGTTAGGTTGATTAAGTCGAATTCAGGAAACTGTTTGTAGGCGATCGCGGCGTTACTTTCTCAGCAAATAATCATAAAACTATCTTAGGAAAGAATAAAAAAACTCTTAGCATTAGTAAAAATAAGCAGTAAGGAAGAATATTCTCTAATAAAATTAAAACTATGACTACTACTTTTTCACCCTCTAGCACTATTGAATCTACATTAGGCAGCGAAGCTGAAAGTCTTTTGACCTACAAAGCTAAAGTATCGAAAGATATGCTGCATCTACCTGGAAAAGATTTTATCGAGCGTATTTTTAGTCAAAGCGATCGCAATCCTCAAGTCTTGCGTAGTTTACAACAGCTTTATTCCACAGGAAGACTAGCTAATACTGGTTATGTTTCTATTTTGCCTGTAGATCAGGGCGTAGAGCATTCTGGGGCAGCTTCTTTTGCGCCTAACCCAATTTATTTCGACCCCGAAAACATTATTAAATTGGCTCTCGAAGGTGGTTGTAATGCCGTAGCGACTACTTTAGGGGTATTGGGAATGATGTCTCGTAAGTATGCTTATCGCATCCCCTTTATTGTCAAGCTAAATCACAATGAATTACTAACTTATCCTAATCCTTCCGATGAGATTATGTTTGGTAATGTCGAACAAGCCTGGAATTTGGGTGCAGTAGCCGTAGGTGCAACTATTTATTTTGGTTCAGAACAGTCATCGCGTCAGATCCAAGAAGTAAGTGAAGCTTTTGCTCAAGCTCATGAGTTAGGCATGGCGACTATTCTCTGGTGCTATTTACGCAATGACGTTTTTAAACAAGATAAAGACTACCATGTGGCAGCGGATCTTACAGGACAGGCTAATCACCTTGGTGTAACTATTGAAGCCGATATCATTAAACAAAAGCTACCTGAATGCAATGGCGGATATGGAGCGGTTGCTAAGGCCACAGGTGAAAAATATGGTCGTACACACGATTTAGTCTACAGTGAACTAACTAGCGATCATCCTATCGATCTAGCCCGTTATCAGGTGCTTAACTGTTATGCAGGACGTAGTGGTTTGATTAATTCGGGTGGTTCTTCTGCAGATAATGATTTTGTCGATGTAGTACGTACCGCGGTAATTAATAAGCGGGCTGGAGGTTGCGGTTTAATCTCTGGCAGAAAGGCTTTTCAACGTCCGATGTCAGAGGGAGTCAAGTTATTTCATGCTATTCAAGATGTTTATTTATCTGATCAAGTGACAATTGCCTAAAAACATTTTTTAGGGTAGGCAGAGAAAATCAGTCGAATGCAAATACTTAATGCGCTTTTCAACAGCGCGGTTGGATATGCTGACTCAGGTTCAGCATCCCCCGCGCTCAAATCAGTAGACCACAATAATAAAATTTACCAAAGCTAAAAGTGAGACAGTTGTGTCCCTGAACGGACGACGCAGCATTGCTTTGCTTTGCGCAGCTACGAACTAACTAATTTAAGTAGTCTATTCAACTGAAAACGGCTGTATATATTCCTGTCATGCCCACCCTATCTATTGAACCTAGAAGCTAGCAGAAAGATCTTATATGAAATACTTAAATGTTTGCTAGAAATAGCGCGTCTGAAATAAAGTCCCATCCCGTGACAGATGCGATCGTTAATGGAGTCAGCTTTGATAAGACTCGAGATAACTTTCTTCTCAAGCGTTTAAGATTATCAAACAGTTCCCATTTGGAATGCTTTTTGATTTCTTTCCATAATCTCTCAATCGGATTGACTTGAGGACTGTGACGAACCAGATATCTGTCAAAATTGTCTGTTACTGTCATCTTGGTCGCAACAACACATTGAGGCACTCAAACCCTTTGTCGATCGCTATTGGGAAGAAAAAAGCGAAGAACCAGAACGACTCACTAAAACACTGTTTGAAGAACCGCGCAGTGGTAGTCTAGCTTTACTGCGCGACCACGATCTCTGTTTGATGGTCAATGAAGTTTCTTTGTGTTGGATAGTTTTATTGCAAGCTGCCAGAGCTGTACGGGATAAAGAACTCGAAGCAGTTTGCGAACGGCTTGATGGCGAAACAAACCGACTTTCTTGGTTGCTGACTCGAATTAAACATGTCGCACCTCAGACACTTGTAGTTGCAGCGTAGAAATCTGTTGCCAGTATCAAGTAATTAATCGCTTCTTCCTTCCTACTTCTTCCTTCATACTTAGTTTGAGATTCAAGCTATGATATTTTGGTCGCTAATGCTTTAAATTGGACAAATAATTGTTTAGTGAACCGTTCTTCGTGGACAGCGTTTTAGCTCCCGTTTGGATTTCTCTAAAAACAGCAGTTACCACTACGATAATTACTTTTTGTTTAGGAGTTTCGGCTGCATGGTGGATGAGTCAGTATCAAGGCAAAGGAAAAAGCGTCATTGAGGGAGTATTAACTGCGCCTTTGGTTTTACCGCCGACAGTAGTGGGATTTTTATTGCTGTTAGCTTTGGGTAAAAATGGGTTTTTAGGGCGATCGCTAAATTTAGTGGGGATAAGAGTGGTTTTTTCCTGGTATGCCACCGTTATCGCGGCGACAGTGGTGGCTTTTCCTCTAATGTATAAGTCTGCTTTAGCAGCGTTTCAACAAATCGATCGACCTGATAATAAGGCTTCACAACGTAATTTGATTGCCTGCGCCCGAACTTTAGGGGCTAGTGAAACTACAATTTTTTGGCGAATTATTCTGCCCTTGGCTAAGCCTGGACTAATTGCGGGTACTTTACTCGCTTTTGCTTGTGCTTTGGGTGAATTTGGCGCAACTTTAATGGTAGCGGGAAACATTCCTGGTAAAACTCAGACTATTCCTCTGGCGATTTATCTTGCTGCTGAGAGCGGCGCAATGGATCGGGCTTTAAGATTAGTGATTATTCTGCTCGGTATTTCTCTGGGCCTCATAGTAAGCATTAATTATTGGGACAAGGAAAAAAATTGTCACAAAAGTAGAAATCATCGAGGTAGCAGTAGTAGAGCATATAAAGCCAACAAGAATATAAGTACTGAAAAAATTAACTTGCAAGTCGATATTCAAAAGCAATTACCTGACTTTTTGTTAGACATTTCCTTTGAGATCGATAGCGCACAAATTCCGCTTGGAATATTGGGGGCTTCAGGGGCAGGAAAAACGACTCTCTTGCGCTGTATTGCTGGCTTAGAAAGTCCCGATCGCGGAGTAATCAGGCTCAACAATCAAACTTTGTTTAATTCAGCAAGAGCGAGAAATAGGTTTCGTATTTCAAGATTATGCTCTTTTTCCTCACCTTACCGTGGCTGAAAATATTGCTTTCGGTATGTCGGTTAAACAATCCGCTTCAGCTATCCAACAAGAGGCGATCGGACAATTACACCAGGTAGATCTAACCTCTTTAAAAAACCGTTTTCCTCATCAACTATCAGGAGGTGAGCAACAAAGAATTGCCTTAGCTAGAGCCTTAGCTAGTAATCCTCAGATGACTTTATTAGACGAGCCATTTTCTGCCTTAGATGCCAATTTGACCACAGAATTACTTAAATTGCTCCAAAAACGTTTAACTTTCTATCCTGGTTTAACGTTATATGTTACTCACAATTTGACACAAGCCTATAGTGTTTGCCCCCAACTATTGGTCATCGATCGCGGTAAAGCGATCGCTTTTGGGACAAAACAAGAAGTTTTTAATCAGCCACCAAATTGGCAAACGGCTCAATTAATGGGATGTAACAATTTTTCTCAAGCAAAGCTAATTGCACCTAAAACGATTGAGGCTACAGAATGGCAATGTAATATAGAGATTGAGCCACCAATATCCCAAAATCTGACTCAGATTGCAATTCATTCTCATCATATTGGGTTTTCCCTAAGCAGCAAAGGGATAAATGTTTTCCCTACTTGGCTTGCAGCTCATAGTGAATTTCCCAACCAAATCACTTTGTATTTGAAATTAAACTCAACTCCTAGCAGCCTTGAAGACTATCATTTAGAAGCGGAGGTTTCCCTCGGCAAATGGCAGGAATTACAGCAGATAGCTTGCCCTTGGTATATTCAACTGCCTCCTGCTAAGATAATCATGTTTGATTAGCTTTTAGCTCTTCTTATATTTAACCTTCAGCAAAATCAGTTTCTGATTTTAAAGTTTGAGCTACTGTTAACAGTAATTGCTCAATATCAATTGGTTTGTAAATTAAACCGTTAGCTCCTACGGCGATCGCTTTATTATTGCTGATATATTTATCCGCAGTTACCAGAAATACTGGAATTGACGACAAGCTTTTATCTTTTCGTAATCGCTTAATTACTTCATATCCGTTCATCTGAGGCATCATTACATCTAGCAAAATTAGATCGGGATGGTCTTTTTTTACTTGTTCTAATGCTTGTTCGCCACTATTAGCCAAGCCAACTTTATAACCTTGAGTTTCTAAAATAAACTGCATTAAATACAGATTGTCTGTAGAATCATCAACTATTAATATGCATTCTTGCTTGCTATTTTGTGCTAGGGTCATCTTCACACTGTCTCAAAGTTATTCATAATTGGCTTGTTATATATGTTACATATTCTATAAAATTATCTTCTCAGTATATGTCTATCAAATGATATAGTCTCACTCTAAATAAATGCAGAATGTTAAAATAACAAGCATAAATGTAACCTTTATCTTTCTTAATTAAAAATAAACTTTTTTCAGCATAAATTGTTTATTGTTAAATGAAAATTAAATCTAGAAAGCCAGACAAGGTTTATGTAATCATTAGGTAGAGGGTTATGTAGCTTTGCAGTCTATAGTGATTAACACAGTTATCAAGTTTATGGATGGTTTGATTTACAACCGGAGGCAGCGGTAGATGCAAATCGATCCAAAACAGGCTCAAAGTTCGATTAAAGGATTGAGGGTGATAGTAGTTGATGATGTTTTAGATTCTAGAGACATTGTAGAAATGTTTTTAAATCAAGAAGAAGCCCAAGTACAATCTGTTAGCTGCGCCAAAGATGCCTTAAATATTTTAGAAAAGTTTCAACCAGAATTAATTATTTCCGACATTTATATGCCAGAAGAAGACGGATACTGGCTCATTAAGCAATTAAAAACCATCGATCAGAATTCCCTTCGCTAGATCTGGGCGATCGCCTTAACCGCAGCAGCCAAAGAAGATAGATCGCCAGCAACTAATTTCGGCAGGATATGACGGTTACCTCACTAAACCTTTTTTGGTTGAAGATTTAATTGTTTTGATTGCTCGGATAGTTACTTAAAATTATTTTGTGATCTAAGTTACAAAATAATTGGCTGTTCTGATAATTCTCTCGACTTTTTCTAGACTATTTATTCATAAGCAGCAATAAGTCATCAGTCGGCAATAATTTAATTTCCATTTATAACTAAAGATAGAGAACATTTAAATTTATTTTATTTATCTTAAAAGTAGTTCATTACAAATTGTAAAAAGGAATAATTAACATGGAAAATCAAACACCAAATGAACATTATGATGTTCAATCCAGTCGCAAATATGGTGAGTTTGCTACGAAGTTTCAGTTCGGCTCTAATCCTAGTGCTGAAATTTGGAATGGTAGATTAGCTATGCTGGGATTTCTAGGCGCACTAGTGGTTGAATTAAGTACTGGACAAGGCTTTTTTCACTGGTTAGGTATAGCATAAGTAATTAATTCTCTGCTAGCAAATTTAATTTTTAACCCTGTTTTTTAGCAGGGTTTTTTATCAACATGGTACTAATTAATCGAAATAAATAAGATGAATCAAAGTCAAACTTCTTTTCTAATTGGGATAACATTTGTAGCTCTGGGAATATTAGGATTTGCTCCCAGCGTAGTTTCGCTTCCCCCCGTAGGTTTTAGCTCGGATATTCCCTTAGATCCCACCATATATCCTTATGCCCAGGGCTTTGGCTACATATTCGGCTTATTTGCGACCAATTTAATGCACAATTTAGTTCGCTTAACGGTAGGACTTTTTGGTATTGCTGCCAGTGGCGATCGCATTACCGCCCGCAGTTTTAATCGTATTTTTGCCTTAAGCTATATCTTGTTAGCAGTTTTGGGATTATTTCCCTTTGGTCATACCTTGTTTGGCACCATGCCCTTGTTTGGTAACAACGTTTGGTTTAATGCTTTGCTGGCACTAATTGCTGGTTATTTTGGTTTTGTTAAACCTCAAGCAACCGAAGTCAAGGTTTAAATAGTAAAGCTAATAGCTAATAGCTATTAGCTAGTTAATCAGCAGCATAGTCTATCAAGCAAGAAAACTACTGTAATTCGTTCAATTCTGCCTTAACAAAAGTCCATTTAAGGTACTTGCGGGGTGCTACTTTTAAAGCTTCGATCAAACTTTTATTATCAGTAAATTCAATCTGGCTCAAATAAGAAGCTTCAACTTCGACCGTAAATTTATCCTGAGCAAAGCACCAAGGAATAACAGTTAACCATCCCGCTTGCGACTGAGCTACATAGTAAGTCTTGCCGTCTGCGTCTTGATTAATTTCTAATGTTCTTTGGTTTTCGGGTATTTGACGCTGACAGAGAATTAAGGAGAGGCGATCGCACCACTTCATAAACTGATAAGCAGATTCCGCTTGCTTTCGCTCGATTTCCAGCTCTTTACACCATTTTTGCTGCAAATTTTGTTGTTCGCTAACAAAATCTTTAATTTCCTTAGATTGCTTATCGCTTTGATTTAAAAAACATAGGTGCATTGAGGTTAATAGTGCCACCCAACGTCCTCTATAGAGAGAATCTTCAATATGTTGACGTAGTTTTTTGACGGGGGTTTGTTTCTCTAGGGTAAAATCCATCGGCGCACCCGCGGGTGTAAGCATATCCTCTGACCATTCGCGTTCGAGATCGTCATGGTGAGAAATAGCCGCGATCGTATCAAAGATTCGTACAGAATCATCCTGCTTTCTGGCATTGGCAATCTGCCCAGCTAATAAAGCATGAGCGCGATGATAAATAATTTCCCAACCATCGGACTGTAAGTTGACAATCATGGATCAATCTCGTGGTGTAGCGATTTAACTAAAATTTTGTTGGACATACTCAATAACTAAAGGCGTAGTTTTATCGGTTAAGGCAGTTATTAACTCGCGATCGGATTTTGTCCAGATTCGGGGTGCGCCAAAAACAGATGGCTGCAAAACACCCCAAAGGCGATCGCCATGACAAAGATGAGCATGAATTAAGGCACGATGCCCAAAATGCTTCCGTTCAAATTTACGATTAACTACTTGCGGACTGGCAGTCTCCACATCCTCGATAAAAATACTGGGCTGACAGTTTAAGGCTGCGGCGAACATTGGATCTTGCTGCTTAAGTTTAATCGACTCTTGCTCCCATTTATTCCCAGCAACATTGGGAAAACTGCGATCGCGACAGTAACAAAAAGCAGCTTGACCCATACAACTATCAGGCTCACGCACGTAAAGAAAACAGCGATCGCAATTGAGCAACTTAACTATTTCTGCCATTAAGCCTGAGAGTTTGGCATCGAGGTCTTGCATAACTCCTATTTAAAAATCTCAGTCGCATTATCTAGCAACTTGTTCAACGGCTTTTGCTTTTGTAAAAAGACATGGGCGCAGTTACGACCAGGCATACCAGAAATAGAGCCTCCTGGATGAGTGCCAGCACCAGTAAGATAAAGCTTGTCGATGGGAGTAGTATAGTTCGCTATCTCTGGAAGAGGACGGAAAAAGACCATCTGATCTAGGGTCATATCGACGTGATAATAATTACCTTTGTACGCCCCTAATCTCTCTCCTAATTCGGCAGGACTCTCAACGCGACGAGCAATAATTGCATCCTTGACGTTGGGTGCATAGTCCGCTAATTTATCGATTACGCGATCGGCTACCTGATTTTTTAGTTCATCTGTCCATCCCGTACCCTTAAGACCCGTTCCTTCTTTACCGGCAATCTGATAGGGGGCAAAAAATTCAATCCACATCGTATGTTTGCCATCAGGAGCCATAGAAGGGTCTAAAACAGTGGGAATATCGAGATACATTGAAGGATTAGCATCGGGTATTTTACCCATCGACGGAAGGGCGTGAGACTCTTCAACATGGTTAACCGAGTCAGCAATCAAAATTGAACCGACCAAAAATTCTTCTTTGTGATCGTACCTTTCAAAGCGTGGTGGTTCTGAAAGGGCGCAGTCTATTTTAAGGATAGTTTCATTGTTGTTCACAATGCGTCTTTCCAGTCTTTCTCTCAAGTTTGGATCTGCTTGATTGGTAGTGGCTTCTGGAACTAGCTGCAAAAATAAGCGTCGCGCATCGATATTAGAAATTACGCCGATTTTAGCCCGATATTCCGTACCGTCGGCGACTCTAACTCCTTCTGCACTGCCGTCATTACCGACCAAGACTTCTGATACAGAGCGATCGCATAATACTTCCCCTCCTTTATCTTTTACCAAATTTAATAAGGCTTGAGTCAATGCTCCAGTCCCGCCACGGGGTCTTGCCATTCCAGGATGGTGACGCATCGACATCATCATCGAGCCGATGCCAATAGTCTTTTGCGAAGGAGGCGCGCCAAATTCCGCTGCTAGTCTAGCTAGAGGAGCTTTGAGAAATTCTGAGTCAAACCAATACTCGAGGCTATCTTGGGGACTGGTAAGCATAGTCCGAACCAAATCTAAGGTCTTGTCAACTCCACCTAAAGTAGAAAAAAGATTTTTGACGTTACTCCAGCCATAGTTACCGATCATATCAATAATCGATTTGGGAGGCGCATTAAATACAGGCGTAATTCCCTGAGTTAAACGCTGCCAAAAATCAATAAATTCGCGGTATTTAGCAGCGTCTCGTTCGCTGTAGCGAGCAATTTCAGCACAGGTTTTATCTATCGAACTATGTGCCAGAAAATATTTACCGTCAGGATGGGGACAAAAAGTTACGGGGTCACAAAAAAGATATTCCAGACCATATTTAGTTAATTCTAGTTCTTCAACTACAGGGCCTAAATGGATAAATTCATGATCGATCGCACAAAGATTAAACTTAAATCCTGGTGCTTCTTCGGGCAAAGCTTCTTCTGTGGTTGCTCCACCACCAGGAACAGAACGCTTCTCCAGTAAAAGAACGCTGTATCCTGCCTTTAATAAATAGGCTGCACAGACCAAGCCATTATGACCTGCGCCTATGATAATGGCATCGTATATTTGCATAAGAAGCGGTTTTCGACAATTAGCTAGTAATAATTCTTTAATCGTAAAAAAAAGTTCTAAATACTTTATCTATCATTGGAAATACATTGTTACTATAGTCGTACAAAATGAGATGAGCTCATTACATCGATCGTAGGGACAAATGGCGACGCGAAGGACGCGATTTTAAAAAAAAGAACGAGTCGATTAGTTCTCGTTCTTTTTAAGACTATTTATTTTCTTAGCTTATACTAGTTGCCAGATTTACTTCTTAGTCAAGTTGGTCAATACCTGATTAGAACGTTCGACAAAAGCTTTCATACCATCAGCATCAAAGGCTTTTTGTGACATTAATGCCAGATCGTAAATGTGGTTGCACATTAAGTTAACCATCGAATTAGAATTGTCACCGCTTTGAATAATCGTGGTTTTGTTCAAATCTAATAAATTCTGGATTAAAGGATGTGCTGTGTTAATCATCAAGACATGATCTTCAGGAAATGCCATCGTTTTTTCCTGCATCAAGGCTGCCATTTCCTGCATCCGACGCATTGCTTCTGGTAGTAGCACCATTGCAGGAGGAGTACCTTGAGGATCGTCTGATTTGATTGCCTGAGTTTTAATATTAACTCTGGGTTTGTTGAGTGCTTTTTCAAACAACTCTTTGATTAGTTCACTGCGAGTTTTGTTAGTGGTAGGATCGATAATTTCCTGTGCTTTGTCGTCTTCGACTAGCGTGTCGTCTAACTCAGAATCAACACGGGCAAACTTAACTTCCGAATATTCTCTCTCCAGGAAAGGAATGAAGTAATTCGCGTCAATAAAGGAGTCGAGAAAGAGAACTTCTAATCCTTGATTTTTATAAAGTTCAACAAACGTGTTTTGAGTACTAGGATCGCTACAATAGTAAACTTGATTTTCTCGTTTGTCCTTGTTCCGTTCCAAATATTCTTGCAGGGTAGTATAGGGTTCGGTAGCTGTATTATTTTTGTCTTCATTGACATCGGACCAAGCATCATCACCCGCAGACTGAACTTCTACCTTTGGTGCAGCTTCGACTTTAGCTGTGTCAGCCTGATAGGTAGTGCGGTAAATAATTAGATCTTCTACCTGCTTCTTAAACTTCTCGTCTCTGATTGCACCGTATTTGACAAACGTGCCGACATCAGACCAAGAGCTAATGTATTTACTGCGGTCTTCATTGTATAGTGACTTAAGACGATTACCGATTTTCTTAGTGATAAAGTCAGCGATTCGGCGTACAGTGCGATCGTTAGTTAAGGCACTACGAGATACGTTGAGAGGAATATCAGGACTATCAATCACACCCTGCAACGGCATTAAGAATTCAGGAATGATTGCCTCGCAATGTTTGCTGACAAATACCTGGTTACAGTAAAGCTGGATTTGCCCTTTAGAAAAATCAACGTCGGGCTTAAGTTTGGGAAAATAAAGGATGCCGTTGAGCAAGAAGGGATAATCAGTATCAAGATGCACCCATAACAGAGGATCTTCCTGAAAAGGATATAGATAACGATAAAATTCTAAATAATCTTCGTCAGTTAAATCGCGGGGGGACTTTTTCCAAAGCGCTTCTTGCTTGTTGATTTGTTCGTTATCAAGAATAATCTTGACAGGTATAAAGTCGCAGTAAGTTTTAACTAACTGTTTAACTCTTTGGGGTTCGGCGTATTCTAGTTCGTCGTCTTGGAGAGTAAGGGTAATAGTTGTACCAACGGTAGTGCGATCGCTTTCGGTCAATTCAAATTCTGGAGAACCATCACAAGACCAATGTACCGCAGTTGAGCCTTCTTGATAAGAAAGAGTATCGATCTCTACTTTGGCAGCCACCATAAAAGCGGAATAGAAACCTAAACCAAAGTGACCGATCAGATCGTTAGAATCTTTCTCGTATTTTTTGATGAAATCTTCGGCGCTAGAAAAAGCGACTTGATTAATGTATTTTTTGACTTCATCGGCAGTCATGCCAATTCCGTTATCGGAGACGGAAATAGTTTTTTTGGTTTTATCAACTGCGATCTTGACTTCTGGTTCGTCAATTTCTCTCTGCATTTCTCCTGCCAGAGATGCCATTTTTAGTTTTGAGATCGCATCTACTGAGTTAGAGATTAGTTCCCGCAAGAAGATTTCGTGATCTGTATAGAGAGACTTCTTGATAATAGGGAAGATATTCTCGGTATGAATCGTAATGTTGCCTTTTTCAAGTACAGCCATATTTATAATTGCAATATCAATCGTAAACTTCTTTTGATATCAATATTGTCCGATCGCGCCCCTTAAAATGTTCCAGGATACCCCACCTGCAACCATGCGGATTACCCTACCTTTTTTGATTACCGATTATTTGCGAAGCTTATCCTTTAGGACTGATGACATAATTTACAGGCGATCGCGTTCAATATCCTCAATGGCTTTTTCCCAATACCAAATTTCGGCTCGATCTGGGTGAAGCTGCATTAATCTTTCAACCAGGCTTTGGGCGATGTTCCAATTGCCTACCAAAACATAAAGTCGATTTTGAACTGCGTTTTGAGGATGAAGGGTGCGAACTAAGCGAGGCATTTGTTGTCTGGAAGGAGTATGCTGATAAACTTTTTCTAGCTGTAATTCTAAGCAGCGTCGTTCTAGTTTTTCTGACTCGGCAATATTTCCTTGAGTGCGGAAACATTTTGCAGCCTGGCGTAAATCTTGTTGCGCCCGAGCGTATTCTTTTAGTTGCACATTTATATTACCCCGACATTGATAAGCTTTGGCATTATGAGGATCTAGCTGCAATAGCCAGTTACAGTCTTTATACGCTTCTTGTAAATTACCTTGACTTAGCTTTTGCTGAATTTGTTGCAGGAAAACCTGATTGGTCATCCCGCCTTGTGCTGCGATCTTTTGTTGTTCAATTTGACGAATACGGGCAATGCAGAGGCGACAGCTTTCTTTATCTTGGCGTTCTAGATAGATTTTACCTGCTTGTTTGAGATAGTCGATCGCCCGATCGTATTCTTTGAGTCTCAGGCAAATATTAGCCCGCAGTTTATAAGCGAGATCGCAATCAGGATCGAGGCTAAAGATAATTTGTAGATCGATAATACTGCTTTGAATATTATCTACGCACAAGAAAGCCATTGCCCGACTGAGGTAGACATTCACCTGTTGGTCATCGAGATTAAGACTCTGATTATAATCAGCGATCGCCTGTTCTATTTTTCCTGAATCATAGTAAGCTAAACCGCGACGATAGTATGCTTCGGTAAATTCGTTGTTAGAGGCGATCGCTTGATTATACGAATTGATTGCCGTTTCATAATCTCCCCGTTTAGCTTGAATAATCCCCTGCTGTAAAAAATCTTCCATCTTAGATAGATACCTCTTACCTCGTCAGTTACGAACCGAAAACTTCGCCTTCGATTCCCTTCCACCACTCCCCTAATTTTAACAAATCTGCTTGAATATCTTCTAATTCACTCATGTATTCCTGGGGGGGGATTAAATTCTTGCGTTCCTGTAGCTTACTTAATCTTAGCTGCACCAACAACCAAGGTTTAGATATCCCATCTGTAGCTTCAATATACTGCGCTAATTCTTTACTATCCATTGGTTGGTTAAAAAAGGTTTTATATTTCTTTAACCATAGCGTAGTGCAATAGTCATTCTAGTTAATTGCCCCTAATTTTAGTTGCTTATTGAGTTTCTATTAAGTCGACCTTGAGGATTATTTTACCGAATGAACATCAGGGCAATTCCACTTAAAGAAATCACTACACCTAATATTGCCCGCAAACTAATCTTTTCTCCCTGCAATGCCACAATGGGTAAAATAAATAAAGGGCTGGTGGCTAAAAAGGTTTGGGCAATTCCTGTGGGGGCAAACTTAAGAGATATTTGCTGTAGCCAAATGCCTAAATAGGTACTTGCCATAGCTGCGATCGCAATTACCATTAAATTACGCCCAGATAATTGCCATTTAATTTCTGACTGTTTAGCAATAGGTACGAACAATAAGCCAATGACAATTACAGTACCGCCGACTAAACGAATTAGACTGCTTTCTAAGGGGCTTATATCCGACTGGAGCAAGGCATAACGAGAAATAACTGCGCCTATAGCTTGGGCGATCGCCGCTAAAATTCCCCAAACAATACCTTGACGTGAAACGCCGATTTTAGCTACAGGATTTCTTTCACTAACTACCCAGGCTATCCCCACGATAGTTAATAAAATACCACACCAAGTACTATAAGTTAATTGTTCGCCAATAAAAATTAACGCCAGTAATGCACCTATCGGTGGAGATGAAGTTTCTAACAATAGAGTGCGCCTGGCACCCAGACTATTCAAGGCGGCAAAGTATGCCGTATCTCCTAAACCAATGCCGATAATACCGCTAAAGAATAGTAAAGCGATGGTAGAAAGGGATAAATCGATAAAGGTTGCCCCTTGGATCGAGAGGGTTATGCTAAGCAAAGCGATCGCAACTATGCCTTTGTAAAGATTAAGCTGTAGTGGGGGAATCTTTAAGCCCAGGCGACTATAAACAACTGAAGAGAGCGCCCAAAGCAACGCAGCACTTAAAGCAGCTATTTCTCCGATAAAATTATTGAATTGAAACATCTATCATGCTGAACCAGCAGTTTTTACTTTTATCATCATCAAATCAGCTTGACATCATTTAGTTTTGGCTTCGTGAATATTAATCTGTTTCATAACTTAGTTTAATAAACTTAGCTAATTATAGTGGAAGCATTAATATAAGAATGGTGTCTCAGAAAAATCAGGTACGAATTGGCATATCGCTCAAGCTCATTCAATAGCTGTTCAATCCATAAATGATAGGACTTTGAGCTTTCATAGAAGGGTAAATATCCACATAGCCATCTTCTGACACAATTAGAGCCAAGCAGTCAATATTACGGCTTTTTTCTGCATCAACATAACGAATAGCCGAGTTATATCTTGCTCCCCTAGAAGAATTGCCATTTTTAGAAGCTTGTCCATCAAGTATGACCCCAAATGAATGTACAATCCCATCAGGGGAAATTAAAATTGCCCCATCAACATTGGATATATGAGAGATAATCTTTCTAGAAGCCATAATTGGCTCAATTGGAGTACTTTGAGCAGCTAATCGCGCTGTCTCTTGTTTGGCTTCAGTAGTAATCATCAACATTGTACCGTGGCGTTGCTCCACTGCTGCCTCAACAGCTTCGACTAAAATACTTGCTGTAGTTCGGCTGACTTGGAAAAGTCGCTCTAATTGCTCGTTAAACACTTCTCGGTCGAATCGTGGTCTAGGTAATCTCGGCTGTCTATATTTAACCCGAAGCATAATATTTTCAGCATGAACTAATTCCCAGGTGTGGTGTTCGACAAATCTAATTTCAAACAAATTTTCTAAGCTGGGTTGATATGTATCTAAGGGAACTCCGAAGCCCCAAACGCTTTCCCCATCGCATAGCAAAGCCATTTGATTACTAGAAACTTCCAGCAACTTACGGATACCTCGGTAGTTATAAATCTCGATTGGAACTTTAAGCTTAACTTTGGCTGAAATATCTGGATGATTAGTTTGACAGACGATCAATCTACCTTTACCGATCGTACCCTCATAACGTTCAGCAGCGATCGCATTAGCAAAAGATAGCAAATCAACCTTATTCCATTGATTGACGTGAACTTCAATAGACTTGAGAAAATTGGATGCAGCATCTTCAATAACCCTCTCAGGATTAGCGATCAAAGAAGTATTTCCCGCTGATGGTCTTTGCAGTTCTAGTTCGCTTTCTTCTAATATTTGATAAATTACGGCTTCGAGAAAACAGCGATCGATTCTATACTTACGCATCGAATGTATTTCGTGCATTTCTTTGGTCAAACAATATTGACTATCGAAGCATTGCTGATTAAGTTGAACTACTGTCATTACCCAGTGTTCGTTTTTTTGCACGGGAAAACTACAAAAGGAGACTTGTTTTTGTTCGAGATCGTGCTGGTTGAGAATAGACTGAACCGCTTTGCGTAGAGCTTTAGGGTAGAGAGAGTCTTTATGAGCTTGATTCAAATGGGGGCTACCCCTAAAAAATAATTGTTCAGGATCGTTATCGAAATGCTCTTTGGACAGGTTAAATACTTGTTTAAAATTATGAGGCATAAATCCACAGTCTTCTGGCTCAAAGCAAATTTTGGCGACGTTTTCCGTAGAAATAGGAATTGCAAGCACGAAGATGTTTGATACTGTTGGCAGTTCAAGAATTTGAAAGATGTTTTTTAAAAGACGTTCAACTACATTCTGAAAAATGTGTTGCCATCGCCAGATGAACATTTTGATTTGCAAGACGATATTTTCCTCGCAATTTTACTAATTGCTTGGCTCAACTTTTGATCCCAGTCATTTGTTTAATCTATCGTATCTGGAGAGAGTCCTAATGCCCAAAAAAATACTACCTTCTACTTCAACGCCCAATACAAAATGATCCAGTCTACTTTAGACCTACTGGCAATGAGCCAAATTCGGCGATCGCCTTTTTTTCGACCTAACTGACTCTTCAAAGTATTACCTACCAGATATTCGATATAGTATAAATCAGAGGATGATCGATACAGAAGGAGATTTAAGTTTTGACCCAGATTAGTGAAAACCTGATTAATTCAGATACAGTCAAGCCAGCTAGATATTTGGGTAACGAACTTGGTGCAGTTCACAAGCCTTGGACAGAAGCTGAGGTGCGTTGGGTGCTGACTTATCCCGAAGTCTATGAGGTAGGGGCATCTAACTTAGGTCATATCATTCTCTACAACATTATTAATGCTCAACCGCAACAGCTATGCGATCGCACTTATCTCCCCGCGCCAGATCTATCGGCCAAGCTGCGATCGACTAATACACCTTTATTTGCCTTAGAATCTAAACGTCCCTTATCAGATTTTGATATCCTAGGCTTTAGCCTCAGTTACGAATTAGGGGCGACCAATATCCTAGAAATGCTCAGTTTAGCCAATATTCCTCTTACTTGGAAAGAAAGAGATGCAGGTGATTATCCACTGATTTTTGCAGGGGGACAAACCGCTACTTCCAACCCCGAACCCTATGCTGATTTCTTTGACTTTGTTGCTTTAGGAGATGGTGAAGAATTATTGCCAGAAATAGGTTTAATTATTCGAGAAGGCAAAGCACAAAGACTGAGTAAAGAGGAGCTATTGTTAGATTTAGCTCAAGTTCCTGGGCTATACGTACCTAGATTTTACGAAATGGCAGAAGATGGCTCAATTCATCCAATTACTGCTGATGTCCCCAAACGGATATTACGTCGAGTTGCTACTCCGATACCTGCCTACTCCATTGGCCTAGTGCCTTTTATCGAAACCGTACACGATCGCCTTACCGTAGAAATTAGACGGGGTTGTACTCGTGGCTGTCGTTTTTGTCAGCCAGGGATGTTAACTCGCCCCGCAACGGATGTCGAACCAGAAAAAGTCGTAGACGCGATCGAAAAGGGAATGCGGGCAACTGGCTATAATGAGTTTTCTTTATTATCTCTTAGCTGTTCTGATTACTTAGCTTTACCTGCGGTAGGAATGGAGATTAAAAACCGCTTGCAGGAGGAAAATATATCTCTTTCTCTTCCCAGTCAACGAGTAGATCGCTTTGATGACAACATTGCCGATATTATTGGCGGAATCAGAAAGTCTGGGCTAACTTTTGCCCCCGAAGCTGGTACTCAGCGGATGCGGGATGTAGTTAACAAAGGGTTAACCAACGAAGAGTTGCTACGAGGAATACAAACCGCCGTTGCCCGTGGCTGGAGTAAGGTCAAGCTTTACTTTATGATTGGTTTACCAGGAGAAACTGACGTTGATGTTATTGGTATTGCCGATACGGTGCGTTGGTTACGTCGCGAATGTAGTCAGATTAGCAACAAACGCCTGAACTTTAATATCACTATTTCCAACTTTACTCCTAAACCCCACACTCCTTTTCAGTGGCACTCTGTCTCTACTAGCGAGTTTAGACGCAAACAAGATTTATTACGAGCAGAATTCCGCCGTATTAAAGGAGTTAAAATCAACTACACCGATGTCCGTATTTCAGCGATGGAAGACTTTGTGGGACGAGGCGATCGCCGTCTGGCAGGCGTAGTCAAACGGGCTTGGGAATTAGGTGCAGGCATGGATGCCTGGTGGGAAAATTTGGATCGAGCTTATGATGCTTGGTCACAGGCGATCGCGGAAACAGATTTAACCTGGAAATATCGTCAGGTAGAAAACGGCGAGTGGAATCTCTTTCTAAATCCCGACACTGCAACCTCGATCGCAGATGCTACGGGCGCACCTCTACCTTGGGATCATCTGAATACGGGTATTGACAAACAGTGGCTCAAAGAAGACTTGCAAAGAGCTTTAGATGCTGCTACTGTGCCTGATTGCGCTTTTGATGGCTGTTCTCATTGTGGTGTCTGCGGGACAGATTTTGGACATAATATTGTGGTTGAACCACCTAGCATTCCCAAGTTTGAGGGGCATTTTAAACCCAACCAAAACAAAGAGCAAAAGATCAGAATGTGGTTTGGCAAAATAGCTGAAATGAGTTTAATCAGCCATTTAGATCTTGTACGTCTATTCGATCGCGCAATTCGTCGTGCTGCTTTACCAATTTCCTTTACAGGAGGATATCATCCAGGGCCAAAGATTTCGATTGCCAATGCTTTATCTTTGGGTATTACCAGCAATGGGGAAATAGTTGATTTTGAATTGACTGAAGACATTGAGGTAGAAGAATTCCGCAGCAGATTAGCTGCCCAGTTACCTGAGAATATTCCGATTTACAAAGTTGAAGAAGTAGATCTAAAATCTCTTAATGCCAGCCGTGTAATGGATCGAGCAGAATATATAATTACCGTGCAAGCAGAGGAAGATAGAGAAACTTTATGGCAACAGTGGATTGATGCGATTAACAATAGTCAAGAAATTCCCTGGGAGAAATTTACTAAGTCGGGGAAGAAGCAAGTAGTTAATTTGCGCGATCGCCTCTTCTCTCTTTCCTTGGAATCTGATGGCGATCGCAAAGCAGTTATTCGCTTTACTGGTAGCTGTCGAAATGATGGTACTAATTTATCTCCAGATAACCTGATTTATCTGCTGGAACAAATAGCAAATATTGAATTTCAATTACTCACTGTGCATCGTCAGCAATTGATTCTGAATTAAAGTTAATAATTTTATTTTGCTGGACAATAAATTAAAAAGTTAAATACAACAAATAAGTTAAAAATGAAGAGAAGCAGTCCTAAAGGATTAGCGACAAGTCATAAGATAGCTAAATTTGTTTTGATTCTAAGGTAACTTTTTTACCATTTATAGTTACATTTTCATCCCAAACTTCAAAAGGACAATATTGAAAAATTGATGTTTGTAACAAAGAGCGGATATTAATTGAATATTCAAGCGTCTTCATAGGTAAATAATCTAGAGCGGAACCAAAATATCTTGATGATAGTTGACAACGTATCCAAAGAAAGGGTAAAACTTCAGTAGTCTTATTGTAATTTTGCCAAATTTCTTAACTGACAGACATTAAGTAGCAGAGATACTTTTCATAAAACAAGTAAGGTTTATCATTAATAGTTAATCTATATTCAGAGCGTGAGTCATTTAGTGAATATAAATTACCGAGCAATTCTTTATTTGACGGTTGTATAGTTTTTTCAACCCAATGAACGTTCAATTCATCTTCAATATATTTAGGAGATAAAACATCGGCTGAATGCTCTATCTTCGCAATATAATATTTTTGGTCGCAAGCTTTATTTAAAACAATAATATTAAAGCGATCTGTATCTTCCCAATTTGTTGCAACTTTGCTTTTTTCAAACCCTACTGCAATAAATTGCTCTTCTCGTATCTCTGTATAGCCTTGGGTTAAACTAATTCTAGGAACAAAATCTACAAAATAGATTGTTGAAAGCTTAATTAAGTTCATGTAATCTTTCTTTAATCTCACATATAAAATTAGCGATCGCTTCTTTACTCAAAGACATAACCAAAAAAGGCGATCGCATCTAAATATAAGTACCAAGCTAAATTTAGCTTTCACTTCTCCAATTAATTAGAACTAAATCTTTAACTAGTTGAAAATGTTTGATATTGTTGGTAACAACTACTAAGTTGTGTTGCAATCCAGTTGCAGTAATTATGGCATCACAGTGACTAGCAAATTTATCGTTTTGGCTAACCATTCTCATACCAATCTAGGAAGCCGACATTTCGTGGAATGTATCCTTGGTCGGTAACCTCTCCATCTGCCCAAATTTGTCCTCTTGTTGGACCAGTAATTAGCAAACGTTCATAGTAACCGCATCCTTCATCACTGATAATCATTGTTCCTGCGGCTGTATAATAATAAGCTGCATCAAATTCTGACTCTGTTATTTCTTTGCGATCACATTTTTCTTCTAATTCTATAAAATACGGATCGTCATTAGGAATATAAGCTGAAGTATGAATAAATGGAGTTCTGAAAAAATCATTACTAACTAAATAATTAGCACTTAATACCAAACAATTATTACCTAATATAACTAGGTTTTCTAAAGAACATTCCAGACTTAATAAACCTAATCCACCATCGCCAACGGTAGTTATAAAAGCTCTATACTCGGCAGGCAATTCTATTTCGTATTTCTTTTCTAGTTCAAGCACTTTTTCTAATCCTATTGGTGGATTTAATCTAGGATTATTAATTAGCTTTTGCTTGAGAATTGCAATTCTAGATTCTAAATTATTCATATTTTCATAGAATATTTAAATAGATGAGCGATCGCTTCTTTACTCAAAGACATAACCAAAAAAGGCGATCTCATCTAAATATAAGTCCCAAGCTAAATTTAGCTTTCACTTCTCCAATTAATTAGAACTAAATCTTTAACTAGTTGAAATTTTTATTGCATTGTCGATTGGCACGCAGTAGACGGCGATGAGGGCGCAGACTGGCGATCACCACAAACACAGCAAAAAACCAAAGATTTTTGGCGTTATATGGCACCCCGCTTTAGCAATTATCCCAACGTTATTTTTGAGCTTTATAATGAACCTGGTTATCCCAAACTGCTAACTGCGGAAAATTGGCAAAATTGGCGCGATGTTGCGCAAAAGTGGGTAGATTTAAGAAGAGAACAAGCCCCAGACAACATTATTTTGATTGCTTCTCCTCTATGGGCGCAAATTATTCAATTTGCCCCTGAATATCCTTTTGAGGGCAACAATCTCGCTTATGTCAATCACACCTATGGGGGAATGGAAAAAAGTTGGTCCAAAGAACTAGGTTTAGAATATGACTGGGAGCAAGTATTTGGTAAAGCAGCCGATCGCGTTCCCATATTTATGACTGAATTTGGTTGGCAGGCCGATGCTGAGTGGGAATTTGGCAAGGCGACAACGGCAGAATTTGGTCAACCGATGAAAGAATTTTTAAACAAACGACCTAATATAAACTGGACAATTTGGACTTACGATCACTATTGTTCTCCCAGGCTGGTAGATGAAAACGATCGCGTGTTAGGGGGCAAAAAAATGGGGATTTTTGTTCGTGATTGGCTAAAAGAGGAGTGGGCAAAGTCTACTAATCCAGTAAAGTCATCATGTGTTGATTGTGAGAATCTTTAAAAAATAGAATCGCTGTATCTTTGATGTTGCAATATTTATACTAAATTAAACGGTATTCATTATAGATTAATCGTAAGGGCGAATCGCCCCTACAAATAATGATGTGTCATATTTTTAATTTTAAATTGGTATTAAATGAACTCAATCTAATTCTCCTGTAGGAATAGAATTAATTAATTTGCGAGTATACTCAGTTTTGGGGTTGCGATAGATTTCTTCTGACGTGCCGATCTCTTCGATTCTGCCCTTGTTCATCACGATGATGCGATCGCTCATAAATTTAACCACGCTTAAGTCGTGGGAGATAAAGATATAGGTTAAGCCCATCTGGGTCTGTAGTTCTTTGAGTAGGTTTAATACCTGCGCCTGTACCGAAACATCCAGGGCGGAAACGGACTCATCACAAATAATAAATTGCGGTTCTAATGCCAACGCCCTGGCAATACATACTCGTTGTCTCTGTCCACCAGAAAATTCATGGGGATAACGGTCGATCATGTTAGGATTTAAACCAACCCGTTCTAAAAGTTCGGCTACCTTCTTTTGACGATCGCACTTGATGTTATGCACGACTAAAGGTTCGGCGATCGCTTTACCAATATTGATCCTAGGATTAAGAGAATTATAGGGGTTTTGGAACACAATCTGCATTTGTCGGCGCAGCGATCGCAGTTTCTGGCTTCTTAGTGATAAATTAGTAATGTTGTCGCCGTCAAACATAACATCACCTTCCATCGGTTCAATCAAACGTAGCAACGTTCTGGCTAAAGTAGATTTCCCACAGCCAGATTCCCCTACTAGTCCTAAAGTTTCCCCTGGATAAACTTCAAAAGAAACGTCGTTTACCGCCATCATATATTTCTTAGTTTTGCCAAATACGCCCTTGATCGCGAAGCCAACCCGTAGCTGTTTGACAGACATCAAAGGCTTTTGTTTTAGAAGCTGTTCTAATCTGGATTTCTGTTCGGCTTCAGTAACAACTTGATTGAGCTTATGTTCTATATCTGTTCGCTTCTCGGTAATCTTAATTTCACCTTCTGGGGTGGTAGATACATCCATAAAATCTACTACTGTAGGTAAAGTTTGCAGCCGACGATCTAGACGAGGGCGACAAGCAAGCAAACCTTTAGTGTAGGGATGCTGGGGTTGTTTAAAGACAGACTTAATCTTTCCTGTTTCTACTACCTTCCCAAGATACATTACCGCTACCGAATCAACCAGTTCAGCGATTACGCCAAGATCGTGGGTAATAAAAATCAAAGCCATGCCTCGTTCTTGGCAAAGATTACGCAACAAATCTAAGATAGTAGCCTGAACCGTAACATCTAAGGCTGTTGTAGGTTCATCAGCAATCAAAACAGCAGGATTACAGGAAATCGCCATCGCAATTGTTACCCGCTGTAGCTGTCCCCCAGATAGTTCATGAGGATAGCGTTTGAGTATTTCTTGCTTGCGTCGATTGATCCAGTTGGTTAATTCTCGATCGCTATAGTTCGGATTTTCTTGACTACACTGCTGTTTCAACTCTTCATCACTGGGTAAAAGCTGAACTTCTTGTAACAGGGCGATCGCTTTGATTCTCGCTTCAACAGAAGACACCTTTTGATGTAATAAAATAGCCTCTGTAAGTTGAAACCCAATGTCATAAACGGGATTTAACGCACTCATCGGTTCTTGAAAAATCATGGCGATCTCTCCGCCACGGTAGCTTCTACGTTCGGCTTCGTTCACCTGTAATAGATCGACTGTCGATCTGCCTTCGGGGGTAAACAGAATCTTGCCCTGAGTAATACGCCCAGGAGTAGGAACTAAGCCCATGATCGCCAACGAAGTTACTGACTTACCCGAACCCGACTCCCCAACAATGCCTAACTTTTCCCCTTTACTAAGTTGGAAGTTGAGATGATCGACGGCAACAATAGGTTTACTTTCGGTAGTAAATTGGACTTGTAAATGGCGAACATCTAGAACGGGTTTAGTCATAGTTGAAGGATGAGGGATAAAGGCTACCTTGATAATTGATTTTTTGTTCCTTCAGGGGAATCTTTAAATCAGCTATTCCACGCTCAAAGGTTAACAGAATTTTAACTGATGAATCGCTTAGTTGAATCTTATTAGCAGATTATCCAAACCATTAAAATATTTTTGTAACAACTGTTTCAGCTATAGCGATCGAGATCTCGTTTCTTTGTGATAGTAGCCAAAGGTTCTAGATAACAATCTTGTTAATTTAATCACAATCGTTTTATTTATTTTTAGCTTGCACCAGAATCAACCTCAGAAAGCTCATAAAGAACTCAACGATCGATCATTTATTTTGTGCTTAATTTTTAGAATATCAGTCGATCTCAAGGCAAATTATTTCTATCTAAATTTAGATTTAAGTAATGAAACGTTCAAAGTAAACTGTCAATAATTAATCTCACGGATTTACTGCGATCTAGATCATTGCTGATAAGCAAAATAAGATCCAGGCTATAAATCAATATTTTCGCTGTTTATAAAATTAACTTAAAGCTTTAAATTTAAAAGAGCATAACCACACTAAATCTTTATACACAAGGGCTTAAAGCCAATGTAATAATATATATATTAATTAAATATACTTACTTTATATGGTTGATTTTAAAAGTTGAATTCGTAAGACGGTGCAGAAGTCAGATTGTGAACTACCCGCTCCACTAAGAGATTTGTTTTGCACTTTGAACGCATCGTCAGAATATAATTTGTCGATCTTTATTAGAAACATAAGCGATTTTCATTTAATTAAAATTGAGATTTGGCGTCCTTTTGAAAACAGCCAGCAAGAATATTACTTTTTGTGGTCTGAATGTTTAACTAAGCAGAAGGGTATTATCTGATATGAGAACGAATGTCAGACCAATTCAGCTTGCGATCTACATTTTTATTTTAAAATCTCGGCACTGTTAGACAAGTAAGCATCCTAAATAAGAAAAATAATTATTTTATGAATAATCAAACACAATCTAATTTTATTGAACGTATTAGCATTGGCAGTAATGGTGTTCAAGCTAATGGATACAGTGGCTCCAGCTCGCTCAGCGATGATGGTAGTTATATTTCTTTTGAATCTAATGCTACTAATTTAGTACCCAACGATACTAACGGCTATACTGATACTTTTATTTATAACCGTTTAAATAAAACTGTTGAACTAATTAGTATTGAGCCTAACGGTACACAAGCTAATGGCTCTAGTAGTTCTGGCTCGATCAGCGGTGATGGTAAGTATATAACCTATGCCTCGTTTGCCAGTAATTTAGTCTCAGGAGACACTAATGGACTAAACGATATCTTTGTCTACAATCGTGTAGATAAAACCACCGAATTGATTAGTGTTGCTCCTGATGGTACACAAGCCAACGGCTCTAGCTACCCCAGCGTCATTAGTGATGACGGCAGATATATTTCCTACGAATCTGAAGCAAGTAATTTAGTCTTGGGAGACACTAATGGACTAAACGATATTTTTGTTTACGATCGCATCGAGAAAACTACTGAACGGGTCAATATTGCAGCCAGTGGCATTGAGGCTAATGGTTCTACTCGTCTAGGCTCAATTAGTGATGATGGTAGATATATCGTCTATGAATCTGACGCTAGTAATTTAGTCTCGGAAGACACTAATGGACTAAACGATATTTTTGTTTACGATCGCATCGAGAAAACCACTCAGCGAATAAACGTTGCAGCCAATGGCACTCAAGCCAGTGGTAATACTAATTTTGGCTCAATTAGTGGTGATGGCAAATATATTATCTATGAATCTGACGCTAGTAATCTAGTCTTAGATGACACTAATGGACAGCGCGATATTTTTATTTACGATCTCATTAAGCAAACTACCGAACGAGTTAATGTTGCAGCCAATGGTACTCAATCTAACGGCTATAGCGAAAAAGCTTCAATCAGTGATGATGGAAGATATGTTGCTTTCTTGTCTGATGCGAATAATTTAGTCTCAAATGACACCGACGCTAAAGCTAATGTTTTTGTTCGCGATCGCTTTACGCAAACTACCGCGCGTTATACTGCTGATTCTTTTCCTACTCTCAGCGGTGATGGTCAAAATATATTATTCAATTCTAGTATCAGCAGCTTAGTTCCTGGCGATACCAACAATGCGGGAGATGTGTTCGTCATCAACCGTGGTAATCCAGGCATGAGTCGTTTTACTACCGAAAACGTTCATCGTTTTTATCAGTTTAAACTTGGCTCACATCTGTATACTACTGATAAAAATGAAATTAACGTTGTTAAAGCAAAAAGCGCAGCAGGAGAACTATCCTATCAAGACGAAGCAGAGAAATATACTGTCCTAACTAGTAATAAGGATGCTTTAACTGGAGAAACAATTGCTGGAGTCAAGCCTATTTATCGCTTTTTTAATACCCAGACAGGTTCGCATCTATACACTATGGATGAGAATGAAAAAACTTTTATCGAGCAGAAGTTGCCGAATTATAATTCTGAAGGAGTTAAATATCACGCTTTTGAATTTGAACCAGCAGCAATAGAAACTATTCCGGTGTTTAGAATGCTCAACAGTGATTCGGGTTCTCACCTTTATACTATCGATCAAAATGAATTAAATAGTATTAAAGCAAATTTACCCAATTATTCCATGGAAAACAACGGTAATCCGGTTTTCCATGTGTTTGAACTGTAGATCAGATCGATTAGAGTCAATTAAAAAGCGATCGCTCCTAACACACGAGCGATCGCTTTTTAGATTAATTGTTCTTAGTCGGCTAATGAACCTAGAATACTAAGTAGAAAAACTGTTGTAATCTAGCGCAGATATTTATCATGACTGATGACGGTCTAGCATTACATCACATGAATCCTCTGAGTCGATTTACCAGTCGTGCTGAAGATTATGCTAAGTACCGACCTAGTTATCCTGGTGCGTTAATTGACCGTATTGTGGATGGATTAGATATCGATCGGTTAATTGCTGCGGATATTGGCGCGGGAACGGGAATTTCGAGTCGTTTATTAGCCGCTCGCGGAATTAAAGTTATTGCAATTGAGCCAAATGCAGCTATGAGAAGAGTAGCGAAGGTTCATCCCTTAGTAGAATTTCGTGATGGTAGTGCAGAGAATAGCAAATTACCTGATGCCTCAGTCGATCTAGTTACCTGCTTCCAGGCTTTTCACTGGTTTAATCCCGAACCTACCCTGAAAGAATTTGCTCGTATTCTTAAGCCACAAGGTAAATTGGCAGCAGTTTGGCATAATTACGCTCGAGAAGATCCATTTACCAGCGAGTACACTGCACTTACTCAAATAGCTTCTAATAATTTTTCTAAATTGCGTCATGGCACAGAAAGATTTTTACGAAATACTTCTTGGTTTAATCCTGTCCATCATTTAGTCTTTTGTAGTCGACAGGCTTTAAGTGCGGAAGCTTTAGTCGGTAGAGCGATGAGTACTTCATATATTCCCCAAGAAGGAGAAGTACATCAAAAATTGGTTCAAGATTTAGCTAATTTGCATCAACAGTATTGCGATCGAGCAGGTTTAGTTTATTTGCAATATAAAACCAGCCTTTATTTAACCGAACTATCGGCTAGAAGTTAGCAATGAAAAACAATGTACAAACTATATGATTTTTTACCTTCAGGTAATGGCTATAAAATTCGCTTACTGTTGAATTTATTAGAAATTCCTTAGAGAAACTAGAACTCCTGAGTTTTTGTCAAAAAACCCTAAATCCTAAATTAACCTGAACTCGGGATAAGCTGAAAGGCTTGTATTTTCGTTCGCTGCCAAACTGTTATTTTCCTGGAATTTTTAAGAAGCGATTAGCGATTAGCAATTAGCGATTAGCTTTCATAACCCTTAAATTGCCTTAACCCGAACTGAGGTTAAATTAATAATTCGGTTTTTACTCCTAGGCGATCGGGAAAACCGTAAATTTAAACTATTGTAAATAAAACAAGTTTTTGTTACATTTATTTACAGATAAAGATAAATAACTTAACAAAGCAAAACGGAGTATTAACGATGACTACTTTATTAATTGCAGTATTCTTAATTGGCTGGACAGCAGCAGCGGTAATTGGAACTCAAGCTTATTTTCTGGGAGAACAATCTAAGCCTATCCATGAACGCAATCTTAAATCAGAATCATTTGAATTGTTGGCTAAATCATTCACGGGAAGAGATACAGACTATGGCGAGCGCATTCCTGCTTTTGCTTTAGATACCTACGCCAGCAATAATCTGACTCAAAAATAGATTTGAGGATTCTCTTGTCGCAGCTTTTAGTTAACTTCGGTACTACCGCTTTATACATCGTTCAGTAGTAATGCAACAATGCAATGCCAAAAATGTTCTAATACTACTAAGATCAAAATCAAGAACAGGTATATTTCGGTAAAATAATCGGTAAATAAAGACGAATCAGAACTAAATGCTGCCGAGAGAAGACATATTAAAGCGTGTAGAAAACAAAGAAGAAATTGTTCGCGTTATCGACAAAGCTGAACAAGCAATCAAAAACTGGGAAATAGTCCTTACTGATTTTCTTTCTCCTCCCGTACTTGCAGAGGTAGAAACAATCTTTGAGAATTTAACCGAAATTACGGCTTTACCCTGGGGTGGCTATCCCCAAGCCGAAAGACAGCGAGTAGCATTATCTCGTCCTGATATTCCTCTAGATGAGTCACAAGTTGAGTTAGCTGCTTTAGATATCGCAGGTAACTTTCTTTTCGATCCTGCTACTCATCGAGATTTTCTGGGTTCGATTTTGGGTACAGGTATTACCCGAGACAAGGTAGGAGATATTATTGTTTTAGGGGAAAGAGGCGCACAGGCAATAGTTGTTCCAGAGATGGTAGAGTTTTTAACTTCTTCCTTAACACAAGTACGTTCGGTTGCGGTTAAGACTCAGCAGATCGAATTTAGCGAATTAAAAATTCGTCCACCAACAAAGAAAGAGATGACTACAGTAGAAGCCTCGATGCGCCTAGATGCGATCGCCTCGGCTGGATTTGGTATGTCTCGTAGTAAAATGGCAGATGCCATCACTGGTAAAGACGTTCGAGTCAACTGGAAGGAAATAACCCAGTCTAGCTATAACGTTAAAGAAGGAGATCTAATTGCAGTGAGGGGTAAAGGTAGATTAGAAATTGGCGAGGTATCTGTAACTAAGAAACAACGCTATCGAGTTAATTTAGTGCGATATAAATAAATAATTAAACTCCAAATACCATCAAACACCATAACATTACCCAGCTAAACTGATGACTACAACTCCCCAATCACCCACAACCGATGAACTGAAATACGGCGAAAGAGCGATCGCTGAAGGCGAATTGATCACTTTTCCCAACCCCAGAATTGGACGCAAATATGACGTTAGTATCACTTTGCCAGAATTTACCTGTAAATGTCCTTTTTCTGGCTATCCTGACTTTGCCACGATTTATATCACCTATTCTCCCGATCGAACAGTAGTAGAACTAAAAGGTTTGAAGCTATATATTAACAGCTATCGCGATCGCTATATTCCTCACGAAGAAGTAGTAAATCAAATCCTCGACGATTTTGTAGCCGCTTGCGATCCCTTATTCGCTACTGTAAAAGGAGACTTTACCCCTAGAGGTAATGTTCATACAGTAATTGAAGTACATCACCAAAAATCATAGATTTGTTTTGTTGACACGGCTTGCAAATCTAGCTTTCGTGTTCTTCTTTGTAGTAGCTTATGAAGACTTAAGAATTGCTAACATGGTTAAAAACCATAACCTTGCCAAGTTTATAACCGACACTGGATGGTATCAATTTAGAGTCTGGCTGGAGTATTTCGTTGCTAAGTTTGGGAAGATAACTATTGCGGTTGCTCCTCAGTACACCTCAGTCAATTGTTCTGAGTGTGGAACGAAGGTAACCAAAACACTTAGCACGAGAACTCATAAATGCAAGTGTAGCTGCAATCTAAGACGTGACCATAACGTAGCTAGAAATATACTCTCAATAATTGGCTAAATTTAAAACATTGTAATGAGCTGAAGAATCTTTCATAATTATCTCAACGATAATCAGAACTTTGAATATCTTGCAAACGAGCTTCATTACGCAAAAAACGATCCATTTGAGCCGTAAAAAACGCCCGATTTTTTTGCAAATGTTCGGGATTCTCATCATCTAATGGATACAGTAAAGCTTGGCGCAAGGCTTGAATTACTGCCGAAGTAACGTTGTACATTGAGCGCTGAAAAGTAATTCCTAACTGTACCAGCATATCGTCTTCCCCACGACAGTGTTGTTTGTAGTAGTCCACCAGATAATCTGGTAGAAAATGCCACATGTCATCCATCAGCAGCGTAGGAGGAATCCCTGCCATCCCCACAGGTAAGACATCGGCATAGAGAATCCCATAGTGAAAGTCTGGCTGATTATCTGGTACTTGTTTGGCTTGAGCGTTATAAGATTTAGTGCCACGAAACGGAGAAGTCCGATAAAAGACAGCCTCTACATAGGGTAAAGCAGCTTCATATAGCCAGGTAAAGCCTTGGGATTTGGGGATAATTTCATAGCATTCATCACCAATGTATACATGATGGTAAATTGGTCTACCTGCCACCGCAAAGATTCCGTTAACCAAGAAGTTCATTGCTTCGGGGACATCTTTAAATCCACCCTCATCATAAATATCGGACATTTCTAAAAATACGGGACACATCACCTCCCAAAATAGTCCTAAATTAGAATAGTAAGAAAGCTGTCGCACCTGTTCTAAAAACATATCGGGGAATAATTTATACATTCCCAACATTGCGGGGTTGTTTTTAAAATAGGCTTTGATTGCCCGATCCGCATTGGCTTGATATTCCTCACTATCTAAATATTCGTTGAATTTAGGATTAAGATCCTGATGCCAAAACATCGCCCGCATACAAGCCTCGGCAAATTCCATATTGATGCGATCGTGGTTGAGGTGATGTAATAATTTGGGCATTTTTCCCGTTTCCCCTTTAGCCATAAACTCTAAAAGTTCTGGATGGGCTGATGCTTTACCGCGCCACACTTGAAGGTCAGCGTCTTTTCCTGCATAGTGATTGGGTAAATCTAAATATTCTTGGGGCAAAAAGTATTTAAACCAGGGTAAAGGATTGAGAAATACTCGTTCGGCAATATAAAGTAGATCGCGCCAATAAAAATCCATGGGGATAGCATAAGCTTTATAAATACCAATGATCTGCATCAAGTTTTCGGGGGTATCAGGTAGCATCGATCCTCCCGCCTCTAAGCGATGAATTACATCGGCAAATTGATGATTGGAAGGTAAAAGTTTAGTTTTAGATTGGATCATTTTAATTGTTAGGGGCGAACGGCCGTTCACCCGTACTGTTACAGTTATTAATGGTTAATTGTTAAGATCTCTTTTTGAGCCACAGTAGTTGCAGTAGTCGGATGACTGGCAATAACGCTAAATTCAGTGAGGTTAGTTAACCATGCTGGTTGTAAACCCAAGATGACAATTAGCATAGCTAGAACAAATGCGGGCATACGTTCAGCTAACTTTACTTGAGGATAAACATTAGGGGTTTGCCGACAGTCAATTTTGCCGAAGAAAGTTTTATTAAGCAGAATGACAAAGTAAACTGAAGTCAGACCTGTAGCAATCAGGCAAAGTATAGTCAAAGTTGGAAATACGGTAAAGCTGCCCTGAAAAGAGATATATTCACCGATAAACCCGACCATGCCAGGTATCCCTGCACTTGCCATTACCGCCAGAATAGTTAAACCGCCAATGAGGGGTAAACCCCGTTGGGGATTCATCAAACCAGTAAGAACATTAAGATCTCGACTGCCAGTTTTGGTTTCTACTATTCCGACTAAGTAAAATAATAGTGCCACGATCAACCCGTGCGCAAACATTTGGCAAATTGCCCCCGAAATGGCAATCGAAGTCCCCGCTGCTGTAGCTAACACGACAAAAGCAATATGAGCAATGGAACTATATGCCACCATTTTTTTGAGGTCAGTTTGGGAAATAGCCACAAACGAGGCATACAAAGCACTAACTGTAGCGATCGCCGCCAACCAAACTGCAACATTATTCCATAATTGAGGAAATAACCCTAAACCAAAGCGAATTAACCCATAAGTTCCTAATTTTGAAAGTATACCGCCTAAAATCATTGATACAGATGTCGGTGATTCTGTATAGGCATCGGGCAACCAAGTATGTAGAGGAACAAGAGGGGTTTTGATAGCAAAGCCAATAATTAAAGTGATTAACAAAATTAGTTGTTTGCCAAAAGGTAAGATCTGAGTCTGTACCATTTCATAATCAAAACTACTATTTGTCAAAAAGACAATTCCCAAGAAAGCAGCTAGGACAAAAATACCTGAAAATGCCGTATAAAGTAAATACTTAGTAGCTGCATAACCACGATTTTTTCCTCCCCAAATATTGATTAACAGATAAACGGGAATTAATTTTATTTCGTAAAAAATGAAGAACAAAAGTAGGTTTTGTGCGAGTAATGCACCATTGATGCAACCTGCCAAAATTAGAATTAGACCGTAAAAAAGTTTAGGTCTAGCAAAAAGGCTATTTTCTTCTTGAGGTGAGTCACCGTTATAAATTGCCAGACAAATAAGTAAATTATTGAGGACAATTAAAGGTAAAGATAAGCCATCAACCCCCAAATTATAATTAAGCCCTAAGACTTCAATCCAAGGTAAAAATTCAGTTAATTGTAAACCTTGAAGTTGAAAGTCATAGCGGGAGATTAATAATAAAGAAAGCAAAAAACTAATGGTACTAATTACTAAACTTGTTATCCGTATTATTTGTGAATTTTTATTTGGTAAACAAGCAATAATTAATACCCCTACAATAGGTAGCCAAACTAAAAAACTAAGCATGAGAAAGTAGGGAAATAAATTAACTAACTAGTTACTGGTTTAAGTAATTAACTGGACTTCTGCTGTGTTTAAATCGAAATAACCACCGACAATTTTTAATTGATTTTCGCTAATTAGTTGAGAGATTACTGGAGATGAGTTTAATCGATCAATTTGGAGCAAAACGTTACGTTTAACAGTATCTATCAGATAGCTTTTGGAGGTTTTATCTCCTTCTTTAATAGCTGGTTTAATTGCTGCTAAAATACTCCCAATACTTCCTGGGACTGGTTTACCTGCAATAGTTGCTTTAACAGCACCACATTCTTCATGACCAAGTACTAAAATTAACTTGCTACCTAACACAGCACTGCCAAATTCCAGGCTGCCAATTTCTTCGGGGGTGGCGATATTTCCCGCATCGCGAACCACAAAAGTATCTCCAAATCCCTGGTCGAAAATGATTTCTACAGGAAGACGGGAATCAGCACAGGCGAGAATCGAAGCAAAGGGAAATTGTTCTTTGGCAACTTCTGCTATGTGTTCAAAATCTTGATTGGGATATTGACTTTGATTATTAACAAATCTTTTATTACCCTCCATTAGTAAATTTAAAGCTTCATCTGGAGTAATATTTTCGTTGCTAGTCTGAGAATTAATATCGGTAGATTCGGCATGAGTTAAATTAGCTGTTAAACCATTAACGGCAACTGTTGTTCCTAGAGCGATCGCTCCGTATTGTAATAATTTTCTTCTATTAAGCGATAAATCGTGTTTCATTTTGTAACAAAAATTCCTAATTTTAGAGTGTTAAAGTGTTAATCCAAACATTAAGCCGAGCAAGATTGTTCCCAGCACAATGGAGAGAAGATAAAATTGTGATTGACCTGAATTGCTATACTTCAAAGCCTGTCCGCTAAATAAAGTTCCAAAACCAACTAGGTTAACTGCACCGTCAACAATATAGCGATCGCACCAGGCAACAACTTTTGATGTAATCTCAATTAAGCTCACAATTGTCCAACGATATATGTCTTGAATATAAAGATCGTTGGCTAAAGTTTTTTGCAGGAATGACGGCACTAATTCCCCTGGTTTAATCTTACTTTCTCTAAGGTATAAAAATGCAGCCAAGCTAAGACCAGTAAGACTTGAACCAATTAACAGCAAAGCCACGTTTTTATCTAAATTAGCCCAGGTTGGTAATAAATTAAACTGCTGCAAGATCAAAGGAAAATGGAGCGTAAACCCAGCTAAAACCGTCATGGGCAAAATCATCGCCCACAAAACTTCAGGGCAACGTTTAGTCATCTCCTGAGGCTTGCCGCCATAAACCAAGCTAAATACTCGCATTAAGTTAAAAGCAGTTAACCCATCCACCAGTACCAAAACTCCCAGCAATATAGGCTGCACCGTGAGTAAATAATCTCCTAATTCCAGTAATGCCCAAAAACCACTCAAAGGAGGAACAGCAATTAAGCTAGCTGCACCGACTAAAAACGCTAGTCCGCTAACGGGACGACGAGAAAAAATCCCGCCCAACATTGTAATATCCTGAGTAATATTGCTAATAATGATTGTGCCAGCACTCATATATAACAAAGTCATAGCGATCGCATGAATCAAAATCAAAAGTAAGGCTGCATGATTTGCCCCTACCGCCACGGCGATAAAAACAAAACCCATATAGGCACTGACGGAATAGGATAGGGTTCGTTTAATATCGATTTGGGCGATCGCAATTAAAGACGCGCTAATAGCCGTAAAAGAACCGACAACTGCCATTACCAAATTGGAAATAGATGATTGTGCTAGTACTGGCTGTAGCTGAATCAGTACATAAGCCCCCGTCGCTACTACAATTGAATTACGCAGCATCGAAGCGGGAACAGGACCTTCCATCGCTTCATCGAGCCACAGCTGTAAGGGAAACTGGGCACATTTAGCCAAAGGGCCCGCAATCAAAGCCAAACAGAGTAGGTTAGCCGTTACTGGACTTAAATTAGCTACCTTTGCCCACTCGGCTAGATCGTCATAATTCCAAGTCCCTGTAAAAGACCACAGGGCAATTATTCCAATCAATAGTAATAAATCTCCTACTCGCTTTGTCCAAAAGGCATCTCTCGCCCCTGTAACTACCAGAGGCTGGGCAAACCAAAAGCCAACAATTAAATAGGTTGCTAAGGTAAGAAGTTCTAAAAATACGTAGCTGAAAAAGAGCGAATTACACAGAGCTAGACCACATAGACCTGCTTCAAAAAAGCCCATCAAAGCATAAAATCGCCCCCAGCCCCAGTCCATTTCCATATAGCCAACGGCATATAGCTGAGCCAGAATATTTAGACCTGTAATTAAAACTAATGCGCCTACGGTAATAGCAGAAATTTTGACATCGAAAGATATATATAAACCTGCTGCTGTCAACCAGGGAAATCTTATTTCTTGTACTGGCTGTTGCCAAACTTCTTGCAGAGCCAAAACACTATGAACAAATGCCACACAGGTTATAACCAAATTAATATATCCTGCTGGTCTAGAACCAGTTTTTTTGATAATTCCTGGCGACCAAAGTAAGGCTAAGCTTGTCCCGACTAGTGCATAACAAGGAACTAGCCAGATATTTTCACTAAACAACTGCTCCATAATTTTGTTCGATAAACATTAAATTAGCTTAATTAGCTACAAAACAAATATAGACTAAATCCAATGTTTTGTGAAGCAGCATTTATTTATTTCTATGATAAGTAAATTTTAAGCCGAAGTATTTGGAGATTATTATTGCTAGTAAAAAATTCTAAGAATCAGGATAGCCAAACCAAGTAGGGTCGATATAGTTAATCCGAGCGCAGGGTTCGAGAGCAGATAAAATGGTTTTGCCGTAGCTACGGAAGTTAACGCGGTTGTCTAGCAGAGCGACAATACTTTGGGACTCTCTTAAAGGGACTGTAGTTTGTTCCAGGATTTTGAGGGCAGAAGGTAATAAATACAGTCGAAACCAATCCTGACGCTGGTTCTTATAGTAAGTAACCAGATTAGCAACCAAGGGATTTTCTAAAGAGGGTATGGGCAAGGTGGCGATAATCAACAGTCGCGGAACAGGTAGTAATTCCTGATGTAGCTGCCAAAAAGACCAGCCACAAATCAAAATACTGGTATCAGAAACATTGGTCTTTTCGACTCTGACTCTAGAGCCGAATTCCCCCGCTAAAACTGAACCTACCTGTCCTTGCAGGGGTACATCATCCGCAATCACCACAATTAACTGCTTAATACTGCTGCTAAGGCTAACCAAGAGCAGACTTTGTTCGATAAATGCCGACCGAAAATCTGGCGAATTAGGCATCGGAAAGCGATCGGGTAAATAAAGTTGAATATGGTTGTTCTGGCGGTTAGGAGTAAACTTAAGACTCAACATTTCCGAGTTTAAGCCGACTCGCTGTCGGTAGGTTGTAGCATCTGCTTCGGTGTCTAAAAAGCTGCCAATAATCACGGCTGGCTGTTGTTGCCAAATTGGTTTGAGCTTATTGCTGACTCGAGCTGGGGACAGATTAATAGTAAATGAACCCCGTTCGCGATCGCGAGAAATCCAAGATATATTTGATTTATCAGCTATTTGTTGCCAAAATTGCTCAAATTTACCCTGAAGCAGTTGTTGTTTGGCTAATACTTGGCAGAGATTGGCAATGATGCTCAACTCAGAATCTAATAAGACATAATTACGATAAGGATTTTCGGGACGAGCATAAATCGACTTAGTTAGCTTGACTCTAGCGTTGCGAATCAACTCTTGATGTTGCGCAAAAGCCTGTAGCAGTGCGTCCCAGTCAGCGGTGGTAATCTGAATCGTTAATAACTCTCTGGTCCATTCCTCAAGACTGTCGGCGCGATCGATAATTGTGGGAATATTGGCGGGAAACTGTTGGCGATCTTCTATGCGATCGCCTAACCAACTTTGAGGCGAAGTTAATAATACTCGATCCTGAGACTGCCAGCGATCGCCCATTCTGACGTTTTTAGTTACTCCCAACCAATTCTGGAGCTTAGGAATTTCAATCTCAAATAAATATTTTTGGGTCGTTGGCGGAGCGACAATAATTACCGACCAATCCCCTAAAAGAATTGGCGTTAAATAGCTCAGGCAGTATTTACTAACGCTGCTGCCCGTCTGCATCAGAGCTGGGCGACCTAAACGCAAAGCGCGAGCGATGAGTCGCGCCATAGTCAGATGGTGGGGGAAATTTCGATTTCCATGTTGTCGCAAAAAATCTCGCAGGGATGAATGAACATCTGCTTCGATCGCGTTCATACTACTTTACAAAAAAGAACTAGGGTAATTTCTGCTATTACTCAAGCTTGTCTTGAGGAAAAGCACTTGGTTTTACTTTAAGGGTTTTTGCTTGACCATTCCGAATAACTTGTACCTCCAATTCTGTACCTATTTCACTAAGCTCTACCTGTTCTTGCACCTGAAGCGAAGTTGTGACGGGCAGATCGCCAACTTGATTAATTACGTCCCCTGGTTCCAAACCACTTTTGGCAGCAGGAGAACTAGGAATTACTCTAACCACTAACACTCCTTCTTCTGGAGCGATTTTGAAGTTAAATTCTTTGTTGGCGTTAATTTCTTCCTTCGTTTCTTCGTTGAGGTTGACCATGTGAATTCCCAAATAGGGATGATCTGCTTGTCCTTTAGCAAATAGCTGATTAGCGATACGTCGTGCCGTTTCGATCGGAATGGCAAAACCTAATCCTTGAGCATCGGCGCGAATTGCTGTATTAATCCCGATTACTTCTCCATCGGAGTTAAGTAAAGGTCCTCCCGAATTACCAGGATTGATTGCAGCATCAGTTTGAATAAATCTGACGCGCTTGTCAGGAACACCTACCTGAGAACTAGAACGACCCAATGCACTGATGATGCCCACAGTGACGGTATTGTCTAATCCTAAAGGATTACCAATAGCGATCGCCCATTCCCCAGGAGTTAAATTTTCTCCAGTACCCAGACTTACCGTTGGCAGATCGGTTGCATCAATTTTAATTACCGCTACGTCTGTAAAGGAATCAGTGCCTAATACTTTGCCTTCATAGCTTGTACCATCTTTAAGGGTTACCTGAACTTTTTCAGCACCGTTGACGACATGAGCATTAGTAATTAAACGACCATCAGAAGCAATAATAAAGCCAGAGCCAGTACCTCGTTCAACTCTATGGGGTGCAGAGTCTAAAGAACTATCGTTTTCTCGTTCATTACCAAAAAAGCGACGAAACAAAGGATTTTTTAAATTCTCTGGCAAAGCTGTAGAGATTTCGCGTGAAGCATCGATTCTGACTACTGCTGGACCAACTTTTTGCACGGCGGTAGCAATAAAGTTAACGTCCTGATTGTTCTTATTATTGATACGAGGAGGATTAGACTGGGTAGGAATTGCCGTTGGATAAACTTGGGACTGCCTTATTGGCGTTGGTTGTCTGATGTTGCGACTTCCCCAAAAGCCCAAGCCGCTTCCAAGTGCAAATATACCAAGATAAACACCTAGCTTATTAGATAAGAATTTCATATTATGATTGATTTATGTTGGGTTAATTCCCTAATAATAATTATTACAGACAAAAATCAATCAAGCTTTTCTCTAAGCTAGAGGCAAACTAATTGATTGTATTTGTGCTAGATGGCGATCGCAAACCTGACTATTTACTATTCTGCGCTTTTATCGCAGGTTTAAACCCTAAACCCGATAATTTATAAAGATAGTTTACAAATTAAAAGTTTAATTAGAGTTCAATTAAACCTTTAATTTTTTGCGCCTGCTGCTCATATTCGTTGTCTTCCATTACGGGAGTCAATCGATTCATCGCCAGGGGTTCAATCAAGTCAATCCACGATTTACAGCCACCATAAGCATCGTTGTACGGGATAGTTAAAGATGATGCCAGACGATAAACTTTTAACAGCAAAACCATTACTGGTTGTTGAGGCTTCCATTTCAATCGCTCGCCAATCATTTGTTCACTCCAAATATGATATGGTTGCAATGCTGCTATTTGGTTATGGCTAATTGGCAAGACATCGGTAACTTCGGCACAGCTTTTAATTTCTACCGTATTAGGATGCCAACCAGATTTTACAGGAGTTACAGCAGAAGCATATTCAGGCTTGAGTAGATCTGGTTTTTGATGCTCATAGGTAGGATATAGCCAAACCAAAGGATATTTAACCTTAAAACCTGCCTCTCGAATACCGCCCTTGCGTAATAAAATAATCGTTTTTCCTGCACTCAAAGCATTAACTGCGATCGCCCATTCTTTTAGAGCGTGTTTAAGCTGCTGGTTAGCCAAGGTCATATAGTCACCCTAGTTTGTTTAATCGCTCGGACGCAAGTTATTAGCGCAATTATCCTGCTGTTACTTAAGTCCTAAAGAAATTTTAGCTAATTTAAACAAACCTGATATAGAGCTTATATTAATCTTTCTAGATCGAGAATAAAAATAGTTATAGTTCGATCGCCTTGAGGAATTACGGTTACATGACTGGCAATTTCTAAAGTATCGGCATGACGATAAGAATCAGGAACAAGACGAATTTGCTCTAGAGGAACATCAACTAAGCCAGGAGCTTGAGAGACTAAAATTCCTAATGCTTCTCCCAGAACATTTTTACTAATAATAAAATATCCTTAACTCTGAGCTTTGGCCAGACTAACTTTGAACAGCTTTTGATGTAGATCCGACCACAGCTACTTCTCGTTCACCTAAGTGAGTCAAGCTGACATGACTCAAGCCACTACCATGAACCTCGCTTTGCCTGACTACCTTTTCTACCTGTAAAATTGGTAACGCCAAAGTCAAATGACCTATCTTAAAGACCAAGAGTTTAATTAAAACATTATTTTTATTGGCTGTATTTTGATTGAGATCGACTGTTAAATTACTCATGATCGCTGAAGCTAATTGTTAATAAATAGATAGAAAAGATAGAAACGAACTAATAGTGATTGAGCGGGCAAGAGCGATTTACTGCCAATCGTGAATAAAATATTCTATATCTTGGAGAAACTTGTCTTCTACATAGGGCTTAGTAAAGAATCCGTCAGCCCCAAGCTAGTAGCTAATGCTCGATGTTTATCACTATTGCCAGAAGTAAGCATGACTACGGGGATTTTAATCAACTTAGGGTTTTTACGACGAGTGGTTAAAAATTCAAAGCCATTTACGTTAGGCATTTCCACATCGCAGATCACCAAATCAGTCTGCAAATTATCGTGCAGCTGCTGTAGCCCCTCAGAGCCATCTCTACCCTGTAAAACGCGATAACCTCTTTGTTCTAGGCTCAAAGCTAAAGTACGTCTGAGGGCAGAAGAATCATCAATAATTAAAATAGTTTGCTTTTTAATCGCGATCGCGTCATTGGGGTTATGGTGGCTAAATCTGCTATTATCAGCCAAAATTTGGTGAACTTCTGGAATAAATTCTTGTTCAACATAAAGAGTAAATCGGAATTAATTATATTATTGAGGCATAAAAACCGCTGCTGGTTAGCCAGCTTAACCTGCTCTGGGGTGGGAATAATATATTTCTTCAATACTGTCTGAAGAAATAGCAAAGGCGCTTGAGCCGAGAGAGCAGACTAACAACTTGGCAATGGTTAAAGTAAGAGGCAGGCGCATCGTAAAGGTAGAACCTTGACCAGGAGTAGAAGTAACGCTAATTTTGCCTTTGAGAGTTTCAATTTGCGATCGCACAATATTCATGCCAACTCCTCGTCCAGAGAGCTCACTAACCTCACTGGCTGTGGAAAATCCTGGTTCAAAGATTAGCTCAAATAGCCTTTCTTGAGTGGCAGAAGCGGCTTCTTGCGCCGAGATTAAACCCTGCTCGATGCCCTTTTGGGTAATTTTAGCCAGATCCAAATCTTTGCCATCATTCTTAACCTCAATGACAGTTTGATTACCTTGATAATAAGCCTGAATTTCAATTGAGCCAGTGGCAGGTTTACCCTGTTGGGTTCGGCTCTCTGGGTCTTCTATGCCGTGGTCAAAACCGTTACGCAACAAATACAGTAGAGGATCGGCTAACTTTTCTAGTACCGCCTTGTCTATCAATACACCAGTACCAGTTACTTTTAAATCTACTGGCTTGCGGTATTTATTAACTAGCTCTGGCAAAGTACGGGGAAAATGTTTTAAGATTTGCTCTAGGGGCAACATTCTGACCCACATTAATTCATCGCGCATTAAACCCAACATTTGACGCTGGCTATTGATAGTGCGATCGGATTGCTTGGCAAAGATGAGTAATATCATCAACGCTTTCCTCTAGCTGCACTATCTCTTCTAGCACCTCCTGTAGAGATGAATAGAGTAAGCTATAGCTGTTCATCTCTAGAGAATCAAACTCAGTTATAGCTTCTGTAATAGTTCTTGGGCTTCTTCGATAAAAAATTGATACGCTCGATCGCCGATATCAGGATTGAGTGACATGGTTTAGGTATAATTGGCAATTTATGAGCAGAGTTGAGACTAAGTTTTGAAGCGATCGATATCTAGCTGGAGTCTTTCGACAATCTCAGATAATTGTCTTAGGTCACCAGATACTTTGGTTGCAGACTGAGAATTACTTTCAGCGATCGCCGCTACTTGAACGATAGTTTGACTAACCTCGGTAGATGTTGCTGATTGCAGCTCGGCTGCTTGGCTAATTGAGACGACTAGCTGACTAATTTCGTTACTAACCTGACTCACCTGAATCAAGCTTTGGCTTGTCTGCTGCACCAGTTCGTTACCCGAAGCAATTTGCTCAGCCCCCTGATTCATCGCCTCTACCACTTCAACTGTTTCCAGTTGAATTTTACTAACCAAAGTTTCGATTACTGCGGTTGCTTCAGCAGATTGAGTAGCTAGAGATCTGACCTCTTTTGCGATCACCGCAAAACCTTTACCCTGTTCTCCGGCTCGTGCTGCTTCAATCGAAGCTTTGAGAGCCAATAGAATGGGTTTGAGCAGCAAAGCGACTTAATTAAACGATTAATTCTTTTACCTTGCGAACCAGTTCGGTTTGATCTATTGGCTTAGAAATATAGGCCTCTGCTCCCTGTTTCATGCCCCAAAACTTATCCATTTCTGTATCCTTGGTAGAACAGAGAATAATGGGTATCTGATTAGTATGTTCTGAACCTTTGAGTTGCCGACAAATTTCAAAACCACTGCGTCCTGGCAAAACTACGTCTAAAACAATCAAATCTGGGGAATTTTGCTGAATTTTTTCCAAAGCCTCTTCACCGCTTAGAGCAACGGATACATTAATCCCGACTTCTTGTAAACAGTTCGTAATAATTGATCTTTCAGTAGCGGAATCATCAACAATCAGAGTGTATCCCATAATAATTGTCACCTCAATTTATAATCAACCAAATTTTTTCTCGCTCGCTGAGACCTCATTTGAACCCAAAAATTAACATTATTGGTTTAGCGATTTTTAAGTTAACAATATTTATAGTTCCCTCAAATAGCTGCACAATAACCATTAGTATAAAAAGCTGCTTAACTTTTGCTGCCTTAGAGCAACTCCATAAAACCAAAAATGCTAATCTTTTTTCTGAGTTATGTGTTTATTAATCATGGCTAAAACTTGCTCGGAATTGACTGGTTTGCCGAGAAAATCAGTTGAACCAACCATTTTGGCGCGAACGCGATCCACAATGCCACCATTTCCTGTGAAAATTACAATCGGGGTATTTTTAAAGAAAGAAAGCTTGCGCAACTGGGAGCAAATTTCGTAACCGTTAGTATTGGGCATTACCAGATCGAGAAAGATTAAGTCTGGTTTACGGCTGAGTAAAATAGCGATCGCCCTCAAGCCATCCATTTCAGCGACAAAATTGTATCCAGCCTCAGTGATAATGCTTTGCATCGTCTGACAAATAAGCGGACTGTCATCAACACAAGCAATAGTAATTCGACGCGGAGTTTTGTTCTCGAATAATTTTCCCAATACAGGAGTTGATGTAGGAAGAGCAAGATCATCCACAGCAACCAACTGTACCAAGCCCAGTTGAAGATAAGGCAACAAAGAGCGGGTAAGGGTAACTACGTCGCGCTTCATACGAACGCTTAGATCTCTGAGGGTTTGGCGACCATTTAGCAGTTGACTTAAATTTTGATAGATTTGAGGTGAAGTCTTGCTTTTAAGCACTTCTGGTTGTCGAATAGTAGGAGCAAGATCGAGAGAGCGATCGGCAATTTTGGCTTCTTGCCAAGCAGAATAAAGCTTGCTTGATTCTTTAATTACCTGTTCGGCATCAATTAAGATTAGCCTGGTGGTCAATAAATTATCTCTAATCGATTCGCACTCAACCTCCATCGCTTGTGTAATATCAAACAGAATTTCGACTACGCTAGCCCGAATGACTTGAGTGGCTTGTTCGCGACTGATTTTATCCTGGTCAATCCAAATAGACAGTAGCTGATATTCCCAAGAAATTCTTGATTCTTTAGCAATACCCGCTAAAGCTGACTGTAATTCTTCAATCTTAGTTAGTCTCTCAGGACAATATGCAACAAGCTGTCTTCTCCATCTTCTAACGGGATGAACTCCTCCGCTAGCATAGACAATTCGCCCTAAGTACAGATAAATTACCCAGGTATGCTCTTGAGCATCAAAGACGAGTAGCTGACCACTAAATCGAGATTCTTTGAGAGATTCAAAAAACTCAATCTGTTTACTAGCCGTAAAGTGTTGAATATGAGTCCGAGTATGACTAGTTCCGTTTTTGGCAGTCGTCATTGCAAACTTCCTCTTATAAAAGCGATCGCAATTTACTAATAGACTGTTGCTCAACACATATTGGTTGAATTAGAGACATATTAATAATTGTTTTGGCTAAGTTAATGACCAAAATTTGTATTGCGATTTGTGATAATTTTGAGCACTCTCAATCTTTATAGTTCCCGAAAATTAGATAATACTATCAACTTTATTAATATTTCCCCCTCCAGCGTCATCTAGTCCTTCATTTAACTTTTGGTAGCAATTTTGATTGAGTCAACCAAGCCAAAGTAAATAACTTTAATCGAGAATAAATATTAACCTGACCCATTGGGAAATAACTAATAAAAATTTTGAGAAATTGCTATCTTCTTCTTCAAGAGGCAGTTTAAAATTATTACGTATTTGGCAAGCCTTTAAATAACATGAATCAAGATTCATACCAGACTAATAAAAAATTGCTTCAAGACTTGATGGAGCGAGTTAATATTGCTGACATTAATGAACTTAGCCAGGTAGCTAACGTTGCACGGCTACAGTTGATTAGAATCCAGAGAGGGTTGATTTTTAATATCTCATTAGGTGCGATCGCCAGAATCGCCAAGGCTTTAAATATATCCATCGATAGTTTGGTCAAAACTTTTGCCGAGCAGTCTCTGGGTAGTAATGAATCGTTAACATCTAACAGCAATGACGCTTTGGCTGCTTGTCAACAAGAGTATCAAAAGCTTCAGCAAGCCATGGATCGGCAACGAGAAACTTTAACCACAGAGTTTCAACAGGCTAGCCTAGAAACGATTGAGTCTTGGCTATTACAATGGCCTACTGCTGCTACCGCCGTGCGCCAAAATCCTCAATTACCAGCAGTCAGATTGTTATCTTTGGTTGAGCCAGTAGAGCAACTGCTCGAACAGTGGCAAGTAGAATCTATTGCCACCGTAGGCAAAGAATTAGCTTACGATCCTCAGTACCATGAGTTAATGAAGGGAACAGCACAACCAGGAGAACTAGTAAAGGTACGCTATGTAGGCTATAAACAGGGAGATAAATTACTATATAAGGCTAAGGTAAGTCCTGTTTAATTACTGATTATCTCGCTCCTGCGATGAGGATTGAATACATATGAACTGGTGGCAAAAACTCAAAAAAAATACTTTGGCACGTTTAGGGGGAACTATACTAGTTATCTTTTATCTGGCGGTGATCTTTGCCGATTTTATTGCGCCGTATTCTCCGTATGCTTCTCAAGAAAATGGTTCTTTGTTGCCACCGACTGAGATTCATTGGCGCAATTTAACACCTGTTGTTTACCCTACTACTCAGGGAATAACCGATCTGGAGACGGGCGATCGCCTTTTGATCATTGACCAAGATAATCCTTCTCCTGTCGGTCTTTTAGTTCAAGGTAATCCTTACAATTTATTTGAAATCTCGTTACCTATATCTCCCAAGTTTGAATCAGTGACTATCTTTGGTGGTATTCCTTTAAACAGACATTTATTTGGTACTTATGGGGATGCCAAGATTAACATTTTGGGTACGGACGAACAGGGCAGAGATTTATTTAGTCGCTTACTGTTTGGCGGCAGAATTAGTTTATTTATCGGGCTGGCGGGGATTGCAGTATCTTATCCCTTAGGAATGATAGCAGGAGGTATTTCTGGGTATTTTGGGGGCTGGATTGATGCCGTAATTATGCGTGTAGTAGAAGTTTTGATGACCATACCAGGTATCTACCTCTTAATTGCCTTAGCTTCCGTTCTTCCGCCTGGCTTAAGCAGCGCGCAAACTTTTTTATTAATTGTTTTAATTACTTCTTTTATTAGTTGGTCGGGATTAGCGCGAGTAGTTAGAGGACAAGTTTTATCAATTAAAGAACAAGAATTTGTTCAAGCAGCCAATGCAATGGGAGCAAACCCCCTGTATATCATAGTGCGCCACATCTTACCCCAAACGGCTACCTATATTATTATTTCCGCAACCTTGGCCGTACCTGGCTTTATTATTGCCGAATCAGTATTGAGCTTGATTGGTCTGGGTATTCAGTCCAAAGACCCTAGTTGGGGAAATCTATTATCCTCGGCGACTAACGCCTCGATTTTAGTGTTGCAGCCTTGGCTAATCATTCCTCCTGCCTTACTAATTATCTTGACAGTTCTAGCGTTTAACCTACTTGGAGATGGTTTGCGAGATGCCTTAGACCCTCGCAGCCTATATCAAAATAAATAATTAGTTATTTGTCATTTGTCAGCCTATCAATATATATATCTATCAAATATCTATCAAAAACCCAAAAACTACTTGGTAAGTCAACAAATCATCTGCGTTCATCTGTGTGTATCTGTGCGATATGCCCGTGCATGATTTGCGACGCGAAGGACGCGACGTAAGGAGCTAATCCTTTAGGGCTAGTGCTAAAGCATACCGCTCCGCGACGCGAAGCTAGTCCTTTAGGGCATATCCTTTAGGGCTCCGCATATCCTTTAGGACTAACTACGTGTGACGCGAACTTCTAATCCTTTAGGGGACAATTCTCATGCCTCAAATTCAGTAATCAATAAATCAAAACATGGATAATCCTTTAGAGCGAGTCCGTATTTCCAAAACTGCCGAAGATCAGCTAGTTAAACTCAAGCGCAGTACCAAAGTTAAACAGTGGAATATCCTCTGTCGTTGGGCTTTGTGCCGTTCTCTAGCCGAACCTAGCGTTCCTTCTCCTGTGCCAATCAAGACAAACAGTAATGTTGAAATAGCCTGGAATGTTTTTGGCGGAGAAATAGCAGACATACTATTAATTGCGCTCAAACAAAGATGCCATCAAGATGGACTGGGAACAGACAAAGATACCTTAAAAGAGCAATTTACCCTGCATCTGCATCGTGGGATTGGTTACTTGGCTGGAGATAATCAGATCGAGCAGATAGAAGATTTAGTAGCCTTGGGATTAGGAGAGTCATGAACTAATCTTTGGCTTCCTCAGCTTCATTTTCCATTGTTTCGTCCGTTGGGTTTTCTGGATCTTCCTGAGATTCGTCCTGTTCACCAGCGCATATTTTAGCTTCTTTGATGCTATCTACTTCCTCAACACATTTTTCGTACTCTTGCCATTTTGCCGTAACTAATTTTTTAATTTCTTGGTGCTGAGAAACACCTTCATAGGCATAGCGGTTGAGATTGCGATCAACAATCAATCTTTCCATATAATCGATTCTTTGTTTGGTATTAGGATGACTAGACAGCCAAGCAGGAGGTTCGGAATTATCTTCATCCCGAGACTTATCCAGTTGAGCCATTAAATTGCGGACTCCATCAGCCGCATATCCAGCATTAACTAAGATCCTCGTACCAAAGATATCTGCCTGCTTCTCCATAGCTCGACTGTAGTTAAGTACGATTAGGCTACTAGCTGTATTGCCGACATAGGGAATATAGCTAACGATATTGGCAGTGAGATTTCCTTTGGTAGCTAACTGAAAACCATGAGATAAGGCACTATGAGAAACTTCATGAGCCAGTAATCCTGCTAACTCCGCCTCAGAATCGGTTTTCATAATCGCCCCCGCGTTAACAAATACTTTTCCGCCTGGAAGTGCAAAGGCGTTAAGGGCATCATCCATCACAATATAAAATTGATAGTCAAACTCTTCTCTTCCTGATGCGTTGGCAATCTTTCGACCAATTTGGTCAACATAGTTAGTAACTTTCTTGTTTTGAACCAGAGGTACCTGTTTTTTAATTTGTCCAACAGAAGCTTCTCCAACAGCAGATTCTCCTCTTAGCAACAGAGAAGTAGTTTCTAAAGCCGAAAGAGGACCAAACAAATTACCCGTCAAGGCAAACCCGACTGTTCCTGCGATCGCATTTCCAATCGCATTCCAGGTAATACTTTCTCGTAGGTTACTCTGATATTCTGCCAAATATTCTTCTGCTAGGCGATTAAATTCTTCTGCTTGGGGTGAATCAGGATTAAATAGGGCGAACTGACGCGCCATAATTGAAGCATCTAGCCAATTCTCAGCAGCAAGATCCGCATTCATTTTGGCTCGTAATAACTTGGGTTCGTTGGGATAGCGATTAACGGCTCGGTTTAAAACTTCGAGGGACTCTGTCTCTCGCTCAGACGCTAACAGTACCTCAGCGTAATGAATATGACCAGAAATAAACTGAGGTTCTCTAGTGGTTAACAACTTTAAAGCACTAATTACTTGGGTTTCTAACTGTCGTTCTTTTCCCTGTTGATAGTTACGCCAAAATACTTTTCCTGCGGGACTAAGCTTTGCTGGATCGTCAAAAGTAATAATAATTAATTCGTCGTTTTGCTTACTAGCCTCTTGCTCAATCTTCCAGGGTTCTTTTGCTTCTCGATAGAGTTTAACGGCAGCAGCTTTATTTCCCGATATATACAGTCGATCGGCTTGCGCTAGTTTGGCTAACCGAGCAATTTCTTCTGGGGTAGGTTCTTTGGCTTTATCTTTAACATCTTCTTCGGACTCAGATGTATCGTCTTCAACTTCTTCAGTTTCTGATTCAGAATTTTCAGCTAATTTCTCATCTTTGCCGTGTGCCTTAAAAGCTCGTTCTGTGACTGTTTTTTCCTCTGAATAAAGCTGACTGAGATGAACTTGATTATGACTAGGTTCAATTGTCACAGACTTAGCTAAAGTTACGGTCGGAAAAAGAAAAATATTTAACAGGATTAAACTTAAATTTAAAGATTTCATCAAAATACCTGGTTATTTTAGAAGATGGAATTATCAGCCTGATTAAAGACTCACCAACAAGTTATAAAAGTTAATTTTTGTTTCTTTCTAAGACGCTTAATGTATTGTTGAATATAGTTTGTTCAGTTATATAGTATTTATGTGTGTTAAATGTAGTAATCAACGCAATATTGAGCAAAATATAAAACTGGTAATAAATAATCAAAAAATATTAACTATTTCTTTCTATTTTACAATCGGTACATTTTAAATTAGAAAATAGTTATTAATAACTAAAGTAAAAATTAATGACTACGCACTTTATTACCGCCGAAATCGAACTTCAGGAGACTCCTCTCCAACTTCAAGAAAAAATTGAATCACAGCTACAGCAGAAAGGAGAGCCATTGCGCTGGGCTGTTACCAAGATAGACAAGGAAAAACAAACAGCTACAGTGGAAGCAATTGTTACCAAAGAAAACTAAGTTTTAGTTTGAGAACATATTTAGAGCAGATATTTATGTCAACATTTACTGTTGTTCTGATTGTTCCCACAGGAGTCGGTGCAGCTATCGGTGGTTATGCGGGAGATGCGCTTCCTGTAGCTAGGGCGATCGCCGAAATTAGCGATCGCCTGATTACCCACCCTAATGTGCTCAATGGCGCACAGCTTTATTGGCCGTTAGAAAATACCTATTATGTTGAGGGCTATGGCTTAGATCGTTTTGCTGCCAAAGAGTGGGGATTGCGTCCCGTAAGGCAAAACAAGGTGGGTTTACTATTAGATCGGGGCATTGAACCAGAATTACGTCTACGGCAGCTCCAGGCTGCTGATGCCACCAGAGCTACCTTGGGGCTGAATTTAACCGACTATGTAGTTACCGATGCTCCTTTAGAAGTAGAATTACGTACTGCCGATTCTGGGGCAAGTTGGGGCACAATTGGCAATCCTGGCAGCTTACTAAGGGCTGCCCAGAAGCTAATCACTCAGGGGGGTGCAGAAGCAATTGCTGTAGTTGCTCGTTTTCCCGATGATGATCGGAGTGTGGAGCTACAAAACTACCGTCATGGTTCAGGGGTAGATCATTTAGCTGGGGCAGAAGCAGTTATATCGCATTTAATTGTGCGCCACTTTCAGATTCCTGCTGCTCACGCTCCCGCACTTGGACCTTTGAAGGTCGATCCTCAGGTATCGCCTCGCGCTGCTGCTGAAGAATTAGGCTATACTTTTCTTCCCTGTGTGCTGGTAGGTCTAAGTCGCGCTCCACAGTTTATTACAACTCAATCTCACTCGTCTGAAGCGATCTGGTCGGAATCGGTAGATGTGGCGATCATTCCTTATAATGCCTGTGGCGGTAGTGCTATCCTAAGCATGGCTAATTCAAAAACTCAAATTATTGCCGTAAGTAACAACTCAACCCAAATACAAGTTCCTCCCGAACCTTTGGGCATTAAAGTAACTAAGGTTAATTCTTATTTAGAAGCTCTGGGCATTTTAGCTGCTCGTCGCGCTGGTATTGATTTTCGAGTCTTAAATCCTTCTATATCTTCTCTTCGTTGCTTATAAAACTAGTGGCAAATCCTAACAATCCCGAACTTGAACCCCTTAGTCGTACCCAAATTCTCGTATTTATGGGTGTCACCGCCGTATTATTATTAGCGATCGCCAAAGTTTGGCAAAAACTAGGAGCAGTTGAGTTATTATCCGTACGGTTTACTACTCAAGCTCTATTGTGGAGTGTGGCTCTAGCAATAGGTATTACCCTGACAAGTGGGGTAATTTATCGCCTGTGGCCTGCATATCGGCGTAGTGCTGATGTTTACTTAGAATTGGTGATTAAACCTTTGATGTGGACTGACATAATTTGGCTGGGACTATTGCCAGGTTTAAGTGAAGAACTATTGTTTCGGGGAGTAATGCTACCTGCTTTAGGTTTAAATCTGACTGCGGTGTTGATTTCCAGTATTCTCTTTGGAGTTTTGCACCTTAGTGGTAATAATCAATGGCCCTATGTAGTTTGGGCAACGATTGTCGGTTTTGCTTTAGGATACTGTGCCTTAGTTACGGGAAATTTAGTTGTGCCTGTAGTTGCTCATATAATTACTAATTTGGTTTCTGGTTCTCTGTGGAAAGTCAGCCACTGGCAGAAACAACAGGCAGGTTCTAATTTAGATGATTAAAAGTTTGATTAATTTAGGACTTGCGCACTATGAACTGAAACTAAAGATCTTAATTCAATTTTGAGCGATCGCCAATACGACAGTTGGATTAGCTCAAGCTAGAAAAAATTAGGTATGAAACTATCAGCAACATAGTAACAATACAGCCTATTTGAATTTTAAACAGATATTTTACGTTTTGTTCTAAACGTTCTTGATTATATTTCAGGCGATCGACTTTAAATTGAAGATGAGAATCACGATCTCTCAATAATGACATTTCTTTTTGGAGCACTTCTGCGATTTTGCGCTCTATTTTGACTTCAAGACCAGTTGATTGAATTTTATTAACCTTTTCCTCTAATTTCCTTAAAGTTTTATCCAGATAGTTTACTTTTCTTTTTACCTCAGAAATTTCCCCAAATTCCGAATCAACTCTAACAATCTTTTGAAGATACTTTTCAGTTAATTCTATACTTAGCTGGAAGTAACCCTGATTTGCATAATAAATAGCATTTTTAAGTTCTTGAGCTGTAGTAGTTTTGAGGAGATATCCTTTCGCGCCATTTTTTAATGCCTTGCTTAAATGCTGCTCATTATCATGAACCGTTAAGATTAAAATCTTCGCTTGTACAAACCTTTGCGTGATGATTTTGGTAGCTGTCAAACCATCCATTTTGGGCATTTCTAAATTCATGATAATTACGTCTGGCTGTAGACGAGAAACCTTTTCAATTGCCTGCTGACCATTTTCTGCGAAACCGATTATTCTAATTTCTGGTTCAGATTTTAAATACGTTCCTATTAGCCTCTGATTTAAATTTTGATCGTCAACAACAAGAACGTTAATCATGCAAAATTACAATTAATTACAAATTATAGTCTTAAAGACTGCGCTTAAATTGCTCGATTTTAAATTTACTGATTTAGTATACAGTTTTATTCATCAGATATTCAATAGAAACCTAATAGTAGTTTCCCTTCGAACTTTAGCTTAGAAAGCTTTGGTTAAAATAGTTGGTTATTTTAAGTTATTTGTTTTTATTAAATATTTATTGAAATGAAGCTCGCTCAAAAATTTAGAAATTCTGCTTTGGCAAATTGCCAGCATTTTACTACTTATAACGTATCTGTAAATTACCTATTTGCATTTTGTTGATTTTATCTTAAAAATAATCTAATCAGGTTAGATATCTTATAATATTTTCTTCTTTTTTCTATATATTGAATTTTTTATCGTTGATCAAAGAGGTTGATTTAAGGCTAAAGCTTAAGCTAAATTGCTTAGAAAAATAATCTCAGAGATATTACTTCAATTAATTTGCCAATATTGAAGATTAGTTGCATATATCGATAATATTCGCGAGTGCTAGATTAATTGGAGCGAAAAAATCTAATTATATTAGCTAATAAAAACAAGTTGTAAAATTCAATAAATTAGTCAAGCTTTGGTTGGCTTTCAAACGCAAAAATATATTAATAACAAGATCCAAAGCAAAACTGCAACTATTAAAAATAGTCAATTACAGTGCGCTCAAAACTATAAAATTAAATACCTAAATACAATATTAATTTACTCGATCGCAGCTTGCCGTTTTTTTTGATTAATATTCTTTAAGGAGAATCTAGCTAGAAGAACATTTTTGGTCGTGTTCCTAAATTAAAAGCGATCGTTGCCAATAGCCATCAACCTGATGGTTAATAGAACTAAGGCAACTTGCTCCACATTGTGTAGTATATTTTGCTTGATTGGCAGTCTACTCAGTCTATGCCATCCAACTACTCAACCAGATGGCGATCGTGCTGATGCTAACTCCAATCACGACTGCTACCGGCAAAATAATTCCCGTATTGGTTATTTTGACTATAGGAATAGAAATTGCCATCATTCCTGTAGCTAAACTCCAAATAATAGCTGTACTGCCAATTTTTGCCCCTTGTCCTTCCATTAGTCCTGCTCTTAATCTAAGTCCACTGTATTTATTAAGTCATACATCAACTAGACTAGGTTTAGTTTTCGCCGAAAATTTTAGATTTTATTTATTCTTAATAAAATTACTCTGTATTGGATTGAGAAATAGTAAATTTTAAGTTGGCGACGATAACTTTTTAATTTTTAGCTAATTTAGCAATTTAGCTATGTAGCTTTTCTACTTATCATATCGCTCATAAGCAGCTACTATCTTCTGCACCAGAGGATGACGTACTACGTCTGCTTGAGTTAGCTCACAAAAAGCAATCCCTTCGACATGACGTAAAATTCTGCGTGAGACAATTAAACCAGAATCTTGATTAGAAGGTAAATCAGTTTGAGTAATATCACCTGTCACTACCATTTTAGAACCAAAGCCCAGACGAGTTAGCACCATTTTTAATTGAGCAGGAGTCGTATTTTGTGCCTCATCCACGATCACAAAAGCATCTTTCAAAGTGCGTCCCCGCATGTATGCTAAGGGCGCAACCTCTATTTTTCCTCTCTCCATTAGGTCAGGGACTTTTTCAGCATCAATAAATTCATACAGTGCGTCATACAAAGGACGTAAAAAGGGATTTACCTTTTCTTGTAAATCTCCTGGCAGAAACCCCAGCTTTTCTCCAGCTTCTACCGCAGGACGAGTCAGAATGATTCGGTCACATTCATCACTAAGTAAAGCCTTGACTGCCAATACCGCAGCTAGGAAAGTTTTACCTGTTCCCGCCGGGCCAATAGCGAAAGTAACGTCGTGTTGCTGGATTGCTTTAATATATTGCTTTTGTTTAAAAGTTTTAGCTCGAATTACTTCGCCTTTCTTGGTACGAGCTAGGACGTTCTTTTGTAAGTCGCTATATTCTTCGGTTCTGTCAGTATCGATCGCCTGAAAGGCAGTCAAAATATCAGGCTCATATAAAGTTTTGCCCATAGACCACAACGGCTCTAAAGTTCTAATCGCTTTGGCGCATCGTTCAACGGCTTTTATCTGACCTTTGATGAGTAAATCTAGTCCCCGCAGCACCAAGGTTGCTCCTGTATGGCGAGATAGCAATTTAAGATTCTGTTCGTTGCTTCCGGCTAAGGCGATCGCGCTTTGGCTGTCGGACAAATAGATAGTTTGAGACTTTTCTGTCATGTAATGATTTTGGACTTTAACTTTTATCTTACTAGTTCTGCTCAGCTGAGATAGTTCAATCTTAAGCTTTTGGTAAAGAAAAATGATCGAGCTGAATCTAAAGATCTAATTAAACTAAAAGGCGATCGCTTCTTTGAGTAAAGCGATCGCCTACCTTACCTTACTTTTCTTTTGTTTAGTCTTCTTTTAAATATAATTAAATTTTAACTAATCACGCCTTAAGTGTTATTTACAGCAATATCTTGAAAAAGTAATCGAGTTAGCTATCGATTATTTTCAGGACTTTTTAATTTTAACTTTAGAATTCAAGCGGTTAAAGCAAGATTTTTAAACCACAAGCCAATCCAATTAATTTAACTTTAGCAACCACATTATTTATCTCAATTTTCTTAGCTTCTTGATTCTATCTAGATGGTGATTATTTCTTTAGATTTTTGGGTATAAAGTGCAATAATAATAACTACAAAAATCAATTTATTTATTTAAAATATGAAAAAAACTATTTTGACTTTTTTAGGTTTGTTAATTATTTCATTTCTATTAGTAGTTAATTTTGGTCAAATCAACCTTTTTCATTCAACTACTTTTGCTCAATCCAGCCAACCAATAGATTTAACTGTTTCAGCAGCAGCTAGTTTGCAAGATGCCCTCGAAGCAATCAAACCGATTTATGAAGAAAAGACAGAAGTAAGTATTACGTATAATTTTGGTTCTTCTGGTTCGCTACAGCAACAAATCGAACAAGGTGCGCCTGTAGACGTTTTTGTTTCTGCTGCTGCCAAGCAAATGAATGCTTTAGAAGAAAAAAATCTCTTATTGCCTGGAACTCGAAGAGATTTGCTTAAAAACCAAATGGTTTTAATCGTACCGAAAAACAACACAACTATTAAAAGCTTTGAAGACTTAGGCACAGATGCTTTAACTCAAATTGCTTTAGGCGAACCAGAAAGCGTTCCTGCGGGTAAATATGCCCAGGAAATCTTAACCTCCTTGGGAATTCTTGATGCAGTAAAACCAAAAGCAGTTTACGGTAAGGATGTGCGACAAGTACTAAATTATGTAGCTACAGGAAACGTCGATGCAGGGATTGTTTATCTTAGTGATACTAAAGTTTCTGACGACATAAAAGTAGTTGTCACTGCGCCTGAAGATACTCACTCTTCCATAGTTTATCCGATCGCAGTTCTGCAAGATAGTGCCAATCTAGAAGCAGCCAAAAAATTAGAAAATTTTCTTTTTACTCCTGAAGCTAAAACTATTTTTGAACAATATGGTTTTATTTCTCTTAATAGTTAATCATGAAATCTTTGTGGCAAAAATATCATTTTCACCTCGCCTTTGCTATAGCTATTCCTATTGCAATTTTAGGTGGATTAATGGGTTTGGGTGGTGCAGAATTTCGCTTACCAGTCTTAGCCAGTTATTTAGGTTATTCTGCCCGTCAAGCAGTACCTTTAAATTTAGCCATTAGTTTAGTAACAATTGTTTTCTCCCTGTTGATTCGTAGTAAAACACTAGCTATAGATTCTCTAATACCGAATCAACAAATACTATTATCTTTAATTGCTGGTGCGGGAATTTCCGCTTGGTTGGGCGCAAGTTGGGCGAGAAAGATTTCTAATGAACAGTTAGAAAAAATTATTTTAGTATTTTTAGTTTCCATTGGTTTGGCTTTAATTGTAGAAGCTTTTTTACCAGAAGCTTTACCCGCAATTGTTCCAGTAGTTTTATTGTTACAAATTCTAGTCGGAATCATCTGCGGTTTAGCAATTGGCTTAGTTAGTAGCTTACTGGGAGTAGCAGGAGGGGAATTAATCATTCCCACGCTGATTTTTGGTTTTGGTTTAGATATTAAAACCGCAGGTACGGCAAGTCTAATTGTTAGTTTGCCGACAGTAATTACTGGTATTGTTCGTTATGCCCAGAAACAAGCTTATAGCGATCGCCCTGCCTTCAAAAACACCATCATCCCGATGAGTTTGGGTTCGATGATTGGCGCAATTTTCGGAGGAATGCTAGTGGGAATAATCTCCGCCAAATTACTAAAACTAATTTTGGGTTCAATTTTAATCATTTCTGCCTTTAAAGTCTTTAATTCCCTCAAAAAGCATGATTAATTTAGACTTATCTCCTATGTGGATTTCCTTAAAAACAGCAATTACTGCCACTGCGATCGCCTTTTTTCTGGGAATTATTGCTGCACGTTGGATGCTAGGATATCGAGGCAAAGCAAAAAGTGTAATTGAGGGATTTTTGATTGCACCTTTAGTGCTTCCCCCTACCGTAATTGGCTTTCTACTTTTATTACTCTTCGGCAAAAACGGATTTCTCGGACAATTTTTAAAACTATTTAACTTTACGGTTATTTTCACTTGGTACGCTACGGCGATCGCTGCTACGGTGGTTGCCTTTCCTTTGATGTACAAAACTACCCTTGGCGCATTCAAACAAATCGATGAAAATTTTCTTGCTTGTGCCAGAACTTTAGGAGCTTCAGAATGGCGGATTTTCTGGCAAATTATGCTGCCTCTAGCGAAACCTGGGCTAATTGCTGGTGCTTTACTTTCTTTTGCTCGCGCTTTAGGTGAATTCGGTGCAACCTTAATGTTAGCAGGTTCTATTCCTGGTAAAACCCAAACAATTCCGATCGCAATTTTCTTTGCTGCCGAAAGTGGTGCGATGGATGAAGCCTTGTTATGGGTATTAATCATCCTGACAATTTCTTTAGGTGTGATTATTGCCGTTAATTATTGGACAGAAAGTAAAGGGGCAAAGTGGAGCAACGAAGCGTTGAAAAATAAGAAAAGAAGCAAAAAAGATATTTATCGTTCAATAGCTCAAATATTGTCAATTTTAGTTCAAAAACCGTATTTTTGCGCTCGGCAAAGGAGCTATCCTTTACCACAATACCCAATTGAATTAACTGTCGATATTCAAAAACAACTCCGTGACTTTTTTTTAGATGTATCTTTTGCAGCCAATCAAACACCTTTAGGATTATTAGGTGCTTCTGGTGCAGGAAAAAGCACGATTGTCAGATGTATTGCAGGTTTGGAAACTCCAGATCGAGGCAGAATTGTTTTAAATGGTAAAGTTTTATTTGATTCAGAACAAAATGTCAATTTACCACCGCGCGATCGCGCCTGTGGCTTTCTCTTTCAAAATTACGCCCTTTTTCCCCATCTTACTGTAGCTGAAAATATTGCTTTTGGCATTTCCCAAGGTACATCTTCTTCGATCATTAAACAAGAAGTTGCCAAACAATTGCTAGCCTTAGATTTACCAGATCTAGGCAACTGCTATCCAGGCGAACTCTCAGGCGGACAACAACAAAGAGTCGCATTAGCCAGAGCTAAAGCCAGTAAACCTGAAATATTATTACTAGACGAACCTTTTTCCGCTTTAGATACTTATTTGCGCGATAAACAAGAAAAATTACTCCAAAAAACCTTAATTACCTATCAAGGCGTAACTTTGTTTATTACCCATAATCTCGAAGAAGCCTATCGGGTATGTTCCAACCTACTCATAGTAGATGAAGGAAAAACGATCGCTTACGACTCAAAACATAATATCTTTGAACACTCTCCCAATTTCAGAGTAGCTCAATTAACCAATTGTAAAAACTTTTCCCGTGCTGTAGCTATTTCTGGACAAACTATTCAAGCTCTTGATTGGAATTGTACTCTAGAAGTCATTGAACCACCTTCAGCATCTCTAGCTTACCTAGGAATTCGCGCCCATCAAATTCTGTTTGACGATACAAATACTGAAGCCAATACCTTTCCTTGTTGGCTAGCTAGCATTAGCGAAACTCAACACCGAATGACTTTGTATATAAAATTACATCATGCTGCTATTAGCCCTGATGATTATCACCTGCAAGCAGAAGTATTTAAAGAAAAATGGCAGGAACTAAAAAAGCGTCCTTTTCCCTGGTACGTTCAACTACATCCTTTACGTTTGATGCTGTTATCGAACGAATAACCTTCAATGTTTTCCTGCTTTAATAAATAAGCGATCGCTCCTTTGAGTAAAGCGATCGCCAATTTAATCATTTAAAATAATATTCGAGTTTATTTAGCTGTTTTTTCGTGAAATATTTCTCTAATTTCTTTCCAAAGCTCTTTTAAGAGTTGTTTTACCTGTTTTTCTTTGCGAGCGGCTGCACCGCCAGTTGCGCCTAGCTTTTCCTCGAATTCGGCTCTTTTACGTTTGACGGGTTCGGTAAAGACTTCTGGATCTTCTTTAGCTTTGCCGTACCAAACTTTAGCATCTTCTAGATATTTGCCTACTTCTTCGTATTGTTCACCATAACGGCTGGCTAAATTGGCCTGTAATACCGCAGTTTGGGCTTTTAGACGTGCATAATGTTTTTGCAGAATGGCAAACTCTTCGCTATTGCCGATGTTAATCATTGCTTCAGCGATCGCTTCTCTGACACTATCAGTCTGAACCTCGCTTTTAGTTTCAACTTCTGCTAAAGCTTCGTCGATTTCCTGCTGTAATTCTTGCTCTTGTGATACTACTTGAGCTTCGAGAGTGGTTATTTCTGATTGAGTTTGAGCAATTTTTTGTCTTCTGGCTTCGCTGATACCGTCGATTGCACCCTGAATAGAAGCCGTAACTTCTTCTTTTATTTCACCACCTGTTTCTTTAGCCGTTTCGGTAACGGCAGCGATCGCATCTTGGACTAAGCTAGTTATTTCGCTCCTACCCAATTTAACTTCTTTGACAGCTTCGGCGATCGCATTTTTGATAATTTCGCGGATCTTCTCGGTTTTTAATTCCCCAGTCTGTTTTGCCTGTTGCAGATCGGCAATAATTCTATCTTTCCTTGAGTCTGACATAATCAACCACCCTGGTTATCGATTAACTTGAATTAATCTTCAAGTCTTGTATATTCATCTTAGAAGCGGAGTAGTGCCTGTCGTGTAGTACTAACGGTAGAAAAAACCCCACCTTAAAGGCAGGTGAAAATTTCTTTAGCTATTAGCCCTTAGCTTTTAGTTGAAAACTGCTGTAATGTTTATCGAGAACAATTTTAGAGATAACAAAGATCAAAAATAAACTAAAGGGCGGTTTAGTAATGAAAACGACCAAATAAACCAAATTATTGTACCAGCGCGTCTAGGCTAGAATGCTAGGCTGATTCCCCCAAGTTTGGGGGGTAGGGGGCTGAAAATAATTTTTAATACCCAATAAATTAATCTAGACGCGCTAGTATAGCTAGCTGTACAAAAATCACTTGCTAATTATTTGGTCAACGTTACACCACCGCTTTCTGGAAAACCACGGCATTTCTAAGTTCAGAATATTTTAATTGGAGGTAGTCTAGAAAAATGAGACTAAATCACTACGGTACAAAAGATTGCTATGACGAATATATTCTGGCTTCAGGAGAATCTCGCTCGGAAGTAGCCCCTATAGTGGATTGGCTACAAAAACTTGCTTCAGGAGAACTTCAGCATCATCAGGAAACTGCCCAACAGCTCTTAGCCGAAAAAAATATCACCTTTCGGGTGGGAGACGAAGAGAGGGTGTTTCCTTTCGATCTGATTCCTCGCGTTATTCCAGTAGCCCAATGGCGCAATCTCAAAAAAGGACTTCAGCAACGCGCTGCGGCGCTTAATCTTTTCTGTGCAGATATTTACGATCGCCAGTTAATCGTCGAAGACGGCAAAATTCCGCGAGAAATTATCAATTCAGCTGCGAACTTTATTCCTGAATGTCGAGGTATTAAACCACCAGCAGGTGTTTGGTGTCATATCAGTGGGACGGATCTGGTGCGCGATCGCTCTGGAAAATGGTATGTCTTAGAAGATAACTTACGAGTTCCTTCAGGAGTATCCTATACCATGGAAAACCGTAAGGTAATGGAAAAATTGCTGCCTCAACTTCTAAAAAAATTAGCGATCGCTCCTGTAGATGATTATCCTCAACAATTGCGCAAAACTTTGCTTAATTCCGCCCCAAATGGAGTTAGCCAGCCTAATATTGCTATTCTTACGCCGGGTAAACAGTCTTCTGCCTATTTTGAACACGCTTATTTAGCCAAACAAATGGGGGTTTATTTGATAGAAGCAGAGGATGTAGTATTAAAAGATGGCTATCTACAAATGCTTACCGCGGATGGACTACGACGAGTTGATGTTATCTACCGACGGGGAAATAAAGAACTGTTTGATTCTTTGAAGTCGATCGGCGATTATCCTTCTGGCACTGCTGCGATCGCCGCTCTCTGTCAGCAAGGTAAACTCGCTGTAGCTAATGCTTTGGGTACAGGGGTAGCAGACGATAAAGTTGTATATGCTTATGTTCCAAAAATGATTCGTTACTATTTAGGTGAAGAACCAATTTTGCCTAACGTCCCTACCTATTTATGTTGGCAGGAGTCAGATTGCCAGTATGTTCTCGAACATCTTGATGAGTTGGTGGTCAAATCAGCCAGTGAAGAAGGGGGACATGGAATGTTGATTGGAACTAAAGCCAGTAAATCTGAACGAGAAGCGTTTGCTCAAAAAATTAAATCCCAACCTCGAAGCTATATAGCGCAACCAACAATTGATCTTTCTAGCATTCCTACCGTGTTCGGCGATCGCTTAGAAGGGCGACATACAGATTTACGTCCTTACATTATCCATCAAGGAGAAGAGATTTATGTCTATCCTGGTGGACTGACGCGGGTTGCAATGGGGTCAGGACAATTAGTGGTTAACTCTTCTCAGGGTGGTGGTAGTAAAGATACTTGGGTACAGACTGAATAATCTTGGCGTTGCGTCATGATGAGATGGTAAAGGCTGACTTGAGGACTTGGAAACTGGGGGATTCGGAGATAATGTTTCTTATTTATTAGACCAATGAGCAGTAATAAAATATTAAGCCTTATTACTTCTTACTTAATTACCTTCCTAAAAAAGATCGATACTCCTGCCAATAACAATAGTGTCGGTGTCAGCCAGTCTCCCCAACGCACATATAAAGTTTGGTTTTGCCGACGGTAGATAGTGTGGGAGTGAATTGCATACTGGTTAATGTCTGAAATCCATAGAGTATTGCCGTGAGGATCGACGATCGCACTATAGCCCGTATTAGTGGCTCTAGCAGCCCAGCGATCGCTTTCAATCGCTCGCATGACATCATGAGCATGATGTTGGGTTGGCATTGTCGTACTATAATGGGCATTATTTGATGCAGTAATGATATACTCTCCCCCTGCTTTTGCCTGTCGCCAGAAGTGTTGGGGAAAGGCTGATTCATAGCAGATCGCCACAATTGCTCGACCAAAGGGAGTGTCAAAGATTTGATTGGGTTTACCTGCTGCTAGATGAGCTTCTAAAGGAGACAAACGCGCAATAAATTCACCTAGAATAGATTCAAACGGGATGTATTCGCCTAAAGGTACAAGTTTGTACTTATCATAGCGACTATAGGTTTGACCTTCACCAGTCAAGGTAAATAAACTGTTGGTAAAGCTTTTGCCATCTCTACCGTTTGCACCAACCCAAGCAGGTACTTTTTCCGTAATTACTGCCTGATAAAAACTAGAACCAGCAACAATATCTTCCCAGTAAAAAGGTAATGCCCCTTCGGGAGTTAATACTACATCTACTCCTTGTTTGGCTAATCTTTGATAGCCAGAAGTATAGCCCGCGATCGCTTTGCGCCACCCTTGAGAAAACAACTTGATTTCATTTGGTATATTACCTTGAATAATGCCAACTTTTAACGGTGCTAAATTATCTTTTGCTAGGGGAATTTGATAGAGATAATAACCTAATATATGACTAAATAATAAAACTATTAAAGAAGACCAAAGTAATATTTTACTTTGAAGATTAATTTTGTTACGTCTAGCTAAAATAGCTTCTGCCAGCAATCCATTTACAGCAATAATTACTGCTGCAACCGTATTAATTCCTGATATTTTTCCTAACTGTAAAACAAACAAATTATGTGGACTTTGAGTATAGGCGATCGCTGGCCACCACAGAGGCGTATAGCTCCATAATGTTTCTAAACCACACCATAAAGCTACTCCCATCAAAACTCTGATTAAAGCACTTAAAACACTTTTGTTATTGATTTTTTGAGTAATTAAGCTGAATAAAATCGACCAGCTAACTACTACACCTGCACCCCACAAAGTAATAAAAACCCAGCAAAAAATGGCGATCGCTAAACTAGCTAACCAGGGTACTCCCATCCAAGTCATTGGATGAACTCCTGTAATCCAAAATAACGCTAAACCATCATAGCCAAGTCCCCAGGCTACAGCGAGAATAGCTATTTGTTGCCGAGACTTTTGTTGTCTGATTAATATCCATAAAGGGGTTAAAGCAAACCAGGCAAAATACCAAGCATTGAACGGTGCTGGTGCTAACCCCATCAGGACACCACTGAGTAAGGATATTAATATTAAGTGAAAGTTTTTTGGCATTAATTGAAGTCCACAAATAAACACAAATTATTTTTCTTAATGACTTCGGATTTGATAATTAGTAGAAAAAGGTGGTTGTTAATAATTATCTTCAAAAATCTTTTCGCTCGGGTGAGCATAATTTGAAAGATAAAAAAATATTGCGCTTAATAATTTGTCCACCAAAACCTTAATAGTCTACATTCTTTCTAAGACATTAATTCCTAATAACGACAACCCTAACTTAATCGTACGTGCCGTTAGATCGGCTAAGATTAAACGTGAAGTTCTTTGAGTTAATTTTGCTTCTAAAATTTCACATTGTTCATAAAACTGATTAAACTTTTGACTTAGTTCAAATAGATACAGGCAAATTCGATTAGGTAACAAGCTCGACTCTACTTCTTTAATTACTTCTTCAAGCTGCAAAATATGTTTTGCTAAGGTTAATTCAGCATCTTCAGTCAAAATAATTTCTGTATTAGTCTCTAGCTGAGAAAAGTTAATGTTTCCTTTACGGCTAACACCTTGAGGACGTACATAAGCATAAAGTAAATAAGGTGCGGTATTACCTTTGAGATCGAGCATCTTATCGTAATCAAATTTATAATCTGAGGTACGATTTTGGCTCAAGTCGGCATATTTAACTGCACTCAAACCAACTACTTGAGATACACGATCTACAAATTCTGAAGTTTCTTCTCTTTCTTCTTCTTCGAGTCTATTTTCTAAATCATTACGAGCGCGATCTATTGCTTCATCTAACAAATCTTTAAGCTTAATTGTTTCACTCGAACGAGTCTTGAATCTTTTGCCATCTTGACCTAAAACTAAGCCAAAGGGTACATGAACTACTTCCACATCCTCAGGTAAGACTCCTGCTTTTTTAGCTACCTGAAATACTGCTGCAAAGTGATTTGCTTGTCCAGAATCGGTAACGTAGATAATTCTCTTGGCGCGATCTTCTTTCACCCGATATTTGATTGCTGCCAAATCTGTAGTGGCATAATTAAATCCGCCATCACTCTTCTGCACAATCAGAGGCAAACGATCGCCATCTTTGTTGGTAAAGCCATCCAAGAAAACGCATTTTGCACCTTCGCTTTCTTCTAGTAAACCTGTTTGCTTTAATTCATTAACAATATCTTCTAGAAAAGGATTATAAAAAGACTCTCCTCTTTCCTCTATATCGATATCCAATAAATCATAAATCACTTGAAACTCTTGGCGAGATTGATCGCAAAGCAGCTTCCACGCATGACGACTATCTTCTGCGCCAGTCTGTAGCTTGACTACTTCTTGTCTGGCTGTTTGTTTAAACGCTTCATCTTCATCAAAACGAACTTTCGCTTTTTTGTATAGAGATACTAGATCGCCAATATCTAAAGCATTAGCCGTAGTTAAAGCTTCGGGATAAGCTTCTCTAAGATAAGCAATCAGCATACCAAACTGAGTACCCCAATCACCGACATGATTAAGACGCAGCACATCGTAACCTCTAAATTCTAAAATACGAGCGATCGCATCACCAATAATTGTCGATCGCAAATGTCCCACGTGCATTTCTTTGGCAATGTTAGGACTGGAAAAATCGACAATAACTTTCTGTGCTGGTTGTACCTTGGGAATACCTAATCTTGCGTCTGGCTGAATTTGGCTAAGGAGTTGCCCAATATAATTATATTTTAGCTTAAAGTTGATAAAACCTGGCCCGGCAATTGTTGGTGTTTCGCACATATCTTCGTTCTGAAGATTGTCGATAATTGCTTGCGCGAGCGCGCGGGGATTTTGCTTGAGGGGTTTAGCCAGAGACAAAGCCACATTAGATTGATAATCGCCAAATTTAGGATTATTGGTGGGCGCGACAAGAGGATCGGTATCGGCCAATTCTGCGCCAAAAGCAGACACCAAAGCTTGGCTAACCGAATCTTTAAGCTGTTGGAGAATAGAAGTCATGATGTTTGTTTAGTTGAGCCAGAAAACAGTTTTAGCCGATAAGCAGCTATTCCCAGGATAATTAATTTATCATCAATTTACCTAGTAAGGGTGAATGGTCATTTGCCCTTACCGATTTATAACTTGCTTAAGATCTATCCCTCGTAGCAATAAAGATTGAACCTGTATGGGCTTGAGGGGCAGATTGGTTTTCTACCGTAATCGCAATTTTATTAATCGTTCTCGGTTCGAGATGTGATTGGAAAATAGCAATTTGTCGCTTAAAATCGCCTGATTTGTTTACTTGAAAAACCGCAGTCAAAATTGCTCCTTTATCGTCCGTAGTATAGGGAACATTTTTACCCACCACCGTCCACAAAGCGTAAACTTTTCCTGGAGGTAAGACTGGTAAATTGTTGGCGATCAAAGTAGCGTTTAGTTGGTTAGGGTTAACAATCAACTTGGCTGTTGTTGTCTTTGGTAAATCTTCTCCCTCTAATAAGTAGGTATTTTGAACGATCGCTGAATCGACATCAGTTTTAAGCGTTTGGATCGTGCGCCACAAACGATAGTTGGCGACACCCAATATGGCAATTGTCGCTAAAGCGATCGCTCCCAAAATTTTACCGAGTAATTTAGGCTGGAGTGAGTTAGTAACTTCAGCATGATTGACCGAAGGTTTTACTGTTTCAACATTAACTTTTTGAGCCTTGGCTGCTGCTAAAACGCGATCGCCCAAAGTGGCTGGTGGGGATATTTCTGGAGTAATGTAAGCCAAATCTAAAGCTTGTTGCATGGCTGTTATCTGCCCGATTAGGTCGGGATTTTCCCTCAGCATTTCTTCAAACAGCAAAGCTTCGGCAGGACTTAGATTTCCCAATACATAACCCGATATTAGCAATTGTTCGCATTCTGGTGGTAGTGTTGACATAATGCTAAGAATGCTCCCTCAAGTTGATTAGAGCTTGACGCAGTTTGAGTAAGCCACGGCGCGATCTTGACTTTACTGTGCCCAGTGCAATATTTAACTGTTTGGCAATCTCTGACTGGCTTAAGTCTTGATAATATGCCATTCTTAATACTTGTTGTTCTTGAGTTGACAGCTGTTTGAGAGCTTGTTGAACCTCATGCGATCGCTCTACTTGAGAAACTTCGACCATTGGGCTTTCGGACAAAGCCTTAGCACTTTCATTCAATGATTGATTGTGGAGTCTTTTTTGGTTTTTGCTGCGGGATCTCAGACGATCTAAGGCACGCGATCTCGTTAATATTGCTAAATAAGTACGTAAAGTTCCTCGCTTGGGGTCATAAGAACATTTTTTAGTTAGGATCAAGAATATATCCTGGGTCAAGTCTTCTGCTTCGGTAGTATTTTTCAGCAGTCGCAATGCTATCCCATATACCAAAGCAGCATGGCGATTGTATAAGATGGCTAGGATATCGGTCTGCCCATTCTGCAAGAGCAAAAATAAGTCTGCATCAGCCTTACAAGAATAGCTGGGTAGTTCAGAAGACATATATGAAGACGAAGAGTAGCTTATTTACATCATATCTTCTCTTGAACCTGCTCATCCTGACTCAGCTTAAAATATAAAACAAAATATAGAACAAAAAGTTTAGAGCGAAGAAAAGCAACTTCGGCTACACATCTTCAATTTAGCTACGCTTAATTGTTTGCCAGGGGAAGAAAGGCACAAATAAAGTCGAGCATTTGCTTAGTTACTATGACCGAGCTATCTCGACTTTTAGAGGCATACTTCCCCTTTTGCTGCTTACTAAAGCTGCTTACAATTAGTTACAGTGCGAGCGATTATTTTAAACAAAATCATATTTAACCACAAGATCGCTGTAATTAAGATCGCCACTATTAGACGAATCTTCAAATCCGAGAATGTTGTCTCCCAAACTACGAATATGTTCTGTATTATCAGAATTAGCCCCAAGGAAAGGGAAATGCACGACTGGATCGTTGCTGCTGTCTCCATCTTCTAGTTGTTCAATTGTGCCATCGACTACTAAGAAAGGTGCATAAAGTTTACCGCCGGCTAGCTCTGCGGTAAACTCACTTGAGGCTTGATTCACACCAGTGAGGCTAATGTCAGAACGATTGGCGATCGCGGCTGCGGTATAACCTTCATCTCCTAGGTTGATGGTATTACCAGACACAGGGTCAGTAACATTGCCTTGGGGATCTACTTCGTAGAAACCGACCGTATTTTCAAACCCAGCATTTCGATCGACAGTAAAGTTAACTGTAGAATCATTCATGCCGGTAAGATCGATGAGTAGCCCAGAATTCTCCGCATTATCATCAATGCTGTTATCAGAAACAATAGTTAATCCCTGTAAATTAGCATTATCTGAACCAATCTCACCCAAACTAAACGCCATTCCCGTATCGAGATCGACAGTATATAAGGTAGAGTCAGAAACGGCAAAAGCAGCGTTCTCACCATCAGGAGAAGAAAGAATATCGAAACCGCCTAAAGTATCAAAATCAATTCCTAGATCTCCTGCTGTTACCAGCGTTCCGTCATTAGGTGGGTTTTGTAATACCAGGTCATTTAGTAGAGTATCGATGTTGTATAGCTCAGTGCTGTCCGTACCGTCAAATGAATTAGTATAGGCAGCAGCAGTAACGTTAGGATTTACTCCATTATTAGTATCTCCTTCGGCAAAAGCCAAAGTGCCATCAACGGTTACTTCCCCAGTGTCAACGTTAATCCGAAAGTTTTGGTCATTGTCTCCGACTAAACGCAGGCGATCGGCAACAGGATTAAAGTCAAACCCCGATATAGTCCCCCCTTCAAAGGGCATATTCAGAGTGCTAACATAAGTCGCTGCACCGCTGTCGGCATCGATAGTGTAAATGTTGTTAGCGGTCGTGATTCCGTAAATTAAACCATCCGCAGGGCGAGTATCAATACCTAGTAATGCTCCATCAACTCCCGTAACTGCTACTGAATCGGTATCCGCAGGATTAGCAGGGTCAAAAGATACTAGGGTATTATCGTCTGTTAAAGCAACGAATTTCGAGTCTAAAGCAATATCGGGTACGATCGGCTTGATTTCTCCTGCTGCTACGGGGGCAGTAATCCGAAAAGCTTCGCCGTTACCCAGATCTGTTCCTGCTGGTGCTGTTCCCATAACGGTTGCATCGATCGCCTCAGAAGTCTCTAAGGGAATTGTCAGACCGTGGAGCACAATTTCTCGGTCGTTAAGAGGCATCAGGTTATTATACTGACGCAGTTGGTCTGGATCGGTTAAATCGAAAGTATATGTAGTGTCTAAATTAAACTCTGTGCCAGAAGGGAACAACTTGGCCGGATCGATTTCTCCTGCTTCTGCTTGCTGTAGAAAATGAGACATAGGAGGTGTCCCGTCTGGTGCTGCCTCAATCTGTTCGGAAGTTAAATCAAGGACAACTGGGCCATAATTGGGACGACCTTCGATAAAATTGATGAAGCCATCGCCATCGACATCACTATCTTCGACAGTTGGCAAGGTAGAGTCAACGGCAATTCCGCCCTCTCCTTCAAAAAAAGCTCCGTCTCCCTGTTCTAAAAGCGGTTTATCCGCATTACCCAAAAATTGTCCGTGGATATGGGCGACGTGAACCCCGCCAATAGCGGTTAAATCTTCTAGTCCACTAGCATCAACCTTTACATTTACAGTGCGAATGTTTTCACTAGGGGCCTCGTGAGTAATAATAGCAGAGCCAGAAGCAGTAGAATTAAATGGCTCAGAACTGTTAAGGGTCTTTAAATCTGCGGTAAATTGCATAATAAGTTAATGATTTTGACGATATTTTTCCGTAACGAAGTTTGCCCCATCTAGTTAATAGACGGAACAGTTTTTGTCTAATGCGATCGCGTTTTTAGCGCTACATCGTTTTTTTGGGCTTAAAAGCCTGTATGCAGCCTTGAGACTTAGATTAATTGCCGTAAAACGCTAAACAGTCTGAAGAACAAATAGTATTAGCTTAATTGGTTATTCCCTAACCTTTGTATAGTCTCCAGTATCCAAATTAAGATTGTTACGGCCGACAGAGATTAATTTTGCTCTGCCTGTATTACTAGTACGCTAAAGTAAGCAGATTGGATTCATCTAAACTTTACATCAATGAAAATCTGCCGACCAAACCGCTATGTAGATACGGTCTTGTTGATTACGCTGCACAATTCCTTCTAAATCACCTGTCGTAAAATTATAAGTAGCTTTTTGACGCTGATATACAGCCTGTAATCCTGGTTCTAGATCGGCAGATAGTGTTTCTACACTTAAGAGCGCATTTAGGGCAGAACGAACTGTGCTGAAGTCGGTTGAAGGGGGGACTGCTATTTCTGCCTGACGTAGCTCATTTGTTTGCGTGTCAAATATATATCCGAGGTCAATTCCCTCAGAAATAATATTTTTATAAGACCAAGCAATACTGTTTGCCCAAAAACCTGGTTTGCGCCCAACGGGTTCGCCTAAAGCTTGAGTAATTTTGGTTTGTGAAGTTCCAGGCATAAAAATTACAGCTTGAAGCGCCTTATTTTTAGTTTCTAAAACTGTCGGTTTGGCAGTATTCTCAAGCTCATCATCAGTTAGCAAAGGCAATTGTCTTTGAGGTAAGTCAGTAAAATTGATGGGTGGTTGCTCATCTAGTTCCACAATCAGATAACGCCAACCAAGATATGCACCAGCAACCTGCGCGCCAATAATCAAGCCTATTGCCCACAATCTTAGTTTAAATTTACTAGAATTTGGTTGAGTTACAGCCGCTCTTTCCTCTGAATACTGCAATGCCGATCGCATTTCAGTGGCAGAAGCAAATCTCTGATTAGATTGAGGCGAGATCGCCCGCGCGATCGCTGTCGTTAAATTACGCTGGAAAAAAGGTTCATAATGCTCGAAATTAACATTTTGAGGCGACTGTCCTGTCAGCAGATGAATTGCCGTCAAACCCAAACTATAAAGATCGTTGTCATAGGCTGCTTGACCCATGGCTTGTTCTAAGGACATATATCCAGGAGTTCCCACAATAATTGTTGGTTTACGGCGATCGCCAACTTTTTGAGCAACACCAAAATCAATCAATACAGGTAAATTATTTTCTGAGCGTAAAATAATATTATTGGGTTTAATATCGCGGTGAATAATACCCAAGCGGTGAATACACTCTAAAACAGACAATAAGCTCAGTAAAATCTCTTTGGTTTCCGACTCGGATAGCTTGTGCTGCTGGTGCAACTTTTGTTCTAGGGTGATGCCTGGAATCCATTCCTGCACCAAATATAAAGCATCATTGTCACTAAAGTAACCGTAAAATTGGCAAATTTGTGGGTGTTTGCCAGTCAGCTTTTGTAATATTTGTGCTTCTTGCCAAAACATAGATTCGATGGCTTGCTTTACCTTGGCAGGACACAAATTAAGACACAACTGTTTGACTACACATTTTCGATGTCTTAGTAGATCGCTAGCTAAAAAGACTCGGCTATAATTACTTTGAGCTATCGCGTCATGAAGATAATAGCGGTTATTTAATAATTGGCTGCTTAAATCTAAGCTAGAGTTGGTCATGTTTAACTTCGTATTGTCCCAATTCTACGTAACGGCGATTATGTTTACATTTCATTATTACGCCGATCAAGCGCAATCGGATTCACAAAAGCAATTAAAATTAAGTTTTGCATAGTAAATGCTAGTGAACTATAGATTAGGACGTTAGTTATAAAACGAGCTATTAGCTTTTGATCGACGTGTCTTAACCTTTGCTTCGAGTGCTATAAATGCTAGTAAATACCTCTATAAGTTGCTGATTGAAATTGATGAATGAAGAATTAGAATCCTTGCTTGAGTTGGCATCTCGCCGAGGAACAAGCCACGCAGAAGTCTATCAGATAACATCTCAGTCTCAACCAATTTTTTTTGAGGGCAACCGCCTCAAGCAACTAGAAAGTTCTCAATCTGTAGGTACGGCTTTAAGACTATGGCAGCATAATCGTCCTGGTTTGGCAGTCGCATATGGCAAAATTGAACCAGAATTGTTAGTCGAGAAGGCGATCGCGCTATCGCAACTTAATGAACCTGAAACTATTGAATTAGCACCGCCTCGTACAGCAATTCACGATTTGACAGGCGTAACTGTTTCGGTAACGGATCTGATCGAGTTAGGTAATCAAGCAATCACTAAACTACGAGAAGAATATCCTGAATTAATTTGTTCGGCAGAATTAGAATTTGAACAAGAATCCACAACTTTAATCAACTCTCAGGGATTGCACTGTCACTATAACGAGTCGGGTTCAAGTTATTCTCTCGGTGTAGAGTTAGTCCGTGGAGAAGACTTTTTAGGCATTTATGACGGAGAATACAGCAAAAAGAAACTCGATATCGATCCAGTAATAGAGCAAATTATCCAGCGTTTAGATTGGGCAAAACGCAACGTTGTCCCGCCTCAAGGGAAAGTTCCCGTATTGCTTACCGCTAATGCTGCAACCGTCCTTTGGAGTACTGTCTCATCGGCTTTAAATGGTCTGAGTGTTCGAGAAAAATCTTCTCCCTGGAGTAGTCTACAGCAAGAGTTGGTAGTTTCAGAACTAATTAACTTATCTCAACAACCAAACTTGCAACCTTATGACTGTCCTTTTGATGATGAGGGAATGTTAACCCAAAAACTCGCTTTGATCGAGCAAGGAGTGTTAAATCAATTTTATTGCGATCGCACGATTGCCAGAGAGTTAAACCTTAAACCCACAGGAAACGGCTTTCGTCCCGATTTAGATAGTTATCCTAGTCCCTCATTGGTTAATTTAATTGTTGCACCAGGTAATAGTTCTTTTTCTGAGTTGGTTACCAAACTAGACAACGGCATTATTGTCGATCAAATACTCGGTGGTGGTGCAGACATCAGTGGCGACTTTTCGGTTAATGTCGATCTCGGTTATCGCGTTAAGAATGGGAGAATAACTGGGCGAGTTAAAGATACTGCGATCGCTGGCAATGTTTATCAAATTTTAAAACAGGTAGCTGTCTTAGGCAATGATTTAATTTGGAATGATTCTTGTTACACTCCTTCTTTAATCGTCGAAGGGATTTCTGTCGTTGGTTAGTTGTTATAGTCGTACAAAATTAGATTAGGACACAAAAACTATTAAGTAGAAGTCACAAGTCAGAAGTTTTACTTGCTACTTGCTACTAATGAAGCAAATAACCTATGTGTCCTAACTTAACTTGGTACGGCTATAAGTCACATTGTCCTGCCGGAAGAGGAAATTCTAAAAGCTAATAGCTAATAGCTAATAGCTAGTTAATCAACAGCTTAGTCTATCAAGCATGAAAACTGGTGTAAGTTGCCAACGGCAATATTTTACATTGAGCTGGATCGACTTCTTTAAGTTCCAAACCGCGCTCAAATATTTCATCTATGGGGAGCATTTGCCCTTCAACAGTCATAAATTTATGGTCTTTGGTCGCACAGATAGTTGCATTGTTATCTAAAGTATATTCAAAGACTTCTTGTAAACCGCGATCGTGCCATTGAACAATTGGTTGAGTGTAAACAAAGCCGTGGCGATCGACACTATAAATCGAGCATTTTATTTGCGATTCGACAATTTTGCCAATAGGTAGCGCACCATACTCAACAGTATACACTTCCGTGTCATAACTTAGACAATATTCGGCAAATAATACCATCTGATCGAATAGTTCATTAGCTAATGCTTGTCTCACTCCATTTTTAGCCGAACCATCAATAAACTTCTCTCGATGCTTCTCCATTTCGGCTAATTTCTTCTTACCCATACAGCGACGGAGTAGATCGGCCTCACCTAAAGAATAGCCGGCTAATTCCTGAGCAATCTTCATAATTTGCTCTTGATAGACAATTACGCCATAGGTTTCTTTAAGGATTGATTCTAATAGGGGATGTTGATAACTAACCTTTTCTCTGCCATGTTTGCGATCGATAAAAATCGGAATTAATCCTGCATCTAATGGTCCTGGACGATAGAGAGCAGAAATTGAAGAAATATCTTCAATACCCGAAGGTTTTAAGTCTCTAGTAATCTGCTTCATGCCATCAGATTCTAGTTGAAAAATGCCTTCTAAGTTTCCCGCGCGGAACAGTTTATGAGTCTCTTGAATGTCTGCTGGTAGTTTTTTTTGCTTGCCTTTGGCAATAATTTCCAAAGCTTTTTTTTCATCTAAAGGGATTTGATCTAAGTCTAAAATAACCCCTTTAGTTTTTTTAACCAAGCCTGCTGCTCGTTGAATTGTCGTCAGATTTTTTAAGCCTAAAAAGTCCATTTTCAATAGACCCAAAGCTTCAATATCTTCCATATAATATTGAGTAATTACTGACCCGTCATTATTTTTTTGTAGCGGGACAATTTCGTCTAAGGGTTGGGAAGAGATTACCACGCCAGCAGCATGAACGCCAAAGGTTTTATTAGTACCTTCAATCCGCATCGCCATATCAACCCAGTTACGGATTTCAACCGAGCCAACTTCTTCTTTATTATCGTTATAAATTTTGACGCTTTCGCTTTCGTAAGCTTGTTTAAAACTAGGTTCGGGAGTTCCACTAGAAATCATTACCTTAAGTTTAGTCGGCTTACCCCGTACTACGGGAATCATTTTGGCAAGACGATTTTGCTCGCCAAAGTCAATGCCTAACACCCTACCCACGTCTTTTAAAACCGCCTTAGAAGTCATGCGGTTAAAGGTAATAATTTGCGCAACGTTAGCCTCGCCATATTTTTGGGTAACATATCTAATCATATCGCCACGGCGATCGGGACAGAAATCTGTATCCACATCAGGCATCGATTTCCGTTCGGGATTAAGAAAACGCTCAAATAATAAGCCGTGATGGATTGGATCGATGTTAGTAATTTTGAGACAATATGCCACTAATGAACCTGCTGCGCTTCCCCTACCTGGCCCAACAGGGATATGATTATCTCTAGCATATTTAATATAGTCCCAAACTACCAAAAAGTAGGTGGAAAAACCTTTTTCCTGCATTACCTTAAGTTCTACCTCAAGCCGTTGCATATATATAGGATCGACTTCGTTGTGATTACGACATTTAAGTCTTTCGAGCAATCCTTGACGGGTAACTTCTTCTAAATAACTATCGGCAGTATGTCCCGCAGGTACGGGATAATCAGGGATACGGGGTTCACCTAAAATGTGGTACGGCTGAACTTTATCAGCAACTTCTACGGTATTGGCGATCGCCTCTTGAATTACATCGTCCTCTAAGTGATCGCGGAATAGCAGCTTCATCTCCTCGGCAGACTTGAGATACTCTGTACCGCTATAGCGTAATCGTTTATCATCGGTAATCCGTTTTTGCGTCAGGATACATAACAACGCGTCATGGGCTTCTACGTCATAGCAAGAAATAAAGTGGGAATCATTGGTGGCAATAACTTTAATAGCCAACTTGCGGGCAATATTCACAATTGCCACATTAACCATGCGATCTTCTGGCGAACCATGATCTTGAATCTCTAAGTAATAATCATCGCCAAATAAATCCTGATACCACTTGGCTACTTTCTCCGCGTGGGCTAAATCCCCTTTTAAAATCGCCTGGGGTACTTCTCCTCCCAAACACGCGCTAGTAACAATTAAACCCTCGTGATATTTTGCCAACAGTTCTTTGTTAATACAGGGACGAGCAAAGATACCGCTACCCTGATAGCCTTTGAGATGGGAGATAGTAGTTAATTTAACCAGGTTTTTATATCCCTGAGTATTCTTCGCCAATACCACCTGATGATATTTGCGATGGCGTTTTTTCTTTTCAGTGATATTAACCTCAATGTCACCGTTGATTACATACATCTCATTGCCAATAATTGGCTTAATTCCCTTGTTGCGACAGACTTTAATCAGTTCGATCGCCCCATACATTACTCCGTGATCCGTTAGAGCGATCGCTGGCATATCTAACTCTAAAGCGCGATCGATTAACTGAGGTATTTGAGATGCGCCATCAAGCAAGCTATAGTCGCTGTGAATATGTAAGCCAACAAAAGACATAATTCGATTGATTTTGATTTTCTCAAAGACTAAAACTTATGATAGACGCTAATCCAAAAGAATATACTGAATTGTTATCAAAATTGTTCCTCAAGATAATATTCCTGAGCTTCTCTGCGCGATCGCCTACCTCTGGATCGTGAGTAATTACTACTACCGTCATCCCATAATTATTTAATTCAGCAAAGATCTGCAAAATTTCGGCTGTAGTTTGGGAATCCAATGCCCCTGTATGTAGGTTCATCAGCCAGAAGTACTACGGGACAATTGAAAATTGCCAACTAGTTGATTTATTTTATCGGCGATCGCTAGTAATTCCATTTCTCGCCATCTTTTCCCGACAATTTGCATCCCAATAGGTAAGCCATTTTCAGTTTGTCCGATAGGAATTACAACTACAGGATGTCCTGTAAGATTGAATAACATTGTGTAACCACCATTAGCTAAAAAATAAGGAACTTTGCGTCCTTCTATCGTAATAACTGCACCTTTAGGACGATGAGTAAATGCTGTGGTCATCGCCACGGGACACAGCCATACATCCCAAGCGTTAAAAGCCTTATCCATTTGAGCAATAATGCGATCGCGTTTGGTTAAAGTTTCAAAATATCCTTTAATAGTTGGATTTAACAGTGTAGGTAAGAATTGACTGAGGTTACTGAGATTTCTAAGTTCTTTTTCCCCTTGAGTCGCTTCTCGAAACATCATAGGCAGAGTCTTGCTAGCAGTATCAAAATTTGTTGGCTGAGAATAAACAAAATTTAAGGCTGTTAGCTGATTACAAACTTGAAATGCTTCTTCTAAATCAAATGGGGGAGATGTCCAGCGTTCCATATCCGCACATACTGGTTTGAGTTTATCGACAGCTAAATTTATTGTGGTTTTAATCTCTGAAGCGACAGTCATTTTTTCCCAACTATCAGACCAAACTATTCGTATATTTTGCCAGGATTTTTGGGGAAATTTATCTAGTGGAACAGGAGGAACATCTGGCTGTCGTGGATCTGCACCCACAGTTAAGGATAAACATAATCTTAAATCTTCAATCGAACGGGCAAAAGAACCTACTGTCATTAACTGACGAATACATTTAGACATTCCTGGTGCTTCGGGAATATGTCCTGCTGTTGATATACGGCGAGCCGTTGGCTTTAAAGCAAATACACCACAGAAATGTGCTGGTTGACGAGTCGATCCAGAGGTATCATTACCCAAGTCTAACGCCGAAAAACCACTAGCGATCGCTGCTGCTGAACCACCAGAACTACCTCCAGTTGTGTAATCTAAATTCCAAGGATTATTAACCCGTCCAAAAAGATCGTTGGTACTTTGATAATCGCTTGCCATTTCCGCCAGGTTAGTTTTACCAAGTATAATTGCCCCAGCTTGGCTAAGACGCGCCACAACTGTTGCATCTTGAGTGGGAATATGGTTTTTAAGAGGCTTATAACCTGCGGTAGTCAGTAATCCTGCTGTTTCAAAGGTGTCTTTGATAGTAATAGGAACACCATGTAATACTCCCCAATTCTCACCTTTAGCTAAAGCTTCATCGGCTTCTTTTGCTTTAGTTCTCGCTCTTTCTCTATCTAAAGTTGCGATCGCATTTATCTTGTTATTGTGCTTTTCAATTTGTTCTAAATAAGCATCCAAAACTTCTACTGCGGAAACTTGTTTATCTCGAATTATTTGCGCCAGTTGACTCGCTGTAGCAAATACAATATTCATTTTTAATAATTTATTAGATAGTAAAACTGGTCGAGAAGTTGTCAATATTGAGCAATGTTACAAACAAATTAAAGCCTCAACTGCATAAAAAAATAGACCAGTCGTAACTAGTAAATGTAAGCAAAACACACACTAAATCTTACTTTTACGAGGTCTTAAACCATGAAAAAAACTACATTATCCATTCTTACTGCTGTTATCGCTTTTGCTCCTTTAACTGCTTTCGCACAAGATGCTCAGACTAGCATTCAAGACAATACAAATTCGGCTGCTGCTGTTGGTACTGGTAACCTCATCCACCAAAACGCCGACCAGACTAGCTACCAAAACCAATTAGACTTAGGTGGCTACGGCTATACTACCCCCGAGGCTCAAACTTCCGCACAAATTAACGCTAACGAAGCTGCTGCGATTGGTACTGGTAACTTCATCGGTCAAGATGCGAATCAAACTAATGTTCAAGACCAAGTTGATGTAAATCAATACCTTCCTTACGGCTACTAAGATTCATACCATCAATTCATACCATCATTGTTTTCTAGACTCAATAATACAGCCCTGGCTGACATTAACCAGGGCTAATTCTTTTTTTCAGTTTTTGAGTTGAATATTCAGGCGCTCGCGATATCCTAAGTCATAACTACAGGTATAACTCATGCTCAAAAAAGCAACAATATGAGCTTTTCTATCAGTTTTTCAAGTATTTTTATGAGTTTCATAAGTATTTCATCACGTTAATATCGAGCATAGATAACGAAAGTAAAAGTAAAAGTAAAAATCTACATTCATTATCTAAAAAACCAATTATTTTTTCGAGAGGAAATAGCTAAAATGGCTGAGACTATTAATGTTTCAAATTACGAACTGTTGGTTAAACCGATAATCGACGCTCCATCGTCTCCCAATCGTACCGTTATTCAAGGTTACTTTTTAACGATCTCCAATCCTAGCTTTAGTAATTTAGAAATACAGCTAACTTTCAAAGCTAACACTCCCAATTTTAATTCCAGTTCTTTTGCTGCATTTTGGGATGTCAATGGCACAAATATTGAGCTACCAATAGCAGGAATTTTGAACTGCCTAAAAACTTTTAGGTTCAATCTTCCAGCCTTAGATACAGGTCTATTCTTATTACTACCAGATGTTCGTAAACGTGAAGTAGTAACTAACAGAAATACCGAAATTCGTGGCTATGTTAGACTGTCAATTCCATCAGCTTCTCCAGTTAATGGTCTAGACAGGATGAGGACACTATTGCTTTCTGCACAACAGCGAGGTACTTTTTTACCACAGGGTAATATAACTCCTCCAGCCATAGGCGACTTCGATCAGCAAGCCTATAGTCTGCCACTGGCAAATGGTGGCTCTGAAGTAACCTTAGAAGCAGATCTTGCTTCTCCTTCGATTACTCCTTCGATTACTCTTCCACCCAGACAAATAATATTTGATGCGATTGAAAAAGAACCCAGCTTGCTAAGTAGCATTAGTGATGATCCCTTTGTGCAAAAAATTAGCGAACTTAAACCTGGCGAGCAGCGTCAAATGATCGACGTTTTGTTAGAAAGATTTGACGTTAAGGAAGAGCAATTAACGCGCTAAAACTTATTAGTTAAGCCGTAAAAATTCTTTTGACAAGTTAGGGAAATAGCGAGTGCCGCTAAACACAATAGATGGTACTCGCATTATTTCAGCAAGAAGATTTGAAGTTAACCAAAAGCAAGATCGACTAATCAGTTCGCTAGGGAGTATAACTGTTATGAGCCTGTCCAAAGATTCTGATGCAAATTTACATTTTCAAGCCTTTTCTCATAGTTGGGTCGCGATTCATCCCAACCCCAAAGGTATAATTCAATTCGTGGGTAGCTTTTTTATATTTGGCTCTCTACCAACAGTTTTCTATTATTTTCTACTTAAAAGTTTATACAATCAAGGATACACAATAATCGCTTATCCTAGCTCGGTAATTCCTCCATTGCTTTGGAAAGAAAAGCTGGTGAATCATTGGGGTGCATCGATCCAATTATTATATGAAGAATCTGCTATTAAAGCCGAACTTATTGCATATATATTAGAACAAACTGACCGAAAATCTTTGCAAAAATCTTTAGACGTATATCTCACCCACTCCAACTATTTTTGGTTAGGGCATAGTCTCGGATGTAAGTATATTAGCCTTTTAGAAATTCTCAGTAACGACCCTGAAAATTTGGTAAATAATTTACAACAATGTGGCATCACCAAAAAGCAATTTCAAATAATCGAAAGAGAAGTTGAAAATCTAGAATTTGCTCGAAAAAATAGTGATCGCCAAATAAATACTTTATTAGCTAATAATCAAGTTGATTACCAAATTTCTAGCAAGAGAGCGATTATCGACCAGCCTTCTATTTTTCTAGCACCAGAAATTTATGGCACAGAAGAAATAAATAAAAAAACCAGCTCGGCAATTCCCTTTTTTGGCTTATTTCCTGATGGAAGAACCACAAAATGCTTAATCAATTTAAGCCAAAACTTTTTCGGTTTGACTGCCCTAATTGCTTTCTCTTATGACAACATATCCAAAGATGATATAGAAGCTCTCAGTGCCGAATTAGCTAGTAGATCTAAAAATTTTATTGGCAAATCCTTTGAAGGATATGACCTTAAGCTAAGTAGACTCAGTAGTTTATTAAGCCATCTAAAACCACTAAGTGGTAACGATCGGGCTTTAGCTAACTGTATCAATAATGTGTTCGATGAGCTAAGGAAAAGAGCTATCGCCAATTATGACCCACAAGAAGTTCCATGCGAAGCCAATGAAAACGGTAGTGTGCCAAAAACAAGAGAGAAAAGCAAGAAAATATAAGTAAAACCGACTTTAGTAGCTATTAGCTATTAGCTTCTTAAATTCAATTAAAATTTTCAAATCTCAAAAATCATACCTGGATTCACCAACGCCAAATCATTTTATTTAGCGCGTCGTCTACGCCGTCACATTCTTGGTACTATGCTGGCTACAGCCAACTCAAAAGCACCACCGACAATGCGATCGCTCTTAGGTTCGGTAGTAGTATGATTGAGTTTTCTCAATAAAAACTTATTAATAACTTATCAAAAACTCAAACATGGTTGGTAAGCAAATCAATCATCTGTGTTCATCTGTGGATCTTTTTACAGCAAGATCTAAAACGAATAGATCCACTAACCAATCTTTAATTACAGCTTAAATGCTAAAGTCAAACCATCAGCGATCGCCAGCAAACTAATTTCTACTCTGGTATCTTGATGAAGTTTTTGATTAAATTCACGAATAGCAACCGTTCTTTGCTCCGTATCTTCAGGATCGGCAACACTACCAAACCACAGCACATTGTCTATGGCAACAATACCTCCAGAACGTAATAGGGTTAAAGCTCGCTCATAATAGTTAGCGTAGTTGCGCTTATCGGCATCAATAAAGGCAAAGTCGAAGCTGCCAGACTCACCTGCGGCAATTAATTGATCTAAGGTTTCTAATGCTGGTGCTAGGCGGAAATCTATTTTAGATTCAACTCCTGCTAATTGCCAGTAACGGCGAGCAACTTTTGTGGCTTCAGGATCGCGATCGCAAGCTATAACCTTGCCATCTTCAGGTAGTGCCAACGCTACAGCCAAGGAACTATAGCCTGTAAATACACCAATATCTAAAGTTTTTTTGGCTCCTAACAATTTAATTAGCAACGCCATAAACTGTCCCTGATCGGGAGAGATTTGCATGATGCTGGCTGGATGTTGGTTAGTTTCTTGACGTAATTTGGTTAATACTTCGGGTTCTCGTAGCGATACCGAAAGTAAGTATTTATATACTTTATCGTCTAATCCTAAACTTGCTTTACTCATGATTTATTTAGCTTAGCATTGCACTGACCTTATATTGAAAATACCATCGTTCTCATCATTCGTGGCACGAAGCGATCGTCAGCGAGCGAAATTATTTTTTAAATCGTGTAATCTTTCTAGACATTGATCTAAATATTCAGCGTCAGGCTGTTCACCCCATACAGGCATCATCCTTAAAACATCTCCCATATCCCAGATATCTCTGATGGCTGCAAACGTCGGCATTAACTCTTTTTCCTGCGGGGAGAGTCTTCTCACTGATTCGTAGCCTTCAATAAAACAGTGCCATAATCGAGCATCAATATCCCAAAATGCAATCAAATCATAAGCTCGCCAGCCATAACCACAGTGGTCGAAATCGAGGATAGTAAATCCTAAATCTCGCTCAAAATGAATATTGGTTTCGTTTAAATCTCCGTGAATCAAGCCAAAATTTGCTGATGTTTTGCTTAATCCTCGAACATTTTGTAATAGTTGTTCATAGGTAGACTGAAAAAAATCTAAATTTTGTTTATTTTTACTCAATAAATGATGCTTTAAAATTTGGATTGGCTCAACCAAAATCTTATCTAAATCTAGACTATAGCGATAATAATTACTGTAAAAATGCTTTGTCGTCGTATGTAAGGTAGCAATTATTTTACCTAGCTGATAGATATTTTGTTCATTAATACTTAGGTCAAATTTTTTACCTTTGGCAAAATTAAACAAAGCAAAATAGCGAATATGATCGTTGAATTTAGCAGATGATAGATATTCTTGGCGATTATTCTTAATCGGTGAGGAAACTGGTATGTTCTGTGCGGTTAAATATTCAAGTAAGTCTAACTCAAATTTAAAGTCATCAGAACTTTGAATGTAATATTTATTATTCAAATAAATTCGTAAAACAAATTTTTGCTTAGCTGTTTTAACTTGGTAGTTATGGTTAAATCCCGATCCAATCAGCTTAATTGATAGTGGCGATCGCAAATTGTAATGTTTATCTAATACTGATTTAAGCTGTTGTGCGGGGATTAGTTGGTTGGCAATTGACATAGTTGAATAGCCAATTTAGCTACGAATAAGAATACTATCAGTTTAATGATGAATTGAACAACTTTCATCGGCAGGTATTCCTTATTTCATCTGATCGAGAGCATCTTTTAACTTTGTCACTCCATGAAAAATATCGCTAGGATAAACAGGGTGAAAAGGCGAGGAAAAAGCAATGGTAAGTATCAAACCTTGGCAAGTCGCGGTTTTAGTTTTTCCAATTGCAGCTATTATAGTTTTTTTATTAGTGGCAGCAGGTTCACAAATTCATGATTGGGGTATTAACTGGATTTGGGGCTTAGTTGTCCTGGTTTTTGCGGTGTGGCGGTGGCTGTTAGCCAAATGGACAAAATCACCTCTGGCAGAGATCGAATCAGCGATCGAAGAAATTAACGAAGAACTAGAGCAAAATTCCGAACTAAATGCAGCAGTAGACAAACAACAGCAAATTACTGCCTCGTTACAGCAGATTATTGCCAAAACCCAAACAGATGAGCCAATTTGGGAGGACTGGCAGACTTTTTGGCAGCGATGTCAGGAATTAGTCAGCGCGATCGCTCATGTTTATAATCCTCAAGTTAAACGCCCTCTGCTAAATATTTATCTTCCCCAAGCTTACGGGCTGATTCGCGGTACTGTAGATGATACTGACCGTGTAATGCAAAAGTTGTCTCCTGTCTTGAATCGGGTTTCGATTGGACAGGCGGTAGAAGCCTTTGAAGTATATCGTAAATTAGAACCCTCAGCACGCAAACTGACTCAAGCGTTCAAATGGTCACAATGGTTAATTAATCCCGCAGCTGCAGCCGCAAACGTAGCAACGAAAAAGTTTAATAATCAGGCAAATCAAGAGTTACTTTTGAATCTAGGTCAATTAATTAGGGAAGTAGCATTGAGAAACTTAGCGCAACAGGCGATCGCACTTTATGGCGATAAAACTATCACCCTGCCTGAAGTTACACCTACTGCCTTACCCAAAGCCAAAACTCAAACCCTCAAAGAGATCTTACAATCAGTCGAACCCCAAACAGAAGTCGAGCAAAAGCCAGTTAATATTATTCTGGTTGGGCGTACTGGCGCAGGTAAAAGTAGCGTGATCAATACCCTCTTTCAAGCAGAGAAAGCAGAGGTAGATGTATTACCCAGTACCGATAAAATCCAAAATTATCGCTGGCAAACACCGAATCAAGAAGTCTTAAACCTCTTAGATACTCCTGGTTATGAACAGGTAAACCGCCCTGAACTTTGGGAACAGGTTTTAGATTATGCAGCAACAGCGGATTTATTGTTATTGGTAACACCAGCACTCGATCCTGCTTTACAAATGGATCTAGACTTTTTACAAGCTTTAAAACAAGATCTCCCAGATTTAAGCGCTGTGGGAATTGTGACACAGGTCGATCGCCTGCGCCCAATTCGAGAATGGAATCCTCCTTATGATTGGCGTGAAGGCACTCTACCTAAAGAAAAATCAATCCGCGATGCAACTATTTATCGTGTTGAACAATTAGGAGATATTTGCGATCTAATCCTGCCGATCGTGACCGAAGATCGGACAAATAATCGCTCGGCTTGGAATGTAGAAGCCTTATCTTTAGAGTTAGTTCAGGCGATCGCTCCAGCTAAACAACTACGTCTGGCACGTTTTTTAAGAGATATCGAAGCCCGTAGTACCGCAGCAGCCCGAATAATCGATCGCTATACGCGTCAAATGGCAACCAGTCAAGGTTTAACCGCTTTCCTCAAAAGTCCGATTCTGCAATTTATCTCGACGATGACTACAGGGAATCGTACCTTAGCTTATGTTTTGGCGCAACAAATTCCCGTCGAACAAGCACCAGTGGTGATGGGCAAACTGCAAATGGCTTATGATTTATATACCTTGTTGAATAATGACTCTAGTATTAATAACTTCGATCTACGTTCAATTTGGTCTTTGTTATTAGAAAACAATGGAGTAGGTAATAACAATGCTTGGGCGTTTGGTCATGCTCTAGTGGAATATTGGACTAAAGATCTTAGTTCTGACCAATTACGCGATCGCTATAATTTCTATTTGGAACAAACATAGGCTTCTGGCATTCATAAAAAGCTGAGTCATGACTATTACTGTAAAAATTACTTTGTCTTTACTTTAGACTAATAAAAATCATCTATTTTTCTAAGATGCGAACATTTATAGTAGCGAGCATTATTCTGTAAATCTAATATTTGTCAGCAATCGATTACTTTACCTAATAATTAAGTTACAAATAATAAAATAACAGATTATTTGTCAAAGGCAATAAATTGGTACTGAAATACCTCGCCAAAGATCTCGGCAAAAATTCATAACTATTAATCGAAGCATTGCTAATTTAAAGCTAAGAGCTAAGAGCTATATGCGTAGCGGTATCCTTTAGGAAAAGCTAAAAATAAACAAATCAAGAAGACAATTTACCTGAAGCGTATTGTATTGGTATAACCTGATGATAGAGCTTGTAGGTTGTATAACACCGACTAGAAAACCATGAGAAACATAGTCGAAACCATTGTTGTCTCTGCTGGACAGATGCAGCAAATTGAATCACAAATTTTTGCAGCGGGAATGCCTGTGGCTGCGTTGATGGAAAAAGCAGCAACACTCTGTGCTGAGAGAATTAAAAACTTATATCCCTTACCTCAAACTGCCTCAGTGGGAATTTTAGTGGGTCCAGGACATAATGGTGGAGATGGTTTAGTAATCGCTCGCGAATTATATTTAGCTGGATATCAGATTAAGGTTTACCGCCCATTTCTTAAACTCAAACAATTAACTACTCAACACGCTAATTATGTGGCTAGCTTAGAGATTGCTTTTTACGAAGAAATTGAACCTCTGAGAGAATGCCAGTTAATAATTGATGGTTTATTTGGCTTTGGCTTAACTCGCGATTTATCAGACAACATCGCTGAATCTATCGAGCTGCTCAATAGCTGGTCAAAACAGATTGTGAGTATCGATCTTCCCTCTGGGATACATACCGACACGGGGGCAGTTATGGGTGTCGCGATTAAAGCTACTCATACTCTTTGTTTGGGTTTATGGAAACGAGCTTTTTTTCAGGATCGAGCCTTAGAATATCTGGGCAATAGTGTCAGAATTGATTTTGGTCTGCTACGACATCAGATCTGGTCAGTTTTACCCCAGCCAGCACCCGTCAGACAGCTAACCAAGGCGATCGCCCTCGACTTTCTGCCTCTACCTCGCCCTGCTATTACTTATAAATACCGTCAGGGACATTTACTCTTAATCTGCGGCTCTCGTCGCTATACAGGAGCGGCTATTTTAACTGCCTTGGGTGCTAGAGCTAGCGGAGTAGGAATGTTGTCGGTTGCTGTGCCAGAGTCGCTAAAATCGTTACTCACCAGTCATTTACCAGAAGCTTTGATTGTAGGCTGTCCCGAAAATAAGGAAGGTGCGATCGCTTCTTTACCCGTTTCCACCGCCGATCTAAACCAGTTCGATCTCATTGCCTGTGGTCCAGGTTTAACTACTGATGCCCAATCTGTAGTTAACAAAGTCTTAAAGTCAGAATGTCCAATAGTTTTGGATGCCGATGGCATAAATATATTAGCAGAGCATAATGTAGCTGAAGTCTTAAACGACAGATCCAACTCAACAATTTTAACCCCCCATATCGGAGAATTTAAACGCCTATTTGCTGAGATTACTGATACTGACGATCGCCTTACCGCAGTGCAAACCGCAGCCGAAAAAAGCAGCGCGATAATTTTACTCAAAGGAGCAAAAACGGCGATCGCTAATTCGCAAGGCTTAATTTGGTTAATTCCCGAAAGTACCCCAGCCTTAGCTAGAGGCGGCAGTGGAGATATCTTAACAGGCTTAACTGCGGGTTTGGCAGCACAAAGTAGTAAAACACAAAGCAGCAGTTTATTTGATGCGGTAGCTACTGCTGCCTGGTGGCACGCCCAAGCGGGAATTAAAGCAGCTAAAGACCATACCGAACTTGGCGTAGATGCTACCACTCTTGCTCAATATTTAACGCCAACCATTAATGAGCTATTTAAGCATACGTCTGAAGTGAATTAAAATTGCGTTTTACTTAACTCTTACTTTACTTAGATAGCTAATAGCTATTAGCTAATAGCTCGTTTTATAACTAACGTCCTAATCTATCAGTTCACTTGCTATCATGTTTGAATCTTTGTTATTAAGTTCTACGATTTTAATTAGTCAATTATCTAATGCCGATTCTGATTTTATCCAGCTAAAAACTCAGCTAGAAAATTCTGGATTTAAGGTCAATATTGCTATTCCGCCAGACTTTAATCTTGCCAATCAACAAATAGACTTTCAGCGACGCAGTGTCAGAAAACCCTATGGAGTACTAAACGCCAAGAGTAAATCAATTTGGATTAATCCGATTGTATTTGAATTAGGCATTAGCAACGCGGTTTTAATCCACGAAACCGTTCATGCTGCTCAATACTGTGCGGGTAATGGCAACATCCAAACTCTTGGCTTAGATATTGAACCAATTAGACAGGCTCAACCGTTTTTTAAAAGATATGTTGACACCTATAGTCAAGCAGTAGAAAAAGAAGCTTATGCTGTACAAACTCAACCTAATAGTTACGAATTAGCTCAGTCTTTATTAGAAAAACATTGTCAATGAATAGTCTTGGCGACTTTAACGGACTCTGACCAAGTGAAAAAATTCTGTTTAACCCAATCCATACCTAATTCATTATTTAACTTATGCGACAAGTAAAAATACAATGTCGCCAATTAGCTAAATAAATTAAGTTGTAAATCTAATTCTTAATGGCTTTGACTCTCATTTTTACGCCACCAGCAGGAGTAAAAGTGAAACCACGACGCGCTGATTGTAAAGGGCGATTGTCTAATAGTTCTAATTCTGCATGAGACAAAATAGTAGTTAAGACTAATTTCATTTCAAACAAAGCAAAAGCATAACCCAAACAGCGACGATTTCCTCCACCAAAGGGTAAAAATTCATAGGGTGAAAATTGTCTGGCTAAAAATCTTTCTGGCTTGAATTTTTGAGGTTCGGGATAAATATCTTCCCGTTGATGAGTTAAATATATAGAAGGAAGAAGTAATGTTCCAGGTTCAAACTGGTATCCCATCAGTTCAAAAGGTGCTTTGAGTTGACGAGTGACAAAAACCACCACGGGATTCAATCTTAGGGTTTCCGATACTACTGCATCGAGATAGGGAAGCTTAATGATATCGGTAAACTGGGCATTTTCGGCAAGAGAGCTTAATTCTGTTCGGCATTTGTGACCGACTTCTCGAAGTCGATGTAACCAATAAAAAGACCAAGCTAGAGAACTTGCTGTAGTTTCGTGTCCTGCAAACAACATAGTCATCAATTCATCTTGTATTTCCCCATCACTCATTGCTTGACCATCTTCGTATCGTACTTCTAAGAGTAAACTCAGAATATCTTCCCCCAAAGTATCAGGATTATTTCTACGACGATCGCATTCTGCTTGTAAAATGTCTCGAATCTGGCGTTTTTGTCGCAAAAATTTACTCCAAGGGGTCAAAGCACCTAAGTCTTTTTGTAACGCAGGGAAAAAGAGAAAAAAGGAATTTAACGGCGAGTTAAATATTTGCAACCAATCAACCAAAATTGCTTTCAGGCGATCATATCTCTGTCCTTCATCTAAGCCAAATATTGTCCTGAGAATAATTTGTAGCGAGATTTCTTGAGTGTAATCGCGGATACAGATAGTCTGACCGACTTGCCATTGATTGATAACCTCTTTAGTTACCTCGACCATAGTTCGACCATAGCTTTTCATTCTTTCTCCATGAAAAGGAGGCATTAGTAACTTCCGATGTCTTTTGTGTTCGACTCCATCGAGTAATAGCAAAGAGCGATCGCCTAATAAAACTCTAATAGGTGCATTAGATTGCTGACTTACTTCAAACAAACTCGGATCGGCAGTAAAAACTCGTTCGATTGCTTTCGGGTTGCTAAAAATTACATTAGGAGGGAATAGCGAAGATTGAGGTGCGTAAAAAATCTCGCCATACTTTTGCTGGTATCTTTCTAATGTACCAAACTGATCTAATAATGCACGGATCATTATTGCGATCGCGGGATCTTTTACCGTTGGGGGTAGTTTGGTTTTGTTGTCGGGTGAAGTTACGGTAGTCATGGGTAATAATATTTGTTCCGTAAACAATATAGTTAAAACACGACAAGTAAAATATCGTTATGTCGCAAGTTAGAGATAGCGATGAATCATAACGATAGAGAAATATCTTAAGGCAATAGTTTATAGCTCTCCTTCTTTAATTCTACTGCTATAAAAAACTTTTATTGAATTTTAATATGTGACATATTATTCGCATTTATCAAGATGAAATCTGAAAAAACTCCCCTTCGTCGCCAACCTCAACAAAAACGCAGTCAGAAGCGAGTCGAACAGATTCTAGATGCAGCAGCAATTGTATTTGACGAGGTGGCATTTGAGGCTGCCACTACCCATGCGATCGCCAAAAGAGCTAATACGGCTGTAGGTTCGCTCTATCAATTTTTTCCCGATAAGCTGGCAATTTTCAATGCCTTGGAATTACGCCACGTTGAACGAGTCTACGTCATGTGGGACAAACTTTTGCGTCCAGAAGTTATACAGCTACCGTTTGCCGATTTTATTCATGCGAATATTACTCAAGTCGAGCAACTGTTTACCAATCCAACTTCTAGAATAGTTTTTATCCAGTTTTTTACTTCCCCGACTATTTTTAGAAATATAGATATTAGCTTTACTCAAGAAGCAATTCAATTTATGGCAAAACTTCTAAAAGCTCGTAATCCTAGGCTAACGAGCAAAAGAAGCCAGGTATTAGCTGAAATATGCATCAACGCTACTAATACTCTTATTTTGCTGGCTTTGAGGAGCCATGAAACTCATAGCCAAGAAATTATTGCGGAAATTGAGGCTTTGATGAGAGCTTATTTAAAAGCCGATATCGGCGATGAGGCGATCGCTAATAATTCCAACTCATCGACCGAAAAACTGACCAGATTGCACCACTTAAATCAACGCCAGAGACTGATTTTGGACTATGCGACTACTTATTTAAATGTGACCATTAAAAACTGCGAGGCGATGTTTCCTGATGTTTCTCGGCGCACTCTCCAAAGAGATTTGAAAATTTTGAGCGCTCAAAAACTATTGCTTGTTACAGGCAAAACCGACCAACGCTGTTATTGTTTTAATTCTGATTCATTAAACTAATGACAACTTGCGACAAGATCTTTAAATTATTCTATTTACCCGGCCAAGTAGAAGTAAAGCAGATATCACAACACTGCCATGTTTTGATCGGGGCGTGTCATTAACTAAATTAACTATTTAAAGAAAAAGAAATCTATTAAGAGTTTAGTAGTCATTGTTACTTTTAATATCTAATAAATCAATCAATATTTCAGATAAATAGATGATCCTTATTACCTAAAAATCTGTATTATTTTAGCTTTTCACACGAAATAGTTCATCTAGATTAAAGCTGTATAGGTAAAATATCGGCAATTCTTGAACCAAATAATTATCTTTCTTTCAAGATCTACAAGATCTATTTTCCTAGTCAAATATTAGTAACGAGCAGAACAAAATGCCAGAAACTCTCTTTAAAATTGACTTAAACAAACCAATGGCAAAGCAGGATGTCCCTGGTCATAATCGTTGGCATCCTGATATACCTGCGGTAGTTTCCGTTAAGCCTGGTGATGTCTTTCGGATTGAATGCAAGGACTGGACTGACGGACAAATTAGTAATAATGATGACCCCAGCGACATAGAAAAAGTAGATTTAAATATAGTCCATGTCCTCAGTGGCCCTATTCGGGTGGAGGGTGCTGAACCAGGAGATATTTTAGTTGTTGATTTATTAGATATTGGGACTTTGCCAGGAGACGAGTGGGGATTCACTGGTATATTCTCCCGTGAAAACGGCGGTGGTTTTTTGACTGACCATTTTCCCAAAGCTGCCAAAGCCTGTTGGGATATTCAGGGGATTTATACAAGTTCTCGTCATATTCCTGGAGTGCGCTTTGCAGGCATTACCCATCCTGGTTTAATTGGTTGCGCCCCATCAATGGAGTTATTACAAACCTGGAATAAACGCGAAAAAGCCTTAGTAGCTAAAGGAGGGCCACCTTGGAAGCCAGAAATACCAGATTTGGCTGCCCTGCCTAATCCTAACCAAGCAGTATTAGGAACTCTTTCGGGTTCGGAATTTGACCGTGTTGCTGCCGAAGCTGCCCGTACTGTACCACCAAGGGAACACGGAGGAAACTGCGATATTAAAAACTTATCCAAAGGTTCGCGAATTTATTTTCCTGTATATGTTGATGGTGCGAACCTATCTATGGGTGATATCCACTTTTCTCAAGGGGATGGAGAAATATCATTCTGTGGTGCGATCGAAATGTCGGGGTATATCGATCTGCACGTAGATATTATCAAAGGTGGCGTTGAGAAATATGCGATGGTCAATCCGATCTTTAAACCTGGCCCAGTCGAACCCCAATACTCAGAATATTTAATCTTTGAAGGTATTTCTGTCGATGAATTTAGCGGAGAACAATATTACCTCGATGCTCATGTTGCTTATCGTCGCGCCTGCATAAATGCAATTAACTATTTGCAGAAATTTGGCTTTACTGGAGAACAAGCTTATCTTTTACTTAGTTGCGCCCCCGTTGAAGGCAGAATTAGCGGGATCGTTGATGTCCCTAACGCCTGCTGTACCCTGGCATTACCTACTGCCATTTTTGAACAAAATATTTTACCGACTTGATTCTTTTGATCTGGGCGAATGCTATTCGCCTCTACCGAAAAATTAAAAATTAATTATCAATTGAAAAAATGCCTCTATACGAATATCGCTGTAACCCCTGTGGAGAATTTGAAGCTTGGCGCAGTATGACGAAATATAACGCACCGATAAATTGTCCTGAATGCAATCAGGTAGCAACTAAAATATTTTCTGCACCCAATATCAATCTTAATTCAGGAAGTCTATCTGCGATTACGCGATTACGCGATCGCGTACCCTACGGATCGCAATTTGACGAACCTAGACTAGTCAAACAAGAACCAAGAGAACCCACCAAACCAAGATATCAAACTTCCGCTAGCAATAGACCCTGGATGGTTTCTCATACCCCACCGAGATTTTGAACAATCAACTAGCAATACCAACTACAGATTAATCATAAAACTATCTCGATGATGAAAATCTGCTTCTTTGCCCCGATGAGTTAATGCCCAATAACTAAGCTGCTGTTTTTGATCTTTAATTACGGTAGTAACGCCAACTGCTAAACTTTGTTGGAGAGAAATAATTTGATTCAGGTCAACTTCTGACTGAAGCTGCAAAGAATTAGCCTGCTGTAAAACATTAAGGGGTAAAGACTCAAAAGCTACTTCTTCGGACATACACTGTCGATAGTTAGAAAAGCGAAAAACATTCCAATCTCCTGCGGGAGAGAGATTAAATTCCCAGTATTTAGTTGAGTCTTTAAGTCCGATAAAAAATTCAAAACAGGTATGTTCCCAAAGATTATCTTGGCGAGTCAGAGAATTGACTTTTTTAGGAATAATAATTTGCGATACTCCCTCAAGTTTGTATGAAATTTTGAGTTGATTATTTTGACGGTTAATATTGCCAGAAATTTTAACCGCTGGAGCAGTATTTTTAGCGAAACAAAAGAGATCAAAAGTAGATTTCATCTTAAATCAGCAATTATTTGGTTAATTTCTTGTTCCTGCTTTTCGATACTTTCAGTTAGTTTGAATTGCACCAAAGCTCTAGCTAAGTTATGTTCGGCATGATTGACGTTAAAGTAAACATTGCCCTCTAAATAATCGGTAAAAAATCTCAGTCCTAATTCAAAAGCTAATAACCGAATCGAGTCGTAGATATATTCATAGTCATGTTTGGTCAAAAATTGAGCAACTTCTAAATAGCCTCTTAAGATAGCTTGAGCGAGTTCTGGCTCAAAAGTCACTTTTTCCCAGCTATCGGTTTCCTCTCCCAAAGCATTACAGCCCGATCGCAAACAATCGCCGATATCATAATGAATTAAACCAGGTTTGACTGTATCGAGATCGATCATCGCTACAGCCTGCTTAGTAGAACAGTCGATCATAATGTTATTTATTTTAGGATCGCCGTGAATTATTCTCAGTTCAAGCTTGCCTGATGCTTGGGCGTTTTCGAGAACATGAGCCAGATTGATGCGATCGCTGATAAATTTAAGACAATAGCTAATCTCAGGGGATGATTCTATTTTATTGACTGCAATTACCTGATTGTAATGCTGTAGATATCGAGAGGTAATATGAAATCCTTCTAGAGTATCTGCCAATTGTGTTGCTGGTAGATTATTAATTAAACGATGAAACATTCCTAAGCCATAGCCAATTTCATACCCGTGCTGAATATTTTGAATAGTATCAAAGGATTGGGAATTATCGATAAAGCTCATGGCACGCCAGAAAGAATTATCTTCAGCTATCCAATGATTTTGCTTGGCGCAAGTAAACAAAACTTGAGGCATCAACCAACGGCGATTTGAAGGGAGATTGAATTGCTCTAACCGTTGACAAACATAGTCAGATAAAACGCAAATGTTACTCATGACCAATTCTGGCTGGCAGAACACCGTAGTGTTGAGGCGTTGCAAAATAAATGGTGGTTCAGTGTCTAAGGTAACTAAAAACGTGCTATTGATGTTACCACTACCGTATTGTTGAAGATCAACAATTTCACCGCTTAGTTTAAATTGATCGGCAATTTCAATTAGCATATTAAGAGTTTGATTAATTGTCCCAGGCTTATCTGTCATATCCTCCCCAAGATTCAAGTGCAACTGCTCTAAGATGCCTTTCACAATTAGAACATTTTAATGCCTTAAAATTATTCATCCTACGATCATTTTATCGGCAGATTTTAGAGTATAGACGAGGACTGAGTTGGCTATTGCCTAACAAAGTTTAGCTTAATATTCTTTAATTATTAACCAGAGAAAAACTGATGATTACCCAAAATTAAAAAATTTGGCACTCACGATAAGCTGAAGAAAAATTTGAGTACTTGAGTATTTATATCTAGGTAAACTAATCAAAGTAAGCTAATCAAAAAACTAACTAAATACAGTTTAAGATAGAGAAGCTAAGTCTAAAATAAATCTTAAGTATGCACGAAAAGTCGGGCAAGTGTCGTTGGAGAGTTGTAATTCATGGGTGTATTTACCAGGGTTAAGGGTGTGTTAAGTCCTGGTGCTTGTCTAGCAAATGGCGAATATAGAATTAAGCAGCCACTTGGTCAGGGCGGTTTTGGTATTACTTACCAAGGCATCGACACCAGATTAAATCGTGCCGTCGCGGTCAAAGAATTTTTTCCCGAAGGGTGTTGGCGAGAAGGTTCAACAGTGGTTTCTGCGGGTCGCTGGAATTTAGACACTTACAGCAAGGCTAAACAAAAGTTTTTATTAGAAGGTCAGACTCTAGGTCAGTTTAATCATCCTGGAATTGTCCAAGTTTTCTACTATTTTGAGGAAAACAATACTGCCTATATGGTGATGGAGTATCTTCGGGGTAGAACCTTGGCGGAGCTACTAAAACAGCGTCAGGGTAAATTAAGCGAAGCTAAAGCTCTCAAGCATATTGCGAAAGTGGGTGAGGCTCTAGAAATTCTGCATCAGGCTCAGTTTTTACATCGAGATATCAAGCCAGACAATATTATGTTGGCAGATGACGGAAGAGTCGTCTTGATCGACTTCGGTGCAGCTAGAGACTTTACCACTAACTGTACTACCAGATATACCACCATGCTGACTCCTGGCTATGCTCCCTTAGAACAATATGGACGCGCTTTAAAGTATGGCGCATTTACCGATATTTATGCTTTGGGTTCGACGCTGTATCATTTATTAACGGGAGAAGCACCAGTATCAGCTATTGAAAGAGCAGCAGGGGTTGAATTAAAAACAGTCCGACAAATTACTCCACAGATTAGCGCTCACGTCAGTGAAGCGATCGCCAGTGCGATGATTATGGACGTTACAGAGCGATTACAGTCGGTTCGTCAATTTCTCGATCTACTCCATTTAGATTCCAGCCAACTGCGTTCAAAGGTCAAATTAGATAGCTTCTATGGTTCAGCTTCAAATGCCTGGAGCGTTTTTGATGAACAGTACCCAGCCGAAAAACAGCGAGATAGTTCGCTGCGTCAAGGTCAAGCTAATTCGCCTCAAAAATCTTTTCCCAAGCAAAACAAATGGTTTTAGAAAACATGAAGCTTGAAGAAATTAAAATTACCATGTTAGGCACTACTGGTGCTGGTAAAACTAGTTATTTACTTGGGATGTATGCAGTAATGCAAACGGGAGTTAAAGGATTTACCCTCGCTGCCAAAGATATGGACTTGGATTTAGAACTGACTCAAAGATGGGAAAAATTAATTTCCCTCAAGGGTGAAGATCGTTGGCCAACTCCTAACGCTGCAACCATGGAATACTATGGGTTTAACTTTAGCTATGGTTTTCGACCCCTGATGAGTTTTCAGTGGCTAGACTATCGTGGTTTGGCATTAAGCGATCGCTCTACCGAACAAGACGTAGCGGATTTAGTTCAGTACCTGACTGAATCTCAGTGCTTATTTTTGGGTATTTCTGGAGAGTATTTAACTAGTCCAATTACCCCTAATACAGTGCGAGAAATTAAAAGCGATCGCATGAATCAATTTATTCAGCAGTACATTAGTATTAATAAAAATCCCAATCCTAAGAATCCTTTTCCGGTGGCGATCGTGATTACTAAGTACGATCTGTGCCACCATCGAGACAAGGACGAGATTATTGCCGACGTAAAAAAATTATTTCAGGCGTTATTTACCCCTAATTCAGGTTGGCTAGTGATGATTTGTCCAGTCAGCTTAGGCAAAGAACTATGTAACGATCCTGAGAATGCTAATATCATTCCAGTTAATGCTCATCTACCTGTGGTTTTTGCCGTATATTCTCAGCTGCGAGCTTACGGTCTTAAATTAAAGACTCAACGCGATCATCAAACTCTTGCCGTGGAAACAATTAAACAGTCTCCTACTTTACTACAGTTGCTTAAAAATTCAGAACTACAGGCAACAAGCACTCAGCTACAGACTTGTGAGACTGAAATGGCGATCGTAGAAGAAAATATGAAGTTGCTTTCTGGGGAGCTACAGCAGGCTTCACTCTATTTTAATGGCAGTGAGGTAACTGCTGATGTCTAAGCGAGAGTGGGCGGCAATTATCTATGGACGAAGTTATCATTTAGATTTTCGCTTTATCACTGTTCCAGACAACTTCACTGGACACGATATTAACTGGGCTTCACAATACATTCTAGCCACCACTCAGCAAGCTAGAAATTTGGCAGATTCTCCTCGCTGGTCACTGTTTAAAAACGATGACTACTGTATCGTTGGCGTTACCTGTATGGTGCGGGATTTAATTGGTCAGTTAGGCGAGGATTCGCTCGAAGTTATGGCAAAAGACGATCGCGGTAGACCCCTATACGTTTTTGTCGGTTATGTGACTCAATTAACTCAGGCTAAAAACATTGAGGATTTTCCTGCTTATACAGAAGAACGTTTAGACAACTTCAAAACTCTCTATCATGAAATTGAAAAGGTCTGGTTAGTTAAAGATTACGAGCAAGATATCAGACACCCTTCATTAAGCCAATATCAACCTCTAAGCTTTGGGGTCAATATCTCTACTGCAAATCAGCAAATTCCTCAGTTAAACGATCGCTCTAAATATCCTGATAAAACTTATCTTTGGCCTAGTTTCACTCAACAAAATAATCTACTGTGGTTGACATCGGCTCAATCTCTGAAATTGACTTCTACTTGTCTAAACATCAAGGGAAAAGCATTGATTAATAGTCCTTTCCTCAATCAAACTATTGTTCAACTAGATCGCTTTAAAATTCAAGACAGAATTGTTGCTGCTCAAAAATCTACAGCCAAGCTACCTTTAGAAAACTCCAATTCTCAGATTAATTCATCTTTCTCCCAAAAAATTTCTAACCGCGCCAAAGAAGATATAGATATTACTTTACAACAAGCTGCTAAAGTAGCCGCTGCTAGTCAAGAATTTATTAATAACTTTACTGATTGGTCTAATTCCAGCGAACCCGCTCAAAATCAGCCAAACCCTTGCGCAAATGAAGGAGAATTTGGCTTTAAAACCAAAAAAGCTACACCCTCCTCTAATAACCAAGATTGGTTTTGAATAAGCTACAAACTTGTTAGATAAGTTTTGGTAATTCGGTTTGATAAAAATCAAATTCCGTAATAATTAAATCGTCAACATAGTTAGCTAAAAAACTTGGCGTTACCGAATCAGGATCTGAAAATAAAATTTATCAGCTTTTGGGGTTGTCTTCAAAAACTAAAAACTAAGAGCTAAAACCAAAATTTACAACGCAATATTTAAACTCAATAATTGCAACATGAACAGCAATTTTCACGCTCGACAAATAAATATTAATCTCCTTTTGAGTATTGCGCCGATGATGGATCGTACAGATCGTCATTATCGTTACTTCCTGCGTCAAATTAGCCGTCGCACTCTACTATATACAGAAATGATTACTTCTCAGGCGATTATTCACGGCGATCGCCATAAACTTCTAGACTTTTCTCCTGAAGAAAAACCGTTGGTGCTACAGCTAGGGGGAGACAGCCCCACACAACTAGCCGAATGCGCCAAAATTGGCGAAGATTGGGGCTATGATGCCATTAACTTAAACATCGGCTGTCCTAGTCCTAGGGTGCAAAACGGTAATTTTGGAGCTTGTTTGATGACGCAACCAGAATTAGTCGCCGATGCAGTAGAAGCGATGCAGCAGGCAGTTAAGATTCCCGTGACTGTAAAGCAGCGAATTGGGGTAGATGAATGCGATCGCTATGAAGACATGGTTAACTTTGTTCGGATCGTCTCTCAGGCTGGCTGTACTAACTTTAGCGTTCATGCCCGTAAAGCTTGGCTACAGGGTTTAAGTCCCAAAGAAAATCGCGATGTCCCTCCTTTGCGTTACGAAGATGTCTATCGTCTCAAACAAGATTTTCCTCACCTATTTATCGAAATCAATGGCGGTATTACTACCCTCGAACAAACTAAAACTCATTTAGAATTTGTAGATGCAGTAATGATTGGGCGTGCTGCATACGATCGCCCCTATATTTTCGCTACGGTAGATCGAGATATTTTTGGCGAAGCTGTCACCCCGCGATCGCGCCAGGAAATTGTTCAAGCGATGCTGCCCTATATTGACTATTGGATCGGCAAAGGAACAAAACTCAATTCTATTAGCCGCCATATGCTACAGTTATTTGCCGAACAGCCAGGCACAAAAGTTTGGAAACGCTATATTACAGAAAACGCCTGTTTACCAGGGGCAGATTCTTTGGTTATTAGTGCTGCGTTGGATAAAGTTTATCGGTAGATATTAGGTAAGTAAATAAGTAAATAGTCGGGCAAAATAAATTTTCTGATTGAGATAGGTAAAAGGGAACATCAACATAATCATGGTTGCCAAAAAAAAGAAAAACCAAGTATTGCAGGGCAAAGAATTAGTCAAAGAAGTGTGTCGGCGCATTAGAGTGGCGCGCAGTTATTGGGATGCTCATAATAATGCTGCTTGTCGAGGAGAAAGAGAAAAAGCGATCGCACTCTACAATACTTTGACCCAAGAACAAAAAGAGCAAATTCCACAACAGCTTAGAATCTGGCTGCGCTATCGGAGTGAGAAATATTTTGGCCACCAGCGTACTCCACCCAAAAGCCAAAAAAATAAGTCGAAAAATTAATTTTTTGGTTTAAGAAAAATCTCTAAAATTATCAACCAAAGTTGAATATTAGAGTTTGATAACATTAGCTAGCTAGCCAGATAATTTGGCACAACACTTTATAGTATTATTATTCAGTTCTGATAGAGTGCAATATCTTGTCAGTACTTGCTGAGGTACAAGCATGACAAAGGCGAAATTAAATGGCAGAAAGTAAATGGCAGAAATTAATGCTGGTGATGCACGTTCTTCCCGATAATGGCTCTAAACTGCAATTGCTTAAAGATACTGCTCGGCGTTTGAGAGCTAGCGCACAATTAGTGTTAGCCGATCTTCATGGTGATAAATCTTTACCCTACTTTGCTAAATTTAAAGAGGCTTGGCAGTCTCTTTATTTTAGTCAGTTAGATAATAAATCTAGAGTAGAAGCGGAAACCAACTTTCAAACTTCAATGAATAACTCAATCTATTTTGTACCAGAAGCTAGAATCATCGAGCTATTGCCAACTACTAGATTTAACCAAGTAACAAAATTTTATAATGCCTTTTTATTTGGTGCTTGGATTGCTCAATACACTGGTAGCTAGTGTCGAGTTGCTCATTTATTTTATTTACTTTTTCACACAACAATTACCATGACTGAACCGATTCGCATCTTAATGTGCGCACCAGATCACTATGACGTAGACTATGTAATCAATCCCTGGATGGAAGGAAATATTCATAAATCCTCGCGCGATAAAGCCGTGGAACAGTGGTCTAAACTAAATTTTGTGCTGAATGACCTAGCTAAGGTAGATTTAGTCCAAGGACAACAAGGTGTTCCTGATATGGTATTTACTGCTAATGCGGGTTTAGTATTGGGAGACAATGCAGTTCTCAGTCGTTTTTATCATCCCGAACGTCAGGGAGAAGAACCATACTTTAAACAGTGGTTTGAAAATAACGGCTTTAATGTGTTTGAATTGCCCAAAGACTTGCCGTTTGAAGGTGCAGGAGATGCTTTATTAGACCGTGAAGGGCGTTGGTTGTGGGCTGGCTATGGTTTTCGTTCTGAATTAGATTCCCATCCCTATATCGCTAAATGGTTAGATATTGAGGTATTGTCTTTACGCTTAATTGACGAGCGCTTTTACCATTTAGACACTTGTTTGTGTCCCTTATCTGGTGGCTATTTACTCTACTATCCTGGGGCATTTGATTCTTATTCCAACCATATTATTGAAGGTCGTGTACCCAAAGAAAAACGAATTGCGCTCGCTGAAGCGGATGCGATTAATTTTGCCTGTAACAGCGTTAACGTTGGGCAGTCGGTAGTAATGAATAAGGCGAGTGACAGTCTCAAGCAGCGTTTGGCAGAGGCTGGTTTTACCGTTATTGAAACACCCCTAACGGAATTCCTCAAAGCTGGTGGTGCAGCTAAATGTCTGACTCTCAGAATTAATGAGCCTGTATTGCCTGATGTTCATGCCAGCACGCCTGTAGAAAGTCGGGTACTGCACATGGAAGGTCATTTATTGGATGCAGGAATCATGAACCGTTCTCTGGATTTGGTAGTAGACAACGGCGGTAGCTTCAAGGTACTAAACTTTAATCTGGGTGTAGAAAGACAAAGTACTTCCAATGCAGACGTTAGGGTGTCTGCCCCTGACCATGAAGTGATGGAAAAAATCATGAGTCAGCTAATTGAACTGGGTGCAGTAGCCCCTAGTAACGATGTAAGCAATGTGATTATGGAAACCTGCGATCTAGCAGGAGTTGCCCCTGATGACTTTTATGTCACCAATATTTATCCCACCGAAGTCAGGGTAAATGACCAGTGGATACGAGTGCAAAAGCAACGCATGGATGGGGCAATTGTGATCGATGAAGGTTCTACTGGCATCATGGCTGAGTGTAAGATCCTGCGGGATTTAGCTCAAGGCGATCGCGTCGTCGTTGGCGTAGAAGGAATTCGTACCGTGCGTAAAAAATCTAATCGAGAACTCAAAACCCAAGAAGAATTTAGCTTTATGGGTGCGGGAGTATCCAGTGAAAGACGAGTTGAATTAGTCGTAGAACAAATCGCCTGGGAATTGCGTCAAATTCGCGATCGCGGCGGTAAAGTAGTTGTCACCGCGGGGCCAGTAGTAATCCATACAGGAGGAGCAAAGCACCTTTCGACGCTCATTCGTGAAGGTTATGTTCAAGGTTTACTTGGCGGAAATGCGATCGCCGTCCACGACATTGAACAGTCACTGATGGGTACTTCCTTGGGTGTAGATATGCAAAAAGGTACTCCCGTTCGAGGTGGACACCGCCACCATTTAAAAGTGATTAATACAGTACGGCGTTATGGCAGCATCGCCAAGGCAGTAGAACAAGGAGTTATTACCCACGGCATTATGTATGAATGCGTTAAACATGATGTACCCTTTGCCCTGGCTGGTTCAATTCGGGATGATGGTCCTTTACCCGATACCCAAATGGATTTAATTAAAGCCCAAGAGGAATATGCTCAACTCTTAGAAGGTACAGACCTGATCCTGATGCTGTCTACGATGCTCCATTCCATTGGCGTGGGTAATATGACCCCTGCGGGAGTAAAAATGGTCTGTGTCGATATTAACCCGGCGGTGGTGACTAAGTTAAGCGATCGCGGTTCAGTCGAATCAGTCGGTGTGGTAACAGATGTCGGTTTGTTCCTTAGTCTGCTGGTTAATCAATTGGATAAGTTAACTAGTCCTTATCAGACTGTTTAAAATTTATTATAATCCAACACGTTAAAAAATCAGCTTCAAAAGCCGAATTTTGGAGCTGATTTTTGGCTATTAAGCTTTATTTTTGGCTCTTAAACCAATCCTGGTCCTTTTCCGCCTGGTTCGTTAATTTCTTTTAATTCTTCAGCACGTTCGGCTTTTTCTTGTTCTTGCTGTTCTTTTAAATCTCCTGGTTCTTCAATATACATTTCAGGCTCAATTGCATAGTTATTAGCTAAGCCTTCACGATCCGTTGTATAACCAGAAGTGGTATCAAGATCTCCCTCTTTATCGGGCTGTTTTTTAAAATTGTCGCCTTCTCGTTCCATTCTGGCTGCGGTTTCAGCCGAAGTTATGCCACGATCGTAATTGGCATCATTAGGCGTTTTATTTTCCATATTTATACCTTTAATATTAAATTGTTGTGCCTATAAACAATTTTATCAGAATAAACTACTTGTTAATATTGAGAATAATGTCAGGATGCTTTTTTTCCCCAGCCAACCCGATTGCTTGCCTAAGAGTTCCGTTGACAAAACTTAGATTTCATTATGGCGATCGCTTTTTAGTCAAATCAAAAGATGCTCGTACTGTGCTGTCAAAAGTCAATATTGAAAAAATAGTATTATAGAATCAACTAAAAACAGAAGCTGGACTAAAGAATTACCCTATTGAATTTATTAAACAAGTATCCAATCAACAAAAAAACTTAAATCAAAAACAGAGTAATCTGTGACTACACTTTTTGGTACTTTGTCAAAATTGAAATAAACAGTGACCAAACATTAAACATTGAACAGTAAATAATAAATGTTAAATGTTTAATGTTTAATGTTTAATGCGATCGGGATTTGAGGTATTTCACCAAACAACGTTGACAGACTACCAATAGTTAGTATGTTTTTATCTTACACATATAATTCAAAAAATTTAAAACAATGATCAAAAAACTACTTTTGTTTTTATCTTGTGGGCTATTAGGCTCAGGATTAATTTTTTTAGCTGTTGCTAAAATGGCCTCTAACTCTAATGATGCAATAGCAATCATCGAAGAAACTAGCAATAGTTCTAATAGTCAATCACGTAAACCGGGAACTGGTCGATTTGCATATGGTGAAGTGCTGCAAAAAAGCTTACTTTTTTATGAAGCGAATCGTTCTGGCTCGTTACCTGACGACCAAAGAGTAAAATGGCGCAGTAGTGCAACCTTAAATGATGGAGCTGATGTTGGTCGAGATTTAACTGGAGGGTATTATGATGCAGGAGACCATATTATCTTTGCTCAACCTTTTGCCTTTAGTATGACTATGCTGTCATGGGGTGGCGTAGATTATCGAGAAGCATATCAACAATCAGGTCAATTAGACGAATTGCTTAAAACAGTAAAGTGGGGGACAGACTGGTTTCTCAAAGCACACGAAATTGACAGCAGCGGAAAAACTGCCCGTCTTTGGGTGCAGGTAGGAGATGCCAGTGACCATCAATATTGGGTTCCCGCTGAGGAGATTGAATCAAAAACTAAGCGACCTTCTTATGCTATTGACCCAGAAAACCCTGGTTCTGATGTGGCAGCTGGTACAGCATCAGCGTTGGCTTCTGCTTCGATGCTATTTAGAGGAATTGACGATGATTATTCGGCTAAATTGTTGCAGAATGCGATTACTTTATACGATTTTGCTGAAACCCATAAAGCAAAGTATTCTGATTCGGTAGAAGCTGTTAACCCTTTCTATACTAGTTGGTCAGGCTATTGGGACGAGTTAGCTTTGGGAGCTGCTTGGCTATATCGCGCTACGGGAGAAAGCGCCTATCTGACAAAAGCCGAAAATTATCTTCGCGAGCAGATTAAATCTTCAGGAGACTGGAGTTATGCGGCAGACGATCATTCTTATGCTGCGTATGCTCTAGTGGCTAAAGAAAGCTCAGATCCTTATTTCAAATCTGAAGTTGATCGTTGGCTGGGCAAATGGATCGAAGGTGTTCCACCTGTGGAATATAGTCCTGACGGATTTGCTTATCGTACTGAATGGGGTTCGGCTTCTTTGAGTTTGGCGACGGGATATATAGCTGAGTGGTATTCAGATTTTGTCGAGCCTAACCAATCTTACGCCAACTTTGCTACTAGCCAGCTAAATTATCTTTTAGGGGATAATCCTCGCAATTACAGTTATGTAGTTGGCTTTGGCGAAAATTTTCCCCGACGCGTTCATCATCGTAGCTCTGCTGGTTCTGCGCCATTAGACGGTAGTTCAAAGTTTAACGATCATTTGCTGATTGGAGCTTTAGTTGGTGGCTTGACAAAACCACAAGAACATCCACATAACGATCGCCGTGATGATTGGGTTTCAAATGAGGTAAGTATCGGTTACAATGCCGCTCTAACTTCTGCTAGTATCCAGCAATACGAAAATTATGGCGGAGAAGCTTTGTCCAGTGACAAGTTACAAAGATTAATTGATAATAATTAGTCTGAATTAGTACAGTTAGTATTAAGTTTCAAATTGATGAATGGTACTAATATTATTCAGGTAAAAACAACCTAAACTCAAAATTAGCGCTCGCAGTCTAGTCTTATGCAATATTTCCTGGGGAAATATAATTCAAACTTTTCTGATAAAAAATCTATAGTCGGTATATTTAACCTTGATATATCCAAAACTTAGAGATTCTAGAATTATTTTACCCACACTCCAGACTACATTAGCTAACCAATATTTTCTTCTTAGTGCTTCCTGCCAGTAGTTTTCGTACATTTGAAAAAGTTCGACAGATAAATTATTGTTTTCGGCAAACTTGTTAATATATTGAGGACTCATTGACTCTTTTAAATAAGTTTTAAAAGGGCCTTGTTCTTCAACTCCAGCTTGTGAGTAGCCGAAAATATAGCGAGAAATAAAAACATGAAACCATTGAGGGCTAAATTTGGTAATTAGTCCTTTTAAAGCCCCAGGATCGGGCGAAACAAGAATCAGTATACCGTTGGGTTTAAGGGCTTGTTGGCAATTTTTTAAAACTAAATCTGGACGAGCAAGATGTTCTAAAACCCACCAAGAAACAATAACATCATATTCTGATTCTGGCAGCTGATATTTTTCTATATTGGCGACAATCTTTTCATGCAGACTTGTATTTCTTTCTAATTGTTGTGCAGCAACGTCGATACCTACTAGGTAGGGATTTTTGCCCAAATTAATGTGACTCACTGAACCACAACCAATTTCCAAAACCTTGAGATTTTCCTGATTGCCTAGTTGCTGACTGATAAAATATTCAAATTCTAATTTAGTTCTGTTTTCGGAAAACTGAGCCGCATCTAACGCGTGGAAAGAATTTACAAATATTTGTTCTTCTGCAAGATTGGGTTTATTCATTGCATTAGTCTTATGTAACTGTACAATATGGATATCTTCATAGAGTGACAAGCATTTTATCAGGTAGATATGGCGGTAGTTTGCTCGTAATGAGCATTAGTAATGAATATAAATAAAACAGAATCTTATTTAAAAAACTAGGCTGAGAATACTACCATAAAAGCAAGTTACTGTTCGATCGTTTCCGTTTATACGGTCATTGGGGTTGCGCCGAGCTAAAGAGCGAGCGCTCCAACCCGTTTGGGTTACGGACAACTAATCAAACAACTTTTGGGCTACCGTCATAGCTTCGCACTAGGATAGTGCGATCGCTCTTTAGCTTTATTTCTTGGTTAAACCATCTAATATCAAATTAAGTATTGATAACCGCTTAGGTAAACAACAAATCGACCGACCAATGTCAGAACAGAAAAAAGTTATAGTTATCGGTGCAGGTTGGGCGGGTTTAGCTGCCACCTCCCATTTAGTTGAGCAAGGTTACGATGTAACTGTCTTAGAAGCAGCACCTTATCCTGGAGGTTTGGTAGCGGGTTGGAAAACTTCAGGAGGAAGATCGGTTGAGGGAGGAATTCACGGCTTTTGGTATCCCTACCGCAATATTTTCAGCCAGGTTAAGCAACTTGGACTCGATCCTTTTACCCGTTTTACCCGATCTTCTCAGTACTCACCTGCGGGATTGGAAGTAGAGTCGCCGATCTTTCAGGATCAACCCCGATTACCTGCGCCTTTGGGTACGTTTGCTTATACTAAATTTAAACGTTTGCCTTTGAGCGATCGCCTTTCTGCTTTGCCTCTGCTGTATGCGGTGGTTGACTTTGATAACTCTGATGAGGCTTGGCTAAGGTACGACAAAATGACGGCCAGGGAATTGTTTAAACAGTACGGAGTGACTGAGAAACTATACCAGGAATCTTTTGAACCGATGCTACTGGTAGGTTTATTTGCGCCAGGAGAGCAATGTTCCGCAGCAGCAGCTTTAGGAATGCTATATTATTTTATTCTGGCGCATCAGCCTGATTTTGATGTGGTGTGGTGTCGCGGTACTGTTGGCGAAAAAATCTTTAAACCCTGGATTGCCAAAATCGAACAAGCTGGCGGTAAGGTACTGACTAATAAAAGAGTAACCGATATTGTCGTTGATGAGTCGGGAATAGCAACAGGAGTTAAATGTGGGGCCGAATTTTTGGCTGCGGATGCGATCGTTTCTGGAGTAAGCATTACGGGAATCAAAAAAATTGTCTCCAGCAGCAGCACTTTGAATAACTATGCTCAATTCCGCAACCTGTCAAATCTCAAAGGGATTGATGTTTTAGCCACCCGTCTTTGGTTCGATCGCCAGCTTCATATTCCCTTGCCTTCTAATGCTTGTTTTGGTTTTGATGCCACAACTGGCTGGACATTTTTCGATCTCAACGATCTGCATGATGAATACCGAAACGAACCCAATACAGTGATTGAAGCTGACTTTTATCATGCTAATCAGTTGTTACCGATGACAGACGAGCAAATTATTAGCAAAGTACACCGTGATCTTGCTACCTGTGTTCCCGCCTTTAATGCAGCCAAAGTAATAGACAGTAGCGTAATCCGTGTCAAAGAAGGTGTAACGCACTTTTTTCCTGGTAGTTATCAAAATTTACTCTCGGTTAAAACTGATATTCCTAATTTATATATGAGCGGTGACTGGATTGTAACCCGTCATGGTTCATGGTCACAGGAAAAGGCTTATGTCACGGGTTTGGAAGCTGCTAACTCACTCATCAATCAGTTTGGTATCGGTACTCAGGCAAAGATTATACCTATCGAAGCCGATGAACCCCATATCCAGGTAGCAAGAACGATTAATAAAACGATTCGAGACTGGACAAAATTCCTTCCTAATCCTTGGTTGCCTTAAATCAAGTATTTCATTTGTAATAATCAGTAAATGCTTTATTCATTAGAAATCAAAAATTTTATTTTGATAAGCGATCCTATTTATCTAAAATACTGTTAAATTTTTTTTCTTCGATCTGATTCCAAACCAATTTTGCTGCGCCTAACATTCCTGCTTGATTACCTAGTTCAGCGCTAAGCAACTGTAATCCTTGTCGAGAAACAGATACGACTCTTTTTTCAATTTCTTTTAAGGTACTTGGCAGAAAAAACTCAGAACTGGCACTAATTCCGCCGCCAATAATTACTGCTTCAGGAGTTAGCACATAAATTAAGCTGGCAAGTCCTGCACCAAGAGTTTTACCGTAATCCTGCCAGAATTTTAGAGCGACTGGATCTTTTGCTTGAGCCAGCTTACTCATTGCTACTGGTTCGTTGCCCATACTGCGCTGAATTGAACCGATGGAGGTATATTGCTCTAGTGAACCCTGATTACCGCTACGACAAGGATAACCATTCAGATTGAGGGTAATTAAACCTAACTCTCCAGCTGCACCATAACGACCAGTAAATAATTTGCCATCAAGAAATATTCCTCCTCCCACGCCAGTACCTAAAGTCAGCAAAATAAAATCCTTAAACTCTCTTCCCGCACCTAACCAAGCTTCGCCAATAGCAGCACAGTTAGCATCATTTTCTAACACGGTAGGTAATCCAGTTTGAGCCTCCAACCAGTCGGCTACAGGAACATCGTCCCATCCTGGAAGATTGATCGACTTGAGAGCAATGCGTCTGGCTTTATCTGTAGGGCCTGGCATACCTAGACCGATCGCGCCACAGGTATAATCTAGATTAAGCTGCTTTACTCCTTGGGCGATCGTCTTAATCACTGGCTTGGGGTTGGCAGGTTGAGGAGTAGCTAAAGTAATCGTCTTTAGGCAAGTCCCATCTTGAAGAAACTGCCCCATCTTAATCGCAGTTCCACCCAAATCTACCCCAATTACTAGGTCGATCATATTATTGTTGTTCGGCTTAATATTAGTTTGCTCAATAGTTAGTTGTACAGCTTTTCAGGGAAAGATTAAATTATTAGTGCTTAGTTGCTTAAATTATGCAAGTTTGTCAATCGTCCCCAGGAGGGAGTTCTAGACTATGAAACCCTTAAGTGTTGGTAACGTTGTCAGTGCTGGATTACGTATTTATCGCGATAATTTCCCCAACTATTATAAATTAGCTTTCATTGGTTACTTGTGGATATTAGTACCTGTTTATGGCTGGGCAAAATATTCAGCCATGATGGGGTTAATTTCTCGTCTGGCTTATGGAGAAATTGCCGAACAACCAGAAACAGTTCGAGATGCTCAACGCTATACCAAACCAAAAATGTGGGATTTTTTGGTAGCAGGACTATTAGTTGGCCTAATTTTTTTGGGAGCGATGATTGCTTATCTGATAGTGTTTGGCATCATTGGCGTGATATCTGGAGTTATTGTAGAACAAAGTTCTAATGACTTATTAGTAGTAGTCGTAAGCATTATATTGATAACTGCTGCGGTTTTATTGTTAATTTTTGGGTTAATTTGGCTAATTTCTCGTTTATTTTTGGTTGAGCTTCCCTTAGCAGTTGAAGAAAATATAACTGCCACTAGTACTATCAGCAGAAGTTGGCAGCTAACTAAAGGAGCTGTAGGTCGAATTCAAATAGTCGTTTTTCTCGCTTTTTTAATTAGTATCCCGATCGCTTTGGTAATTAATCTCTTGAGTGTAATCATCCAGTTGATAATTGGCTCTGGATTAGATAGTTCCGCTAATATAAGCGGGTTAGGAATTATCGCAATTTTAATCTATATTATTTTTCTTTTGGCGGCTAGTGCATTAATGGTTCCCTTCTGGCAAGCAATTAAAGCGGTAATTTATTACGATCTGCGAGTGCGACGTGAGGGAATGGGCATAGATTTGAGAAAGTAAACTACTCTGGGTCGATTAATTATCTCGTTCTTTTCTGAGCTTCTCTAGTTTAAAGGTAGGAGGTAAAGCTTCTGGCTGAGGAGGGTTGAGCTGTATTTGCCAGACTTTAATTTCTTTTTGAGCAGGAGTAAAGCTAGTTGTGCCAGAGGGAACCTGTTCGGCGATCGCGATCGCCCTTTCGAGAGAACTATTAGAAGCTTGTCTAGCTATAGCCAAGATTTGATCTGCCCAGTCATTGACATCCTGCACTACCTGATAACCAACCGAACTATTACTAGAAGCCTGTCTGGCAGTTGAGATTGCCCGAGCGAGAGCTTCTGGCGTACCCTGTTGGGCTAAATTACTAGCTTCGCGATAGTATCTTTGTCCATCTATTTCCTGTTGCCAACGTGCGATTTTATTTTGAGCTTCCGAGGATAAAGCTCTGCCCGAGCCAATTTTTCTAGCGGTTTCAATGGCTGCGGCATAATTATTAAGGTTGGCAAAAGATTCTGCTTCATCAAGAATCGGTTGGTCTTCAACTCGTTGAATATTGGCACGCCAGCTTCTAACTTCTTCTTGAGCTTCAGGGTAAAGAGGGCTATTGGAAGAGATTAAGTTAGCCTCCGCGATCGCTCTTTGCCAAGCATTAACGCTGTTACCGTAGGATAATTCTTTAGCACGACTTAAGACAGGTTGGTCTTCAATGGTCTGTATCTGTCCGCGCCACTCAGCTATTTCTTGACTAGCTTCGCTATAGCGGGGATTACCATTAGGAATTAAATTCGCTTCGCTAATAGCTTTACTCAGATTAGCGATGGTGCCGACTCTGGCTAGATCTCTGGCTTTTGCCAAATGAGCAACATCATCAATTTCTAGTTCCCAACGACGAATTAGCTTTTGACCTAATTGATAATATTCACTACCTCGCTTCAGTTTTTTGGCTTCGGCGATCGCTTCTTCGATGCCAAACACCGTATCTAACTGGGCGCTAGAGCCAGCATTTGCTAAAATTTGCCAATTTTTATTCCGCTTTTGCAGTTTTAAGCTGCTAGGAATACGGTTTGTTAGCTGAAGCAGTTGTCGCCAATCCTGTTGTTCGATTAGCTGCTCGATATTAGCCACCAACTTTTCTTTAGCCTCAGCAATAATTTCCTGAGCCTGCTCGTAAGCATAGCTATCGCGATCGATATCATCTGCTTTATTAATAGCTAAAATCAGGTCATCAATTTTGCCACTAGTAACCTGAATTTGAGCTTTATTCAGGCTGGCATTTTCTTCTTGAGCAACGTTGATATTGTTAATGCTTTCTTCATACTTAGTAGTCGCCCAATAATTATTGGAGCTATCGGTCAAACGAACTGCCCAAGTAAATGCGCCGTTCCAGTCAGCTTCGCGAAGCTTGTTTTCTACCTGCTCGTAGATTTCTTCACCCTCTGACCAAATAGTTTCCCAGTCATCAATTTTTTGAGCGACTAAGTCTCTCGCCGAGACATTGGCAGGAATTTTTTTCGCCGTAGCGATCGCTTGTTCTAATTTTCCCGACTGAAACTCTTCTTCGCCAATGTCGAGAATTGAAGTTGCCCAGCGGTCAATATTGCGATCTATTTCTGGTTTTAACGGGTGATTGCCGGGTAATACGGCGACTAACTTGATGGCGGATAACAAATCCTCAACATTTCTATCTTCAGCTGCATTTTGAGCGCAATAAAGGCGAATCGAGGCAGAAGCGACTGGCCAAAATACCTTAGAGCAGCTTTGGGTTTTTGGCAGCTTCAACAGCATTGAAGTTGCACCATAACCAATTCCACCAGAACACAATACCAGCAAGATTCCCCAAAGCTGCCACGTTTTCCATAAAGGTCTTTTCTGCGAATGAACGGTAGTAGTTGCTGAATCGATCATTGAGGAAGATGCTTGAGGAGTTACAGGTACTAAAACCTTCTCGGGAAAATTTTGAAGGCTAGAGCCCAAATCTGACTGCTCTGGTTTTTGACGGTTTATTTTAGCATTAGTCTTGCTAGTTGCATCTGAGCCAGAGTTTCGTGGTTCTTTGTTTATCGCCATAAATTACCTGATGTGATGCCAGTAACTTTCTCTTTAATTTGCTTACTCCTGGTGGAGGTTAAATCGTACCCTATCTTATCACTTGATTTTCTAGTGTAGATATTGTGAGTGTGTCAAGCTGATAAAGTTTTGATTTAGATTCAAATCTAGATGCTGTTTAATGGCAAATTTAGCTAGTTTCAACGATATCGATCGAATTCACCAAACTCTAATTAGGCTGGGTTAGCTATATTCTATTCCCTTCTCAAATCAGCGATTAACTGGGTTAGCTGCATTTCGTCTGCTTGATAAACTTCGCCACAAAATTGGCAGATTGCTTCTGCTCCCTCATCTTTTTCAATCATGTCCTGTAATTCTGCTTCGCCCAGCATTTTCAGTGCGCCCATAACTCTGGGAAAAGAACAGCCACAATTAAAGCGGACTTCATGAAACTCAGGAAAAATAAACAGATCTAAATCTCCTAATAATTCTCCCATAATTTCTTTGAGAGTTTTGCCTTGGAGTAACAGAGGAGTAAATCCAGATAATTGCGACACGCGGGACTCTAATAAATCAACCAAAGATTGATCTCTTGCTGCTTTGGGCATGATTTGTAATAAAATTCCTCCCGCTGCGGTAACTCCCATTTCACCGACAAAAACACCAACTAATAAAGCCGATGGCGTTTGTTCGGAAGTAACTAAATAACTAGCAACGTCTTCTCCTACCTCTCCTGAAACTAACTGGACAGTACTTGAATATGGCTGTCCATAGCCAACGTCGCGAACTACATGTAAATAACCATTACGACCTACCGCTTTGCCTACATCTAGCTTGCCCAAATCATTGGGAGGAAGTTCAACATCAGGGTTTTGGACATAGCCTCTTACAGTACCGTCTAGTCCAGCATCAGCTAAAATCGTTCCTAAAGGACCATCTCCTTTAACATGAATGTTGACCCTAGAACCTTCCTTCTTCATGCTAGAGGCTAGTAATAATCCCGAAGCCATTGACCTTCCCAAAGCCGCCGTAGCTACATAGGAGAGTTTATGTCTGCGTCTTGCTTCCTCAGTCAAGTCGGTAGTAATAACGCCAACGGCTTTAATTCCACCGTCTGCTGCTATGGCTCTGATTAATTTATCTGTCATTGGTATTTGATATTTATAATGTGTATGTGTGTTATTTGGATGTAAATAGATTTATGGTTTATCCAAGATTTGATTACCAAACAAAGTCTTCCGTCATCGGTTGCTGAACTTGGCAGAGATGAACAGCAACTGTTGATCTGAAAAAAACCGTGGTTTGCTCCTACTATAATTTGCTCGATTAATTTTCTGGCTCATTGTGATGCCACATAAGCTGAAATTATAATTATGCTAGCGCGGGAGATTAACTTTTTTCAAATTATTCCAACACCACAAGGCTTTATTACGGTAAAAATTGGGGTTTTTAGTTTAGCGTGATTGAATCAAATTTAGCTATCTAGGTTTGATTGTTGCTTTGATTTCAATGTTACGATTTTAGCAATTCTTTTTTGTGGCTAATTGCTGTTTAGGACCAGAGGAAAAGGGCAGTAGTCGCTAAAAATGACAAAAATTATTTTTCTAATCAACCATACCTTATGATCTATGAGCGTTTTATTGTTATTTTTATCTGTTCTGTATTATCTAGTTTAACTACTAACAGCAGCAGGGCTACAGAATTAACTGTCCTCAAGTCCAACTTTATCCCCGATACAGTCACATCTCAGGCAAATCATCATTCAGCGATCGCACAAGCGAGAATTAATGCCGAATACAACTATCAAAACTATCAAGTGGCACGATCGCCACAGTCTAGTCAACAGGTTGAAGCATCAGATGATTCAGACAATTCCGAAGCGTTTCCAATAATTAATCGGCGTTTGTTCTTGGCTGGTATGGCAATTACCTCGGCAATATCTTTGTATTTAGTGTGGCTACTGTTTAGAACACCAACCCAAAATTCACCAGCAATTACTAGATCGACTGCCGTAAAAAAACCCAAATATTTTATTATTAATTTTAAAAATAAAAGTAAACGCGCTCAAGACGTTCAAGGCGAGCCCAGAAAAATTGCTCCGAGCCAATCTTATTTTCGGCTAGATTCAAACGCAATAGAAGAGCCAGTTAGCCTTGAAGATATTAAACAGGTTTCCCCAATTTTTAACGCCGTTGACAGCGAGAATTTTCAGGTCGATCGAGGTAGGACTGAACCTCAGCCAGATTCTCTAGTTAAAGATATATCTATGATTGATAATTTGGCAGCATTTAATAGTTTAACAAAAATTAATTCTAATTTTAATCATATTGATGTTGTTTTGGAACTGATTCAAGATTTGCAGCAAAGCGATCGCCATCTAAGGCGTAAAGCAATCTGGGAGTTGGCTAAAATAGGAGATCTTAGAAGTATTCAGCCTTTAGTCAAAATTATATCCCAGGCGGATTCGATAGATAAAAGCTTAATTTTAAAAGCCGTTACTCAAATTACCAATCGTAATTTTCAGCCGATTAACACTGAGTTGTTTGCCTTGCTCCAAGCTAAAAGTCCTGAAGTGAGAATTAACGCGATTCGCGATTTAACCACTTTATATAAAAAATTTCTTGCCCCAGTTACCAAACAGCTAGCACAAATGCAGCTAGATTCAGATCGACAAGTTAGGCAAACCGCAACCCAAGCGTTGCAGCAATTAAATTCTGATTCTTCGCTCTCTATGTTGGATGACTATTTTAACAATGGAAACCATAATCTAGCCTCAGGAGAAGAAAAAAGTCAAACTAACCACATTTAGCCGTCGCGATACTAGCTGAGATAGTATTTAAATTAAAAATGTTTAAAATTCTTTTGTTATCGACTTCTGTAGGCTCTCTGGGTTCTGGACAGGGAGGAGGAGTAGAATTAACCGTGCAAAATGTAGCCCAAGAGTTGCGTCGTCGGGGACACCTGCTAGAAATAGTCGCTCCTGAAGGCTCTTGGTTGACTGATATTCCTGTAACTACGATTGAGGGCAATCTGCAAGTTCCCGTACAAACTCAACGCCGTGATGTGCCGATTTGCCTGTCCGATAATTCAGTGCTGGCTAATATGTGGGACTATGCTCGACAAGTACAGCAGAATTATGATTTGATCGTTAACTTTGCCTTTGATTGGCTGCCTTTTTATTTAACTCCTTTTTTTGAGACGACGATCGCTCACTTTATCAGTATGGGTTCAATGACTGATGCCAGCGATCGCATAATGCACCGCCTAATTCAGCAATATCCTGGTACTTTTGGGGTATACACTCAATCTCAGGCCGATACTTTCCCATTTGCCCATGACTGTAAAATTTTAAGTAGTGCGATTGATTTGTCCCTATATCAGTTTAATCAACATCCCGAAGCAAGTTTGGCCTGGTTGGGGCGAATTGCCCCCGAAAAAGCTCTAGAAGATGCCGTGGCAGCCGTCAACATTACGGGGATGCCTTTAAAGATATTTGGTAAAATGCAAGACCAAAATTATTGGTCACAGATTTGTCATACTTACCCTGACGCACCCATAGAATATTTAGGCTTTCTCAATACTGAGAAGCTACAGCAGGAGTTAGGGAAGTGTTGCGCTTTGTTAATGACTCCCCGCTGGATTGAAGCTTTTGGTAACGTGGCGATCGAGGCTTTAGCCTGTGGTGTGCCGATTATTGCCTACCGTCGTGGTGGCCCTGCCGAAATTGTCCGCGATGGTGAAACAGGTTTTTTAGTCGAACCAGACAGCATTTCAGGACTAGTAGCAGCAATCAACAACATCGATCGCCTAGACCGCATAGCTTGTCGTCAACAAGCAGAAGCAGAGTATTCTTTAGTGGCTTTAGGCGATCGCTTTGAAGCTTGGTTTAATCAACTAATTAATTATTAATCAAGTTTATTCTCGCTCTTGTTCTTCTTCATCTAAGCGAGGATTATCCATTTCTTCTTTAAAACCCCTGATAGTTTTGCCGAGGGCGCTGCCGATTTCAGGAATTTTTTTGGGACCAAAAATAAGTACTGCAACTAAGCCAATCACAGCGACTTCAGGGATGCCTAAACCGAACATAATTAAATCTCCTGTTCTAAAATCTATTACGATTAATAGCTATATATATCTATAAAGTCTGTCTCAGTATATCGTTAAATTTATCGGCATCTGTGGCTACTATTATTTAATTGCCTAGATCAAGCGTTTTAATAACTGTAATGTTAGAAACTTCCCAACCTTCCCTGCGCCAAGAACAACATCCTTTGATCCATCGACTTGCAGAAAGAATCCTCAACTATTGGCAAAAATATTTAGAACTCTCAGCTTATACTTTGCCTGAAGGATTAGGTTATGTTGAAGGCAAACTGGAAGGGGAAAGATTGCGAATTGAAAATCGCTGTTATCAAACTCCTCAGTTTCGTAAAATGCACCTGGAGTTAGCCAAGGTTGGTAACAATCTAGATATTCTCCACTGTGTGATGTTTCCTCATGCAGAATACCCCTTACCAATTTTTGGCTGTGATATTGTGGCAGGTAGAGGCGGAATTAGTGCGGCGATCGCTGATTTGTCTCCCAGTAGTCCTGAAAAAACTTTATCTTCTGACTATATCAAGTCGCTTTCAGGTTTACCAGAGGTGAGCTTTGCCGAAGTTAGAGACTTACCCGCTTGGGCGGATATTTTTTCTGATTTTTGTCTATTTGTACGCCCTCGCGATGCAGCAGAAGAACAAGATTTTTTAGATTTAGCCTCTAATTATTTGCGGATTCATTGTCAGCAAGCAGTAAAATCAAATCCTGTCTCGCACCAACAGCAAAAATTATATTTGGCCGGGCAAAGATATTACTGCACTAAGCAACAACAAAATGATAAAACTCGTCGTGTCTTAGAAAAGGCTTTTGGCGAAGAATGGGCAGAAAACTATATGACTAGTGTATTATTTGATATCCCTGAAGCGGAGATCGATTCGGCATCGGCGATCGAGGAAAAAACTAGCCTTTAAATTTATTTCCGCTTGGCTTTAATTCAGGCTTTCAGCCAATATTTCGCTCAGTTTATCTACAGCTTTATTTACTTGACAAAAAGCTCCAGTTGCCAATTTATTTGACCTGATGTAACCTTATAGCCTAAAATAGCATTAGTAACTAAACTGTAAATTAAATTACAGTTGCCCGCAGAGAAGAGTTCAGCTTTATATGGAAATATTGTCTCTTTCTCTAGTACTAGTATTAGTTACGGTCTACGACTTAGCTGTTAATACAGAATGGTGAGTAAGGCTGAAGAAAATACAAGTATTTTGAAGCTATCAAAAATCAAATAAGGAAAAGAAGAGAGATGTAAATTGTGCTTCAATGTAAATCTTTTCCTTAGTCCACTTTAATTTAAAATAAAAAAAGCGCTGTCTAGGTTTAAGACAGCGCTTTTTTTATGCTGTTGAGTGCAGGTTGACCAAACAGATAGAAACAAGATTAAAAGAAATTCTGCAAAATATAGCTACTGAAATTCAAGTAGACATATTAGAAATGGAAGTAAAAGACATAAATCATGTACATCTTTTAATATCTCTAGATCCCCAGTTTGGAGTTCACAAAGCTGTTAAAAGATTTAAAGGTGCAAGCTCTAGGTATCTGAGACAAGAGTTTCCACAGTTAAAAAAACGTCTTCCTACCTTATGGACAAACAGCTATTTTGTATCGACTCTCGGAGGCGCACCTCTAGCTAAGATAAAGGAATACATTCAAAAATCAAAAGCGTAGCCGTTAAACTTCGTTCGGGAGGCCGAAACGGTCGGCTTGGACGACCATGTTCCACGCCGTGGCTTACCCCATACTTAGAAAGCAGGGGCCCTGGCCCTTCAGGGTCTTCGGTTATAAATAAACCAGTTATTTAATAAATTGCCAATACTTATAAAAAACTAATTAATCGAGTTGAGAATTGTAAAGTTTTTTAGCCGTAAAATTAGCTACTAATCATTTGCTCAAGTAGTGCTAATTATATAATCAGCTGTAAAATAAGCTCTAATTATGGCTTAGGCTTAATTTTCTAACATTTGATAAGATAATCATTTTTGTTTTAATAATCCATTAATAAAAAGGTAGTTTATTAAAGATTTATTAGGATATAACTTTAGTGAATGCAATACAATAATCTAAATATTAAATGTCAAATGTATCTTTTTGAATCCATATTGATTTTTAAAACCTACTTTATAGAAGATTAAATTAGATCGCAACTAAATTAAATTATGGACTCTAGTTTAATTCTCTCAAATATATTAAACCCGCCTGTTCTATTCTTCTTTATTGGCATGATGGCGGTTTTTCTTAAATCTGATTTAGACATACCTCATCCTTTACCTAAACTGTTTTCGCTTTACCTACTGTTTGCCATTGGGTTCAAAGGTGGGCATGAGATTCACGAAAGCGGCATTAATAATGAGATTGCCTTAACTTTATTGGCAGCAATTCTTTTGGCTGCTATTGTGCCGATTTATTCTTTTTTTATTTTGAAGATCAAACTAGATGCCTATAATGCAGCAGCGATCGCTGCTACTTATGGTTCAATTAGTGCCGTTACCTTTGTTACTGCCAGTTCATTTTTAGAACAGCAAAATCCACCGATCGCATATGGGGGACACATGGTGGCAGCTTTAGCCCTAATGGAATCTCCAGCAATTATCGTTGGTTTAATTTTGGCGCGGTTGTTTACCAGTTCACAAAGCAAGGATCTCGAAGAAGGTGGAAAATTTTCTTGGTCAGAAGTTTTGCGCGAAGCCTTTTTAAATGGTTCGGTTTTTCTCTTATTGGGTAGTCTATTGGTAGGCATGGTCACTAGCCAGAATGGTTGGGATCGGCTGGAGGTTTTTACTGGTGATATATTTTACGGAATGCTGACTTTCTTTTTATTAGATATGGGACTGGTTGCAGCTAAAAGGATCGGCGATTTAAGAAAAAGCGGCTCGTTTATCATTGCATTTTCCATCTTTATGCCAGTAATCAACGCACTAATCGGTATTTTTATCGCCAAAGCGATCGCGATGTCTCCTGGTAATGCTCTTTTATTTGCCGTGTTATGTGCCAGTGCTTCTTATATAGCTGTACCCGCAGCAATGCGCATGACCGTCCCCGAAGCTAATCCTAGCCTGTATATCTCTATGGCTTTAGCGCTAACTTTCCCCTTCAATATTATTATCGGCATTCCCATTTATTTAGCAATAATTAATCGTATTTGGGGATAAATACGGCGTTAACTACCGTTAATTTAGCGAACTGCTAATATTGAAACAAATATAACCATAAAAAATAGTCATAATTAAGTTAAGTTCAGTTTAATTAAATGCATTGAATCAACTTGCTCAGAAACTTGCAGTTAATTTGACCAAGATTTCGCAATTAGCGGTTTTGGTGTATAAGTAAGAATGCGGACAATTAAAAGTATTTATTTATGCTTTCCCTACAAAATCTCCAATCTCCTGATAAGTCCAAGCTAGCTCACACTAATCGGATCTTGCTAATTGAGGACGAGGACTTAATTAGAGACATGGTTACTGTTGCACTAGAAGAAGAAGGCTATGAGGTTCATACTGCTAACAACGGCAGAGCTGCCCTGAATATGTTACAAAGCCCTGATTTTAGCCGAGCCAAATTAATTCCCGACTTAATTATTTTGGACTTGATGTTACCAGAGGTAAACGGATTAGATATTTGTCGCTTATTGCGCTACCAAGGAGATATTACGCCTATTTTGGTAGTTAGCGCCAAAAGTAGTGAAACTGACCGAGTATTGGGTCTTGAAGTGGGAGCAGATGACTATTTGAGCAAACCCTTTAGCATGAGAGAGTTGATTGCTCGCTGTCGCGCTTTATTACGTCGTCAAAGATATACTAGCTCGTCTCCTAGTTCAGTTCAGAAATACCGCGATATCAGTCTTTTTCCTCAGGAATGCCGCGTTACAGTTCGGGGGGTTGAAGTTAATTTGTCTCCTAAAGAATTTAAGTTACTTGAATTATTCATGAGCTATCCCCGCCGAGTTTGGTCACGGGAACAGCTAATTGAGCAGGTATGGGGAGCGGACTTTTTAGGAGATACTAAAACTGTTGATGTTCATATCCGTTGGTTACGGGAGAAATTAGAGGAAGATCCAAGCCAGCCTGAATACTTAATTACCGTCAGAGGCTTCGGCTATCGCTTTGGGTAATAATTGGTCTAGGGAACATTGAGGCTTAATCAAAGTAATACATCTAATCTGAATTAAAGTAGTGAATAGGTTTGTACTAAAGCTAAGAGCTTTTGCTACAGTTAGCTCAGTATGAGTTAGCAACTACCCCATGTCAGCTTTAGATTTTCTCTTAGGATTAGCAGTTGGTCTTGGCATTTATGCTGGTCAACAATATCGATTTAAACAAAAGTTAAAGAACACACTTAGTTCATATACTAAAGATGAAGATGGTGAAATATCTTTACCATTACATTCTTTGATACGTCGGGAGTTAAGCGATCTTGACCGTCAGCGCAAAATACTCGAACGAGACAAGCAGGCTTGGCAAGATCTGATTGAGCTAGCACCAATGGGTTATTTGCAGGTAGATGCTGAAAATCAGCTTTTGGGCTGTAACCAGAGTGCGAAAAAGTTACTGCGGATAGATTCTCGGCGATCGCTACGGGTTCGTTTGTTATTAGAGCTGGTACGTTGTTACCACTTAGATCTTTTAATTGAGGAAACTCGCCGCTCTCAACGTTCCCAGACTAAGGAGTGGATCTTTTATTTCACTCGCTATGTTTCGCCACAAGATCCTGAGCTTGAAATCGATATAGATAGACCGCTACAAAAAATAGTCGAATCGATCGCTCTCAAAGGCTATGGATTTCCTTTATCCAATCAGCAGGTAGGTGTTTTTATTGAAAATCGTCAGCCGTTAGTGGAATTGTCGCAATCGCGAGAGCGCACTTTTTCGGATCTGACACATGAACTGCGTACCCCTCTTACTTCTATATCTTTAGTCGCCGAGACTCTAATGAGGCGTTTACAAGATCCCGAACGTCGTTGGGTAGAGCAATTACTTCAAGAAACTAATCGTCTGATCGAACTAGTACAGGAATGGTTAGATCTAACTCAGCTAGAGGCTGCTCCCGATCGCGCTTTAAAATATGAAACTATCAGACTGTATGATTTGATTCACTCAGTTTGGCAAACTTTAGAACCGATCGCTAAGCGAAAAGAAGTTACTTTATCCTATGCTGGCGATCTCCAGATAACGATTTCTGCCGATCGCTCGCGTTTAATTCAGGTTTTTCTCAACCTTTTAGACAATGCCATTAAGCATAATCCACCGCACAAAGAAATTTTAGTTCAGATATTACCTCTGACTGCTGCGGAATCCGCTACAATAGATAAAGTGAAGATCGATGTGATCGATTCTGGTATGGGGTTTAATGCGACCGATCTGCCCTATATCTTTGAACGACTCTATCGAGGAGACAAATCCCGCGCCAGAGAACAAGAAAGCAACTTTTATTCTGAGGGTAGCGGTTTGGGTTTAGCTATTGTCGAGCAAATTGTTAAGGCTCATGGAGGCGCGATCGCCGCTAAAAATCATCCTCAATTTGGTGGTGCGTGGCTCGAAATAGTCTTACCAATAAACAAGATTGAAAAAGCTTAATCTATTTTGATTAATTTGGTTAATTAAGATACAAATCGTTAGCAAAAATTAAGCGTTTTTGTTATCAAGATAGAACATATAAAACATATTTCTATTTAAAATAACTATATATATGGTGAAGTTAGTGTCTTTATCACCCAAAGCCAATCATCAAGAGGCAAATCAATTAGAGCGTTCTCTTCGGCGAGTACAGCAGGAAGTCCTGCGGATGGGTACTTTGGTTGAACAATCATTTCGCCTAAGTCACCAATCTTTATTTGAACAAGATCTTGATGCGATTCAAAAAATAATCGTTCTAGAACAGCAAATTGATGTTTATTATCGACAAATTGAATCTGACTGCGCTACTTTAATGACGCTGCAAGCACCCGTTGCTCAAGACTTACGAATGCTTAGTGCTTTTATGCAGCTAGTGCGAGACTTAGAACGGATTGGAGACTGCGCTCAAGATTTGAGTGAAATAGCAATTAAGTTGATGAAATATCCTACCCAGAAAGTGTTGCCCGAAATTGCCGAAATGTCTGAACACGCTCAGCTAATGTTAGCGACAAGTTTGGTAGCCTTAGCCGATTTGGATCAAAGCGCAGGAGCTAGAGTCAAAGAATATGATGACATTGTAGACGATGCTTACGATCGCCTTTATGATGCGATCGCTTTTCAAAAAGATGTCCCAGGCGTAGTCGAACCGATTCTCCTTTTGGGCTTAATTATCCGTCATTTAGAAAGAATGGCAGACCACGCAACTAATATTAGCCAAAGAGTTACCTATATCGTAACGGGTAAAAGAAATTGACGGGCTTCTGCTTTAGCTAAAAAAATAACCATAAAATATAGATTACGAAAAATTGCCGTAAGCTATAACTAGAGTAGGTTCGGGGTTGATATATCGAGCTAAATTAGTAGATCTTTGAACATTAACCTTTACTTTACATAGCCTTAATTGATCCATTTAAGTTAATTAAGTTAGTATTGATTTTGGCGAAGGCATTAGAAACAGATCCAGCTTTGGTCGAACACGCTCAACGTAAAATTTATGTTTTCTAGCTTCAGCTATGGAGAATGTTCTTGTGCAGTGTGCGGTCGATAAAATGTCACGGTTTTTAATGTATCCATCTCAAAGTTGATTATACTGGGTTATTAATTAGCTACGATGTTTATCATCAAAAGCCAAATTAAATTGTAATAAATACTACGTTTAGTAGTTGATTCATATTTTAGGTGTGTGAGGATACATAATGAATAGATTATTTTGGCAAGCAGTAAAAGTTGCTCCTATATTATTGGCAGCTTATTTATTTTCAGGTAACAAGGTCAATGCTCAAACTATCTCAGCTGAGAAAGAAGGAGTAAACCAAACTCTAGAAAAAATTAATAACTATCAAAATTTAGAGCAAAGCGGCGGTTTATCTCAGGTTACTAACGTTAACCAGTTAAGAGACGTATCTCCCACAGACTGGGCTTATGAAGCATTACGTAGTTTAGTCGATCGCTATGGCTGTATTGCTGGTTTTCCGAATCAGACCTATCGTGGTGACCAGGCTTTGACTCGTTACGAATTCGCTGCTGGTTTAAATTCTTGCCTAAACCAAATTGAACGCCTAATTGCTTCTCAAGAATCTGTTAGTCAAGAAGATTTGGATACAATTGCTCGTTTGTCTCAAGAGTTTGAAGCTGAACTAGCTACACTAGGTGGCAGAGTAGACGAACTAGAAAGCCGTACTGCGGTTTTAGAAGACAGTCAGTTTTCTACTACTACCAAGCTTAAAGGTGAGGCAATCTTTGCAGTTGCTGAGGCCTTTGGTGGTGGTCAAGATCTCGAAAGCATAGCCGAAGACAGTCTTGGTGTCGATAATATTACTGACGAACAGTTTCAAGCTTTTGTTGGCGATTTTAACCAAGATGGCATAATCGATGAAGATGATGCTGATGACGCAGAAGATGCATCTGACCTCGATACTGAGACTACCTTGAGCGATCGCGTTCGTCTAAACTTTCAAACTAGTTTTACTGGTCAAGATATGTTACAAACTAGGCTCGAAGCTGGAAATGTACCAGATTATGGTGATGACGTAACTGGCACAGAGTCAACTCGTTTGAATTTTGATGGAAATGAAGACAATAACATAGAGCTTGACGAATTGTTCTACCGTTTCCCAGTTGGTGAAAGAATCACTACATGGGTGGGAACTAACGGTTTGGATTTCGATGATATTTTCAACACTAGTAACCCTCTTTTATCAAGTACTAGCGAAGGTGCTTTGTCTCGCTTCAACCGTTATAACCCATTGGTTTTCCGTGGTACTAGCGGTGCTGGTGCTGGTGTTTCATTTGACATTATTCCTGATACTGTAGCTGTCACAGGGCTATATTTAACTGACACTGGTGTTGATGATGATAATGGTGCTGCCGATCCTGCTGGCGAAGAAGGTTTATTCAACGGTTCATCTAGTGCAGGTGGACAACTAGAATTCACTCCTTTTGATGCTTTGGAACTTACTGCAACTTATGTTCGCAACTACCAAACAGGCGATGAGGTAAACCAATCTGGTAGTACCGTAGGTGGTCTAAACCAAGGTTTTGCTACTCAACCCTTTGGCGCAATTGACACAACTGCCGACAAATTTGGTCTAGGAGCTAGCTTCAACCTTGGTGACAAATTGGTCTTAGGTGGTTTTGGTGGTTACTCCAAGGTGAAAGGTTTGATAGCGGGAGATGATAATAACCTCTCTGGTGAAATCTGGAGTTGGGGAGCAAACGTTTCTTTTCTTGACCTGTTAAAAGAAGGTTCTCAGTTAACTTTTGCTGGGGGTCTGGTTCCTAGGTTCGGCATAGATAATGAAGAAGCAGCAGCAGCAGTAGCAGCAGGTACTATTCCAGGTGGTGACCCAGACACTTCTTATCTAGTCGAAGCACAGTACAAGTTCCCTGTTAACGACAACATTTCGATTACTCCTGGAGCTTATGCAGTGTTTAATCCTAATCACAATAGTGGAAATGATACTGTTTATGCAGGTGTTCTGCGTACTACCTTCCAGTTCTAAATCTTTAACTTAATTAGTATTTATTGATGGCAAGGTTAGCAAAATTAACCTTGCTTTTTTATGATTACAAATAAGGTTTAGTTAACTGATTGTTAACCTTTTCTTTATCTACAAGTAATCAAAACGAGATAAATTAATGTAGCTATGGAAACAAAAAGTGTAACTTTTGCTTAATTTCCAGCAATTGTTGTTCGATAAATTATCAAACTATCTAACTCTGAACAGTTAACAAATAAGACAGTATATATGATTTCTACAGTTTCTCTCAGACGAAAAGCTCTCTTAGCTCCTCTGCTAGCGTTAACTCTTGGTCTTACTGCTTGTGGTGGGGCTGAAGCTCCTGGTGAAGGTGGTAATGCTGGTGGTGGCAATGCTGGTGGCGAGTCCGTATCTTTGACTGGTGCTGGGGCAAGTTTTCCCGCACCTATATATCAAAGATGGTTTTCTGAATACAACAAAGAAAATCCTAATGTTCAGGTAGCCTATCAATCTGTTGGTAGTGGTGCGGGAGTCGAACAGTTTATTCAAGGCACGGTTGATTTTGGTGCTAGCGATGTAGCCATGGAAGATGAAGAGATCGCGCAGGTGGAACGGGGTGTGGCTATGTTACCGATGACTGCTGGTAGTATTGTCTTGGCCTATAATTTACCCGATGTTCCTGAACTCAGGCTATCTCGTCAGGTTTATACAGATATCTTATTAGGCAAAATTACTAAATGGAACGATCCAGCGATCGCATCTTTAAACCCCGATGCTAACCTGCCAGACAGCAACATTACTGTTGTTTATCGTTCTGACGGTAGTGGTACTACAGGAGTTTTCACTCAACACCTCAGCGCAATTAGCCCTGAATGGTCAGAGAAAGTTGGTGAAGGTAAAACTGTTCAATGGCCGGCAGGAGTTGGTGCAAAAGGTAATGAAGGTGTAACAGCGCAGATCCTTCAAACCGAAGGTGCATTGGGCTACGTTGAGTATGGCTATGCCGAACAGCAGGATATTCCTACCGCTACTTTAGAGAACAAGGCAGGAAATTATGTCACGCCTTCTGGCGAAAGTGCTGCTAATGCTTTAGCTGGGGCTACCTTGCCCGAAGATTTACGAGCATTTGTCAGCGATCCTGAAGGAGATAATTCTTATCCTATCGTTACGTATACTTGGCTGCTGGCGTATCAAAATTATGACGATCCCAATAAGGTACAGGGCTTGAAAGATGTAGTCAACTGGTCGTTAACCGAAGGACAGACTTACGCAGATGAATTGGGCTATATTCCTTTACCTGAAAACGTAGTCAAGAAAGTTGAAGCCAAGCTAGAGACGATTCAGGCTCAGTAAAATTAACTTCAATTAGACAGCTTATAGCCGAAAGCTCCTGAAATTCCCTGTCAGCAATGATGGGGAATTATGGTCTTAAGCTTCTAATTTTGCTCATAAGTCTTATTATGGAAGTAGTTAATAGTCTATGTGGCTACTAAACATAACTCAGAAACCTTATGTCAGAAAAACAACAGCTTTTACTAGTAGACGATGAGCCTGGTATTAGAGAATCAGTACAAGCATACTTAGAAGATAATGAAGCGTGGAAAGTGGCTATAGCTAGTAATGCGGAAGAAGCTTGGCGTCAGATTGAATCTCAAATTCCCGATCTGATTATCTCCGATATTATGATGCCTGAGGTCAACGGCTATCAATTTTTAGCCAAGTTAAAAGAAGATCCTCGGTATCGGTCAATTCCTGTAGTTTTTCTGACGGCTAGAGGAATGACGAGCGATCGCATTCAAGGTTATGAAGCTGGTTGTGATGCCTACCTTTCCAAGCCTTTCGATCCTGAAGAATTAGAGGCAATTGTTAAAAATTTGCTTTCAAAAATCAAATCTACTACTGGTAACGGTGAAAGCAGTGCTGAACTCGAAAAAATCGCCAAAGAATTAGTCGAAATTAAAGCAAAATTAGACGATAAGCTGGGTGGAAGTGGCTCAATTACAGTAACTCCGCCACCGATTAAAATAGATTTAACCCCTAGAGAACAAAGCGTTTTAGATCTGGTTGCCCAAGGTTTGATGAATAAAGAAATTGCCCGTGAATTAAGTACCAGCGTTAGAAATGTAGAAAAATACGTCAGCCGTCTTTTTGGTAAAACAGGTACCAACAGCCGTACTGAATTAGTCCGCTTTGCTTTGCAACATGGCTTAACTCAATAATCGATAATTAATAGTTAACAATTAAATTAAAACCAGTTTTATAAAACCTATTTTTCTAAAATTCTCAGTTTAAGATGATAGCTAACACTATTTGCTCGGGTAGATTGATGACAAATTATATGGGTGCATTCTTACCACCAATAGCTTTGGATAGTTTATTTTCTACCCAAGGCATAATGGTAATGCTGTTAGTGGCTTATGCGGGGGCAATGTGGATGTTCCTCAGCAGCGCGCCAAAAGTATACACGGTTATGGTATCAGATTTACAAAACGCTCAGCGATTTTATGAAGGGTTATTAGATCTGCCTGCTGCTGATGTTCCACTGCATTATTACTATAATTACGAACAGGCGATGGGTGCAGGAGGGCTCGATCCACTTTATATGTCGGCAACTACTGGTAATACAGCTTTGAATAGTCCAGATGGACTATGGTATCAACTGAGAAAAAATACTCAGCTTCATATCATTGCCGGTGCCAGCGGTGGTTATAAAGATCGTCAGCGTCATGTTTGCTTTGACCGTGATTGCTTAGAAGCTTTGTTGATGCGAGTTCAATCAAGACGATTGAAGTATAAAATACGTCGCGATCGCCCTTTGAATTTCTTAGTCAAAGATGTTGATGATCGCACTATTGAAATGGCAGAGGTTTCTAACTAATTCTAATTATTAGCAGCCTGTAGCTGGCTAATAGCAATTAATATTTTTCTTATAGGCGATCGCTATGGCGATCGCCTATTTTTTATGTTTATTTTGGTTATTTCTCTCGATTTTTCTAACAGCTTGACCGCTTAATTAAGTATTCATCAAGCCAATATATAGTAAAAATACTGAAATTAATTGCACTTTTTTATTCATAGGTTAGGATTTAAAAATGCAAATCAATTGCAAAACTTTTTGCTTTAAATAAAAGATTTTACTTACTCATAAAGATTGATTATGGTTGCATTATTCCAGTCTCAGGATCTTAATAAACATCTATCTCTAGGCCCTGTTGAAAACTTGGAAAGTTACGTAAAACCAGACTGGTGGCAATATTTATTTAATGCTAATTATTTAAAAACCGATGGTGATGTTGTTGAAGATGAAACTATTACCAAAAGTGAAATTGATTTATTTGTTAATATTTTAAATTCTGATAAACAAAGCGCCATTTTAGATCTGTGTTGTGGACAGGGCAGACATAGCTTGGAACTAGCTAAACGTGGCTTTGATCATCTATCAGGACTTGATAGATCTAATTATTTAATTACCCGAGCAGATACCTTAAATAAACAACAAGGAAGTAAGATTAGTTATCGAGAAGGTGATGCCAGACAATTACCTTTTGCTGATAATGCTTTTGATTTCGTAATTTTAGCAGGCAATAGTTTTGGTTATTTTGAATCAGAGCAAGATGATTTAAAAGTATTACAAGAAATAATTCGAGTTCTAAAACCTCACGGCAAGCTATTAATTGACATTACTGATGGTCAATATATTAAAGAAAATTTTCAGCCTCGAAGTTGGGAATGGATTGACAGCAAGTATTTTGTTTGTCGAGAACGCTCTCTTTCTCAAAACCAAGAACGTTTAATTTCTCGAGAAGTTATTACTCATGTCGAACAAGGAGTAATTGCCGATCAGTTTTATGCCGAAAGACTATATACCCGCAATAGTATTACTGATTTGCTGAGTCTAGCTAGCTTTAATTCTATTCAATTTCACACAGAGGTAGTTACCGAATCTAGACGCAATCAGGATTTGGGCATGATGGCGCAACGAATGATTATTTCTGCTGTTGCTAATAAAGAATGGACTCTTGATTTATCAAAGCACAACTTGAAAACTGTGGCGGTATTAATGGGAGATCCTCATCAATCCGATTTAATTAAGCCTGATGCTAACTTTGACGATGATGATTTCTTGACCATTAATCAGTTAAAAGAAGCTTTAGCGGAGTTACCAGGATATAAGTTTGTCTATTTGGATTGCCATGAAAAGCTGATTCAAAATTTACCAGCAATGGCAGACGAAATCGATTTTGTCTTTAATTTATGTGATGAAGGATTTAACAACCAGGCAACTAAAGAGTTACATATTCCTGCCCTACTGGAAATTTTAGATTTACCCTACACAGGCGGTACTCCTAAATGTTTGGCTTATTGCTATGACAAATTATTGGTTCGTAGTATAGCTCAAGCCATGGATATTCCCGTTCCTCAAACTTTAACGATCGCACCTGAGAATACTTCGGTTGAGTCTGCTGTAGATTTTCCAGTCATTGTTAAACCCAATTTTGGTGATTCTAGTTGGGGAATTACTCAAGATAGCGTTTGTTACAACCTACAGATGTTAGAAAAAGCTATTCTACAGGTTAGAGAAAAATTAGGCTATAGTCAGCCGATTTTAGTCGAGCAATTCCTTGAGGGAAAAGATATTAGTGTAGGAATTATTGGTAATCCTCAGCAATCCTATACAGCTTTACCGATTATCGAAGAAGATTATGCTTCTCTACCTCCAGAATTACCTCGCATTTGTGGTTATGAGGCAAAATGGTTGGCTGATTCTCCTTATGGGAAAATCACCTCGGTTACCGCCAATCTGCCCCCAGAAACAGAACAATTTTTAATTGCTAGCTGCGTCAAATTGTTTGAGCGTCTTGAATGTCAAGACTACGCCAGGTTTGACTGGCGACTGGATGCCAACAACATCCCCAGATTGTTGGAAGTTAATCCTAATCCTGGCTGGTGTTGGGATGGTCATTTAGCCAAAATGGCTCAGATTGCCGACATATCTTACGTTCAAATGCTGGGTAAGATTCTTGAAGCAGGAGAAACCAGAATTGCGGCGATCGCTATGAAGCAAAATCTAGGTGCATAGAACGAAGTTGTGAATATTATCGCGCGATCGCGATCGCTGGTTAATGGCAGATTATTTTATGGGCAGCACGATTAAAAAATACTTTTTCTTTTGGATATTCATCAGCACGATTATTTTTATCAATATTTTTGCAACGCCAATTTGGGCGCAGTTGCCATTATTGCCCAAACTAAATTTGGAAACGCTCAAGTTAGATAGTGCAAGCAATACTAAGGTTTCAGCTTGTGTCCATCTTGATGGTCATTGTCTATTTAAATTGTCAGATCGAAAGTCAAATTTGGCACAACGAATTAGGTACACCGAAGAACGCTTATCCGACGTTAAGGATATATATCTTCAATCTAACCAGACTCAATTAGATGTTTCTTCTAGAGGAGATCAAAATCAGCTAAGTCTTGATGTTGCAGTAGGCGCCAAAAAGATCCCTGTTTTGACTCTCGATCGCCAAGATGTAGTTGTTCAGGGTGCTAATCTTAAATCTCAGGCAGAACAAATAGCCGCTCAAATCAAAAGAGGTTTAGAGAAAGCCAGACAAGAAAGACAATCTTCTTTTCTGCTGAAGCAAACACAATTAGCAGGAGTTGTCTTGCTGCTAATGGTGTTAAGCAACTTTGTTTTATTTTGCCGGCTCAAACACTTAAATAAAGTCAAGCTATCTCTTCATTACGATCCTGAGTCTCTTTCCTCTCAATTAGAACTGAGAAAAACATTTAATCTTCAAGAAGTACAGTATCGCTTATTACAGTTGACTCAGCTAATTGTCTGGGTGGGAGGATGTTTACTTATTTTAAGTTTTTTCCCTTATACTCGCCTGGCTCAACTATGGATTATTACCGTTCTCAAAATCCCACTACGGCTAATAGTGGTTATTTGGCTTTGTTACATTTTAATTCGCTTAAGCTACGCAGCGATCGCCAGAATCAATTCAGTTATCACCAATAACGCTTTTAGTGATAACTATGTGTTGAACGCGGATACTAATCGCCGACTCCAAGTTAGAGTTAACACTTTCTCTCGCCTTTTTAGAGGCATTGCTACCTGTTTTTGGGCTGGTATTGCTTTATTTATCGCTCTGGGTATGATTGGTTTAAATGTCACTCCTTTACTCGCTGGTGCTGGTGTTTTGGGTTTGGCTTTCTCTTTTGCTGCTCAAAATTTGATTAAAGATACGATTAATGGTCTGCTGATCGTTTTAGAAGATCAATATGCCGTTGGCGATGTAGTAACTATCGGCCAAGTAGGAGGATTAGTAGAAAACTTGAATTTGCGAATTACTCAGCTTCGGGATGGAGAAGGGCGTTTAATTACTATTCCAAATAGCTCGATTAATATAGTTGCCAATCATTCAAACGGCTGGTCGAGATCTGACTTGAAAATTCCCGTGGCATATCAAACTAATGTGGATGAAGCAATTGAATTAATTGAACAAATAGCTAACCAAATGTACCAAGATGGTGAATGTCGCGATAAAATACTCGAACCGCCACTGGTATTAGGAATAGAAGATTTTGCCGAACGAGGCTTTATTGTGCGCCTGTGGTTTAAAACCGAACCACTTAAACAATGGGATATCTCCCGCGAATTTCGTCGTCGGCTTAAAAATGCTTTTGAAGAAGCTGGTATACCTTTACCACTACCTCAACAACAGGTTTGGTTGAGTCGTCATAATTAGAATAAGCGATCGCAGAGGCAATTAATTACCCCTGCATAATAATCTAAACTCCAACTACTTGAGCGCGTTTGTAGGCTTCGTCTAGTACTTCAGATAAAGTCGGATGTGTATGGATATTAAAAGAGAGATTTTGTACTGATTCTCGTTTGGCGATCGCATTTGCTGCTTCTTGAATTAAATCCGAAGCATGGATCCCAATGATGTGTACTCCTAATAATTCCCCTGTATCCTGGCGATAAATAATCTTGGCGACACCTTCGGTTTCTCCTTCGGCTAAGGCTTTGGAATTACCTTTATAAAAAGATTTAACCGTAGCTACTTTATAGCCTTCGCGATCGCCTATTGCTTTGGCTTGAGCTTCTGTCAAACCTACATAACTAATTTCAGGATGAGTAAACGCAGCCGCAGGTATACAGCGATAGTCTACTTCTTTATCTGCGCCGCACATATTTTCGATCGCGATTACCCCTTGTCCCGAAGCAGCATGAGCCAACATCATTTTACCAGTGGCATCTCCTACCGCCCAAAGATGAGGCACTGGTTGTCCATCCCGTAAAACCTGCATTTTATCGTTGACGGGAATAAAGCCACGCTTGTCTAATTCGATGGCCAAAGTTTCTAGACCGAGTTTTTTAGTGGCGGGGATGCGTCCAGTGGCTACTAAACAGGCATCCACTTCTAATACTTCTACTACCTCTTTGGTTTTGGCATCGGTTAACTCAATAGTTACAGGTGCGCCAGGAGTGATTTTAGTCGCAAAGACACCTTGGTAAGTTTCGATGTCGCGGCGATCGAGTAAAACTTTTTTGGCAATTTTAGCAATGTCAGGATCGAACCCAGGCATTAAAGTATCTAAAGCTTCGATAATCGTTACTTCGCAACCCAAAGCAGTATAAACATCAGAAAATTCCAACCCAATATAGCCACTACCAATAATGGCAATCCAGTCTGGAAGAGATTCTAACTTAACTGCATTATCACTAGTGAAGACAGTTTTACCATCTATTTCAATCCCTCTGGGAACAAAAGGAATCGAACCAGGACAAAGCATAATTTCCTTGGCGGTGTAGGTTTTATCTCCTGCATCGCTCTTAACTTTAACCTTTTGAGTTCCTGCCAACTCACCCCAACCACGAATAATATCTACCTTCAGACGTTTAAGGCTGTTGGTTAAATCTCCTTGAATTTTGTTAACCAAATTAGTCGCATGATCGGCGATCGCGCTACGCTTAAACTGGATGCCTTCTAGCTGAATACCCATATCTTGTAAGTGATGAGCATCGCCAAACTCTCTAACTCTGCCAGAAGCTGCTAATAGAGCTTTTGAGGGGATACAGCCACGATTAACGCAAGTACCGCCCATGTCTTGGGCTTCGATGATTGCTGTTCTCAAACCATTTTTAACTGCGTGTAATGCTGCACCGTGTCCACCAACGCCTGCACCAATAATAATTAAATCGTAATCAAAGTCGCTCATTGCTATTTCTTCTATAATTGCTCCAGTCTTATATTTTGACATCCTCCCGACTCTGATTGCTAGTGCAATACAGATTTGAAACAAGCTGCTACCATGGCTGCGCGATCGCACTCATTAGCTTATGTTATAAATCGGGGAGATATTCAGCATATTTTTGGTAAACGCTAATTCCTGGTATGTCTTCTTTAAATTCTGAGGGAATACTATACTTGTCTGCCGTGTATTCTTCCCGTACCAGAGCGATCGCTCTAGAGGGATTTTCCCATTTTTTAAGTAGTTCAACTAGCTGCTTAAATTCCAAATATGCTTTGCCATGTCGATTGGTCAATCCGATTACCTGTAAGATTTTGGCATAAGCTTGAGGAGTGCTTTCTGCTTGAGAAATATTTAGAATTGGACCGAGCTTTTCAAAACTTTCGTAGTTTTCCAAGACGGGAGAAACTAAATTATCACTTGAGATCAAATCTTTGCCTTGAAGACTCTCTACTACATCTGAAATACGCTTGAGAATTGAAAAATCTTTCAACTCATACTGCTTGAACAATGCCAGCAGTTTTAATCCCAGTTTGTATTGACTCAAAACCTTAATTTCTTTAGCGTAGGTATCAATTGCTTCTCTTCCTTCTTCTGTAGTAATTAATGGCAAAACTTCTACTTGTTTTTGGTTAAGTTTTTTAGCAAAAGCTTCTTGGTCAATATCGCGATCGCTTGCTAAATTGTCGGCAACATACTGATAAAATTCTTGTTGTTTGCGGCTACGATAGCGTAACTCAGTTTGTTCTAAACGTAAAAAGCTTTTTTGAGCAGTAATAGCTGCTTGCAACAGCTCAACACAATTACCCAATCCTTTATATCCTGCTTCTTTAGAGATATTAATCTTGATTCTTAACAGAAGTAAAAACTCTTCACTGCCGAATTTGTCATTGTTTATATTTTCTGCTTTGTTACCAATTGAGGTAATTTCTTTAAAAGATCTATGGTGTAGACTGATTGAACCTTCGGGAACTTGTGGCTTGCCATATTTTTCTTGATAGTTACTTTTAAAGACTTCCGTAATTCCTTTGACAAACGGAGTAGCTATTAGAAACACTAAAATAGTAGCAGGCAAACCAATGGTTAGCATTTTAAATGCTAAAGGGCTTGATATCTCTAAAGAATCGGAAGAATCTGAAGTACTCGAACGCTCATCAATTTTGTTCTCTTTAAACTTGTTTAATTCCTTGAGATTTTCCAGCTTTTCTTGTCTTTGCTGCAAAGCATCAATCATCTCATCGTCAGAATCGGGGGTTTGATTAGAAGCTGGCTTTTGAGCTAATTCATACTGTTTGATAGCTTTAATAGCTGTTGTAGAGTGAGAAATGCTATTTTCAAAAGAGGTGGCTATTTTATTCTGGCTTTTAGACGAAGTAATCGGTTTCTGCTGCCTGATGATAGTTGAGGCATCGATGTTAGAAATGCCGATGCTGTTACAACCTAATATTAATGCGGTGGTTGCCAAAGAAATATATTGCAGCTTGCTCATGATAATCTTACAAAAATCTACCAATAAATATCGTTCCCATTCCTAGGTTAAGATTCACTATTTCTCTTGAGTTGATACATTTATTCTCATCAGTCATAAATTGTGTAAAAATGTAAAGCGTGTTAATTGCATCTTCCGTAGAACAGATCACAACGCCTACAGCGATCGCTCTTGGTAATTTTGATGGTATTCATCAAGGGCATCGAATCGTGCTGCAACCGATCGTTGATTCCCTAAAAACACCTAGACAGCCTCATGTCTATCCTTCCGTAGTTAGCTTTACCCCTCATCCTCGTGAATTTTTTACTGGTGGCAAACTACAGTTTTTGACTCCTATTGCTCAAAAAGCGGAGCTTTTAGCCAATTTAGGGATCGAGCAGTTAATTCTTTTGCCATTTAATCGCGATCTGGCTTCTCTTAGTCCGCAGCAGTTTGTCGAACAAATTTTGGTTAAGCAATTACAGGCTACTCTAATTAGTGTCGGCTCAGATTTCCGTTTCGGCCATCAAAGAAAAGGGACAGGAGAAGATTTAAAAAGGATTGCTGCTAGTTTTGGCATTGCGGTACACCTCAACTCTTTACGTCAGTACCAGAACCAAAATAATCAAGAAGTGCGAGTCAGTAGCTCTCTGATTCGTCAGGCTTTGTCAGAGGGTGAAATTAAGGTTGCCAACGCTATGTTAGGTAGACCATATAGTCTTATTGGAACAGTAGTTAAAGGTCAGCAGTTGGGCCGAACTATTGGCTTTCCCACCGCAAATTTGCAGCTTCCTGCTGAAAAGTTTTTACCCCGATATGGTGTGTATTCAGTCGATGTTTTGCTCGAGCAAACAGCAATTAAAGGAGTAATGAACATTGGCTGTCGTCCTACAGTTGCAGGAGAAGCTCCGACAATTGAGGTACATCTGCTTAATTGGTCTGGAGATTTATATGGTCAAACTCTTCGGGTTAATTTGAGCGAGTTTTTGCGGCCAGAACAAAAGTTTGCTTCCATAGAAGCATTGAAGCAACAAATTACTCAAGATTGTCAATCAGTCTTAAATAATTGATAGTTGAAGAGAGAGAATAAATAGCGATCGATACGGCAAAACATGGAAGAATCAGCAACTAATCCGAGCAACCATTCCTTATTGCAGCCTGGTACTCTGTGGTCAGAAACTACTCAGCGGACTAAAACCGCTCGCGAATGTGGTGCGCTTAAGTCTATTGAAACCGAATATCACGTAATTCAACAGCACAATATTTCTTTTGTCGTTCGGACTCTATCTAATTTAACTCGTAAAGAACAAGCCCGAAAAAAGCAGAGTCAACAAGAAAAGCAAACAGGAACTACAATCAATCCCTTTTTACCTTATGAGCCAGATCTCTTTGTCGGAGATATTTCGCCAACTCATCTTTGCTTGCTCAATAAATTTAATGTGGTGGACAATCATCTTTTAATTGTGACTCGCGCTTTTGAACCACAAACTGATTTATTAAACTTAGAAGATTTTGCCGCTTTGTGGACTTGTATGCAGGAAATAGACGGACTAGCTTTTTTTAACGCGGGAAAAATCGCTGGTGCTTCCCAACCACATAAGCATCTCCAGTTGATTCCTCTGCCTTTTTTACCCAACGTAGTTCATCTTCCTGTAGATGAAGCGATCGCCAATACAACTTTCCAAAACTCTTTAGGTAGAATCGAGAGCTTTCCCTTCCGTCACGGCATTGCATCCTTAAATATACCGCCCAACCATACTGCCGAAGCAGCAGCTCAAATCATGCTGCAACGATACTATGCTTTGTTGAATCAGGTAGGATTTAAGCTTGATGAGCATAAGCGAAAACAGCCTGGCGCATATAACTTTTTAGCTACTAGAGAATGGATGTTAATCGTACCGCGATCGCAAGAGTCTTTTGAGAATATTCCGATTAATTCTCTTGGTTTTGCCGGGTCATTATTCGTGCGCGACCGCGCTTCTTTAGAATTATTAAAAAAACTCACTCCCCTCAAACTTCTTGCTGAGGTCGCTGTTACTTAAAATTAAGACCTTAAAATCAACCAAGCAAAAAAAACGCCCTACTGAGAAGCTGTTTAACTTCATCAGCAGAGCTAAGAATATAGGTAGACTCTTCTAGTTATTTAATTGTTATTCATCGAAGAATGAGCAGAATTACTAGAGTCATCCATTTCTGTTGACTCTTCTTTTTTGTCGGTATTATTGCTGTTATAGTTTTTTCTGCCGCGATTCCCATAACGGCTAGTTTGTTTACGGAATTTACGAGCGTTTATTTTATTTCGAGCTGCTTTTTCTTTTTTCGCGTTACGACGTTTAGCCATTTAGGTATGATTCCTCATTACACAGTAAAACGCTCCTGGGAGTTTCTAGTATCATAATCTAGTTGCTATCCAGAAGCGCAATTTCGATTTAACTTTGGAGTTTAGAAGCGATCGCGACGACCACCGCCATCACCAAAGGAACTGTTATTTTCGCGGGGTCTTGCTTTATTTACTTTGATCTCGCGACCCATCCATTCTGCTCCATCTAGAGTTTCAATGGCTTTATCTTCTTCGGCTTCAGTTTCCATTTCCACGAAACCAAAACCACGTTTACGACCTGTTTCGCGATCTGTAGGAAGGTGAACTCGCTTTACTTTGCCGTATTCTGCAAATACTTCGCTTAGATCTTCTTGGCTAACCTCATAGTTGAGATTACCTACGTAAATTGACATGAACTGAATGTCTCCTGAATGCAAATTAGATGTAGAGAGTTTAAATTTCGTCAAAGAACCAAATCAATACTTACGGAAAAACCTATCAATACTGAATACAAACTGGATTGCCGATTTTTATCTCAATATGAATCCTAACACTTTATGCTTTAAAAAAGAATGTCTCAACTAATGCAATAATTTTTTACATAACTTACAGATTATCAATTTTTGAGTTGCCAATTTTGATTAGCAATTGCCTGCTGAAGGCAAGAATTAAGAATATTTGCAGGTGCAGAGGTAACTATCGTAGATGGATAAACTTTGTTGCCCCAAACTGGATGGATCAGCAATGAGCATTGTCGATGGCTGATGACAGGATATTTTAAGATGGCTTTGACTACCGCATTATCATCAAAAGTTATGCCTGGACGAGCGAAAAGAGGATAGCCAGTGCGAGGATCGAAAAGATCGCTTTGATATTTTTGAGCCTGTAGTGCAAAAATTAAACTACGGCCAAAAAGCATAAATTTTGCTCTGAGATTATCTTTCTCTAATACTACTTCAGGACTAGATTCTTGGAGGGAAATTGACGACTGCTGTAAGATTAAAATTAGATAGCTAATCACAACATTCCAGCCTGGTAAGAGCTGCTGCCGTCGGTTCAAAACGAATTGGTGGGGAGGAGCGATGCAGATTTGAACTTGTTGGGCTGATTTCGTCGTGTAGGTTTTAAGGTTTGGTAGCGATCGCATATTTTAATTAAATTTTTAACTCCTGACTCTTGACTTTTGACCCTCAACCAAAGTTTTTAATTGAGTTAGTTTATCGGCGACTTGTCCTGTAGTTAAAATTTCTTCTGCTAAAGTAAAGCCAGATTCTAGAGTTTTTGCCAAACCAAAACGCCAAAGGTAAAAACCACCGTTTAAAATAGCAGCGGGGAATAGTTGGCTATTGTCGCCTTGAATAACTTCTTGCATTAGTGCGATCGCCTGAGCATTTGATTCAAAAGCAAGATCCGAACCATTTAAACTATAGTCGGCAGGGTCGAGTAAAAGACGTTCAAAACTGCCTTCTGACTTACTTAAAGCGATAATTCCTGTTCGACTGCGGGCAAGATCGCAACTACCTTCTAAGCCTTTTATTAAGGTAAAGTTTTTTGCGGCGCGAATTTGGAAGGTTACTCGAAAACGCTCTTCTGTTGGCGGATGAACAAACCCCGCGACTAAATGAGCCTCTCCTAACACGGGACACCAGACCAACTCGGCGGTAGCAAAAGGAGGACGTTTGCCAATTTGCTCGCGAAAGGTAACAAAATCATTGGCAGCAGGAAAATGCTGGGGTAGATAGATAAAACCAATGTTGCTCTGGTTATATATGCTTTGAGCTTGAGCCAAATTAAACCTAGCAAAGTCTACTCCTAACTGCTGCCAAATTTCTACCAGAGGAATGCCATATTTAGTCGGCATACAATCGCCACCATGCAGCACTACAGGTATATCTGCACTAGCTAAAATTAGAGCGGTAATAATTGTAACTGGTACAGTGCGCGATCGCCCGTCATAGGGATTCCCTAGCACCACTGGCTGATGGTTGTGGTGAGAAGCAGCTTCGAGTTTACTACCCAATTGGTCGAAGGCATCGAGAATTCCCGCCAACTCTTCTGAAGTAGGACGTTTGATGCGATGAGCGATCATAAATGCGCCAATTTGAGCAGGAGTGGCTTCCTGTAGCAACATCATCCTAGTAGCAGTTGCTGCTTGCGATCGGGTTAAATTTTTGCTGGTGTGAGTCCCGCTACCAACTCTTTTTAGCAATTCTCGAAACTCTTGGCTCATAGTTCTACCAATTTTGTCTTTGATTTAGGCGCATCTTTTTTAGTTATCAGTTATTAGTTGGTTAATTTGTATCAAAGTATACTATCAGCTAACTAACTGTGAAGTTAATGCTTCTGAAGTTTTGCCCATATCTTTGACCAACTGGTAAAAATGAGCGATAGGAGGAATCATTAGGCGATCGCGCGTTGTCACCATAACCACCTGGCGCGTTAGAACACCGTCTAAGCCTTCCTGCTTAGTATTTTCCGTGGCTCGATGAGATTGAGAAATCGGGCGGATAGCTAAAGTAGGGTCATTGTAGGAGTCAATCAGGGCTTTATGAGGTAACAGAGCTACCATTTCTCCCTGTCGAATTACGCCCCGAAAAGCATCAAGAGTGTTTAATTCCATTGCCGTTTTGATTTGGACATTCTGATGATTAAACCATTCCTGTACTAGTCTTTGCATACCATAGCCATCCTTAAAAACTATTTGAGGATACTTGACCAACTCTAAAAGCGGAACTTTTTTGAGCTTGCTTAGAGGATGATTGGCAGCCATTAAAACATCTATCTGCTCTTCATATAGTACTGCTAATTCTATTTCGGCTGATGTTGTTAAAAAGCGATTATTCATCACGATCGCCACATCAATTAGACCATCTCGTAAGACTTTTAGAGCGCGATCGCTACCTAATGCCGTAACTCTTAACTGAACTTGAGGATAATCCGAACAAAATTGTTGCAGAATTGGTGGCAAATAGTGGGCGCAAACTGAATGTATTGCAGCGATGCAAAGCTCTGGCTGTTTCCCAGCAATTAGATCGCTACATTCTTGACTGGCTCTATGCCATTCTTGGCAAATTTTTTGAGCGCGGGGTAAAAGCTTTTCTCCACCAAGAGTCAGCTTTGCTTGGTTACTACGGTGAAACAGCTGTAATCCTAAGTCTTGTTCTAAAGACTGGATCTGACGACTTATAGTTGACTGAGTTACGCCACATTTTTTGGCTGCTTGTCCGAAATTTCCCGTTTCTGTAATTGCTATAAAGGCTTGTAATTGCTCAATTCGCATACTTTCTCTCAGCGTAAGCAGTTACACATTGTCTCCAACTTACTATTTGTTGAACATAGCTGATTACGTGAGGGAAGATTAGTATAAAATGTAACATTAATTTATACCAAACTGTATTGAAAAATTTGCAACTTAAATCTTTAAGTTAAGTGAGTACACGAAATTATTTAGGACGAGGAAATGTTGGTAAATCTACGGCTGCTAAAGATTGTGGCTTTTTAGCTTGAGAAGACTTAGCTATTTCTGGTTGCTCGGTATTTACTTGAGCTGTTGATGCTGACCAAGTAGCTATTTCTGCTGCTGTTTTAACAGTTTCGGCTGTTTTGGTTTTGGTTTGTTTAACTGGTATAGTTTGAGCTTTGGTCTTTGGCAAGGCAATTTTTGGCTCGGGAATAGTCGAAATCGACCAAGGCTGGATATATCGATTGTGGGGATAATTTTGGTTACGACTAGTAGCTTTTGCTTGGCGAGATGCTTGGGCTTTTTCTTGATAACGTTTTAATTCAGCTTCACGCTGTAGGGCATGGCGCTGGTGCTGACTTAGTTGAATCTGTAATTCTTGACTTTCTTGTTCTTTAGCAACTAATTCAAAAGCCTTGTCATTATATTTTTCCTGTAATAAAGTACACTCTCTTTCTAGCTGAGCCGTTTGTTTTTGAGATAATTCATGTTGCTCAGACAGTTGCTTGATTATTGTTTCTTGTCCATCAATTTGCTGTTGAGAACTATTAAATTGTTGAGAGAGCAGAGCAATTTGTTCTTGATAATTTTGAATTTCTTCTGCTTGATGAGCTAGCAAAAGATCGCTGCTTTGGGACTTCTCAACATACTTATTAAACTTATTATTGATCTCAGCCAGTTCTTGTTCGAGGCGAAATACTTTTTTGAGCAGCTTACGATTATATTCTCGCAGTTTATGAGCAACTCTTTGCCAGTTCATTTTTTGAACCAAATCTTCGGTATTTGCTGTATTGGCATTGTTTTTTGCTTGAGATGCTGCCGAATCAGAAATTTGCTCAGATAACAACTGATTATTTTTCGCCTCAGGTTCGCTAACGTTTTCTGCTACTTCGTCTTGTTCGACGCGATCGCTTTGATTGGTCAGAATAGATTCGGAGTTATAAGAAGTAGCATTATTGTTGGCTTCGCTCATAATATTTGTCTATTTAGTTATTCACAATATAGCGATGTCAAAATCTAAAGCATATCCGTAATTACCCGTAATGGCTATGTAATAATTGTTATGAGTGACAATTATTACGTATTACGATGCTGGATTTGAGTTTAGTATAAATATAAATTGAGGTAATAATTTTATCTTGTTACTTGACTTTAGATTTAGCTAAATATAGCTTATACGTTACGTCAAAAAATGCCAAGGTTTATCAACTATTAATCATCACTTTTTTCAATAGATGTTGATGAATTAAAGCTCGATCTATCAATGACTGAATTGAAATTTGCTGCATAGCTTGTCCCTGGTAATACTGTTTCAGCCAAGCACTGCTAATTATTTGCGGCTCTTGTGGGAGATTTGCTAATTCATATCCAGGTAGGTTAAGTTCGGACATGAGCTGAGTAACCTTGGGATCGTAACTTAAAACAAAACAGCTACATTCTGCTGCTGCTGCCATAATTAAGCTATGTAAACGCATGCCGATCGCCATTTTGACATTTTTAAACAATCCTTTTAATTGCTTGGGATTGGTCATTGACATGATGGTAAAGTCTTGTTCTAGCTGAACTGCAATTTGTTCAGCGATCGCATTATCTTGAGCAGGTTGAAAGGGAATTAGTAGAATAAAGGTATTAGTTTGTGCCTGAAAGTCTTGGATAGCTTGAACTAAAGTTGTTAAACGAGCTGCTGTTAGTAAAGGATGCGAGCGCAAAACTACTGCTACAATTGGCTTGTCGGTATCGGGAAATTCTAAAGGGGTTTCGCTCTCTAATGCCCAGACAGGATCGGGAGCTATTAGGGGTTCGATTTGCCAACTAGTCAATAGCTCAGCTGAGGCGGTATCCCTAACGCTGACAGCATCGCAGCCTAGTAATACCTGTTTGGTTAACCAACGAGTAAAGGACTTGTTTAAAGGGCCAATTCCTTGAGCCCAGGCGATCGTTTTTAAGCCTCTTTGCTGTGCCAAAGCCATCAAGCCAGCGTAGTAAACTGGACTGGCTAAACTAGTAGAATCCTGCATTAAACTACCACCACCCCAAATGAAAACATCAGACTGTTGTAAAGCTTTAAGAATAGCCAGGCTGGATTTGCGATGACAGCTAGCAACTCCATACTGTCTTTTAGTCGTTTGAGGATCGCCAGATAAAACAATTGGCACGACAGATTCAGGCAGCATTTGTAGTAGAGAGAGTAGTAACGCTTCGTCTCCTGCATTACCCATGCCGTAATATCCACACAATACCGCTTTAGTAGGACTCATTATTATTAGTTAATATTACTCTTTTAGGTATAGGTAATTGTGGCATAGCTAATTATTTTATTATTATGTTGAGCTGAAAATGCTACCGTTTTAACTTTTTTACTTAGTTATCTCGATCTTGCTACTTAAGGCTTTTTATTTATTATTTGCTCCGCTTATCTTTTAGGACTTATTATCTCGCTCCTACTCAAGACTTTTATATTTATATTATGGATAAACTTATTGTCGATCGGGCATTGGTTCAATATCAGTCGAGCTTAGACAACTTATTAAGCAAGCTACAAGTATTTGCTACAGAAATTAATAATCGACAGCTTCAGGTAACTATACGTAACTTACGGACAAATATTAACGAGCCATTTTTGTTCGTGGTAGTAGGAGAAGTTAAAGCGGGCAAAAGTAGCTTTATTAATGCTTTATTGCAGGCAGATATTTGTAAAACCGCAGCCGATCCTTGTACTGACATAATCCAGCAGATTATTTATAGCCAAGAGATATTTGAACAACCCGTTAGCCAATATTTGCGGAAGATTGGTTTGCCCAATGAGATCTTGAAAACGCTGTCTGTGGTGGATACTCCTGGAACAAATACTATAGTAGAAAATCATCAGGAGATTACCAAAGAGTTTATTCCTAATAGCGATCTGATCTTTTTTGTTTTCTTTGCCAAAAATCCCTATACTCGTAGTGCTTGGGAATTATTGGATTACGTCAATAGTGAGTGGCGCAAGAAAGTCGTCTTTGTACTGCAACAGGCGGATCTAGCTAAACCCGAAGAACTAGCCAAAAACAAGGAAAAGCTGGCAGAATTAGCTGTGCAAAAGGGTATTCAGTCCCCCGTGGTGTTTGCTACCTCTGTGGAGTGGGAAGTCAATGGTGAACAGGATATTAGTGGCTTTAAAGAAGTAAGAAACTATATTCAGCAAACCCTCAAAGATGGCAGTACTAAAAAATTAAAGCTTCAGGGTGTAGCCAAAACCAGCGAACAAATTATCGATTTACTCAGAAAAGACTTGCTATCCGTCCAACAGCAGTTAATCAAAGATCGAACAATAGTGAGCAAAATTAAGAGTAAATTACTACAAAACAAAAGACAGTCAGGTTTTGAACTAGAATCTTTGATTAATAGATTACTATTTAAATACGACACAATTACCGCAAGGGTAAAAGAAGACTTTCGCGAACAATTATCTTTATTTACCTTAGTTAAAGGTTCGTTTGCGGTGCTATTTCGCACCAAAAAATCTGCCCCAACCTGGATGGATGAATTAAAGCACAGCTGTGAGAATGAGTTAAAGGTTTCTTTAGGTGAGATATCTCAGGATGGCATTAAGCACTTTGTTGGGGGAATTAGAGAGTTGTTACAAAGCTTGGTAGAGGACTTGCATGATATTAAAGTCAATCAAATTAGTACTAATGTAATTACCGTTAATACCATTGAAAGTCGCCAGGAAATAGTCGAAGATGTACAGCAAAAAGTTGCAACTTTGCTAGACGACAAAACTTTCCTTCATTCTATTGAATCAGTTAATGCCAGTGTTGCGCCCAGGTTTCTTGGTGGTGGTGCAGCTACCGTTGCAGGTACGGCGATCGCAGCCCTTACTGAAATTGTATTATTAGATATTATCGGCACTGCCTTTGCAGGAGTTGGTTTGTTGTTTGCTGGGGGAACGTTAGTGCTAAAAAAACGCAAGATTATCAAACAGTTTGAAGAAAAACTAGACAATGAAAAAGCTCGGTTTAAAAATGAACTATCGGCTAAATTGAATTCCAAATTAGATATTATCTACGAAGAAATTGAGCGCAATTTTGTTAACATTTACAATTATGTTGAAGCTGAAGAAGAAAAGGTTTTGCCTTTAGTAGATCAATTCAAACAAATAGAACAAGAAGCAAAACAATTGACCATTAGACGTTAATCATTTATTACACTCTTTCCTAGAACGCGATCGCCTTTATACATCTTCAGAACTTTTTCCTCTATTTTATAATCGTCTAATGCGTCCTTCGCGTCCAGACTATCAAGATTATATTCAGTGGTTAAATATTCCTCAACATGATTAGATACCAAACCAATCACATTTAGTCGAAACAGGGCATTTAAAACATTGATAATTTCTGGCGACACAAATTTTAGCTTGGAATGTCTGGGCAGAATACCTGGTTGTTGAATTCGGGCGATCGCGCTATGGACGGCAATTTTATCATCCCAACCACTGAGGATTTTTAGCCGTACCGTCGAATTTGCTAGTCGTTTTAAATAGTTCATACTGACCCGTTGCTGCTGCTTGGCGAGTGCGATCGAGCAGTGCATTGACTTGTTCTTCGTTCATAGGTTGAAAAGTTCTGACTGCCTCGAATGCTTGATCCAAAATCGACATTTTTTCAATACCCGTAATTACTGTAGAAGTGGGTAGATTCATCGTGTAATGAAGGCATTCAATTGGAGTTACAGTTTTACTCTTAAGAATGTAAGGATCTCCCATTGATTTCATGCCCAATACGCCAATTTCCTTCTCGACGAGGACGGGTAAAACTTGGCGTTCAAAACTTCTAAAATGAGCGTCCATTACATTTAAAGGCATTTGTACCGCATCAAAATGGAAGTTGTTTTGTTCGGCAATTTGTAACATTCTTAGATGGACTAATGGATCTTTATGCCCCGTAAAGCCGATATAACGAACTTTACCAGCTTTTTGAGCCTCCAATACCGCTTCCATCGAGCCACCAGGCGCAAAGACGCGATCGGGGTCTTCTAGGCGAATAATTTCGTGATGTTGCAGTAAATCAATGCGATCGGTTTGTAAACGTTGAAGGGACTGTTCGATCTGTTTTGCCGCAGATTCTTTGGTTCGACCATCAATTTTAGTCATCACAAACGCTCGATCGCGATAACCATTTTGAAGAGCTTTCCCCATTCTCAGTTCGCTATTTCCTTCGTGATAATCCCAGCAATTGTCCATAAAGTTAATCCCGCCATCGATCGCGGTGCGAATCAACTTGATGGCGAGTTGCTCATCTTGTGGTCTGCCAATATGATGACCACCCAAACCAATTACAGATACTTTTTCTCTGCGCCCTAGTTGACGATATAGCATTTCTCCTTCTTTAACTTCAGTAGCTGATGAATTTTGCGCCGAAAGAGGTCTGATTATTTGCTTTGAAGCTGCTAAACCTGCGGCAACTAAGCCCGATGCAGAAGCTAACTTGAATACATCTCGTCTGTTAATTTTCATGATTTTTTCTGAGCGCGCGACTTTTGAAACTAACAAAACCAACCACTACTTTACTTATTCCATTATCCATAAGGCAATAACTCCAAAGTCATAGCTTTGCTGGTTGTTCGCTTGCAGGTATCAATTCTATTACCTACGAATTTCAAAATCGGCCAATTCTTCAAGATTATTAGTCAAAACTTCTATCTTCAGATTATTGACAACAGCAGATGGCGATCCAGATTTAGCCCATTCCATTAGAGCATCTACTTTTGCAGCTTCTCCTGCTGCCACCATCTCCACATCTCCATTAGCTAAATTTCGCACGTATCCTCTAACAGCCAATTGTTGAGCTTTTTGCTGAGTATACATTCTGAATCCTACGCCTTGAACTTTACCTGAAACTCTGGCTCTAATAGTTTTCATTATTTACTTATCGATAACTCTTAAAACTAATATATGATGCTGCGATCGCTAAAACAATTTTAATTGCCTAGGACTAACTTCAGACAGTTATCGGTTATTCAAAATTTTTGCTATGTTTAAAATTTCCGAATGCGATCGCAAGTTGGTCAATAGATAAGTCATCTGCTATAGGGTGCGTTCATTTGTGCGATATGCCCGTGCATGACTAACTTCGTGTCGCGAAGCTAATCCGAAGGTGTCTCTGTGCGGATACACCTTCGGATATACCATGCACGGGGACGCTAATCTTTTAAACTAAGCTTTACATAACAACAAGCCAAACCATTGTTGGGGATCGGTATAAGCATGAATCAAGTTTAAATTGAGATTGCCCAAGTAACTTCCCATTTTCTCTAAGTTAAACTTACGAGAAATTTCGGTTAGTATTCTTTCTCCTTGCTTTAATTCAATAGTTAGATCGAGGCTTTCTAATGTAACCGATTGATTTTCTTGGCTAATTAAGTACATCTCTATTTGATGTTCAGTTTGATTATAAATTGCCTGATGTTTAAATAGATCTAGATTAAAGTTTCCCTTAAAGCGGTTGTTAAGGTGCTGCAACATATTGAGGTTAAATGCCGCGGTAACTCCTTGAGAATCATTGTAGGCTGCTGTTAATATTTCAACAGGTTTTTGTAAATCAATGCCAAGTAAGAAATAGTCCCCAGGGTTTAAAGCTGAAGTTACTTGAGAAATAAAGCGAGCGCATTCTAGAGAATTAAAGTTACCAATACTGCTGCCTAAAAATATAATTATTCTTCTGTCCGAAAAGCTGGTTGATAATTGTTGTAATGCTTGGCTATAGGTGGCAACTTTTCCCTGTATTTTTAGGTGGGGATAATCTGCTAATAAACTATCCGCACTCTCTTGCAAAATGCTGCCGCTAACATCAACTGGCACATAATATAGTGGAGTATTAAAATCTTGATAAACATCTAATAAATAACGCGTTTTGGTTGAGCTACCGCTACCTAATTCAACTATTTCATTTGCCTGAGTCTGAGCGACAATTTCGGTAGCATACTGTTCGAGAATACTAGCTTCGGTACGTGTAGGATAATATTCTAGTAGCTGGCAGATAGCTTCAAATAGTTGTGAGCCTTTCTTGTCATAAAAATAACGAGCAGGAATAAATTTACTGGCTTTATTTAAACCGTTAATTACATCTTGTTTGTCATCTTTGTCTATTGCCTGGGCATCTAATAAATAATCAATTTTTAATCTTGCTTTAAGAGAATCGCGATAATAATTTGCTGACTGAGAAAAAGTTGACATATTACTCTTTTTACTATCTATTTGATTAATTTGGCACAGTTTGACCCAGTGATATTAATAGCTCATCACAATACATTAAGTACCTAATTTATTTAAAAGCTGCCGACTTATTTACAAGCTGCAAACTTTGGTAAAAACTTGAAATACTTACTCGCTCTCAAATTGAGCTAGAATTTTTTTGGCTATAGATCGTTAACTAACGGAAAAAAATCAGCATGGATGTCAAAGCAGCAGTGGCTTTTGGTTCGAGTCAACCCTTGAGTATTGAAACTGTACAGTTAGAAGCACCACAGAAGGGGGAAGTTCTGGTAGAAATCAAAGCGACTGGAGTTTGTCATACTGATGCTTATACGCTTGGGGGTGCAGATCCCGAAGGCTTATTCCCGACTATTTTAGGACATGAAGGCGCAGGAATTGTAGCTGAAGTAGGAGAAGGGGTGACTAGCGTTAAGCCAGGAGATAAGGTAATTCCACTTTATACCCCTGAATGTCGGCAGTGTGCCTATTGCTTGAGTCAAAAAACCAATCTTTGTCAGGCAATTAGAGTTACACAAGGCAAAGGAGTAATGCCTAACGGCACTAGCAGATTTTCTCTCAATGGCGAAAAGCTCTATCATTACATGGGTACGTCTACTTTTGCCAACTATACTGTGCTACCAGAAATTGCCGTCGCCAAAATTCGTGATGATGCTCCTCTTGATAAAGTATGTCTAATTGGCTGTGGGGTAACTACTGGCTTGGGTGCAGTAATTAATACGGCTAAAGTTGAACCAGGATCGAATGTGGTGGTGTTTGGTTTGGGTGGTATTGGCTTGAATGTCATACAGGGAGCGAAAATGGTAGGCGCAAGCAAAATTATTGGCGTAGATCTTAACCCCGATAAACGTCAAATGGCTGAAGATTATGGCATGACTGATTTTGTTAATCCCCAAGAAATTGACGGAGATATCGTTGAATATTTGGTGGAATTAACTGGCGGTGGCGCAGACTATAGTTTTGAATGTATTGGTAATGTTAAAGTGATGCGTCAGGCATTAGAGTGCTGTCATAAAGGTTGGGGAGTTTCTACCATAATTGGTGTTGCGGGTGCAGGAGAAGAAATTAGTACTCGTCCTTTTCAGTTAGTTACGGGCAGAGTTTGGCAAGGTAGTGCTTTTGGCGGTGCTAGAGGGCGAACTGATGTTCCTAAAATCGTTGATTGGTATATGAAAGGAAAAATCAATATTGATGATCTCGTAACTCACACCATGCCCATCGACAAGATTAACGATGCTTTTGAGTTGATGCACCAAGGAAAATCTATTCGCAGCGTAGTTACTTTCTAAATTAGTCTGAGAAAAAGATTGGCAAATAATAAATAATAATATAACGGCTCTTACTAATTTACTAATTGACCAACGGTCCGTGCCGTCTCCGTCGTTTTATATGCCCGTGCATGATTTGCGACGCGAAGCTAGTCCTAAAGGGCGAAGCTTATCCTAAAGGACTAGCTTCGCGTCGTCCTTTAGGACGGCGGAGTAATCTGTGACTAGCACCGAGCTATTTAGAAATTATTGTAAGCTAGTTACTGAACTTGGAGTTTGCTGATTTTTAGCTTCTATAAAATCAAAGTATTTTATTCCTAAAATACCAAAGAAAATAAACAATACAAGTGTAGAGAAAATAGTAGCGCGTTCAAACATTGTTGTAGTAAAAACCAAATTATTAATTTAATTGTCAACTAAATTAATTAATTTGCCATTAGTTTTTTTACACAATTTTCTTGATCTAAACTTAAAATGCTATCGGTATTTGTATGGATTTATAGTTATTTACGCGTAATTAAATCTAAGGTTATAAAGCATAGTTTGATAGCATAACTTAGGATCTTAAATTAAATAAATATAGCTAAAAAATGAGATATGAGTTATTCAAGTACTTGAAATCATCTATCGATCGCAACTGGTTTAAATATTATCAGGATAATCCGCAAAGCGATCGCCAAGCTAACAGTAAAGAATTATATCAGTTAACTCAAGTCAGATTGCAGCAAATCGCTGCTACAAGAAATCAACATTTGACTAGGCTGGCAGTAGTTATTGTTGAAGCTAACCCAGTCAAATTTTTAGCTGCTTTTTTAGCTGGAGTAATTGCCGAAGTGGATTTATTTCTCGGCGATATTGCTTGGCAACAGCGAGAGTGGGAACAGGTATTAAGTTTAGTCAATCCCGATCTAGTATTCACTTCACAAAGCACTACGCAAGATTTAATTAATCGAATTAGAGCGACGCTTAAAAATTCTGCTCAACGCCAATCTAATTTGTGCGATCGACCTTTAATTATGATTCCCACGGGAGGTACTTCTGGGAAAATTCGCTTGGCGATGCATACCTGGGATACTTTAACTGCTTCGGTAACTGGCTTTCAAAACTATTTTGATTGTCAAGAAATCAATTCATTCTGTACCCTGCCTCTGTATCATGTGAGTGGTTTGATGCAGTTTATGAGATCGTTTACCACTCAAGGAAATTTAATTATTTGTTCCTACAAAGCAGTCAAAACTAAGCAGATTACTTTCAATAAACAAGAATACTTTATTTCTTTAGTTCCCACGCAACTACAATTTTTAATTGCAACTATTCCCAACTGGCTTACTGAGTTTGGAACAGTATTACTCGGTGGCGCACCGCCGATGCGATCGCTTTTAGATGCTGCTAGAGAATATAATATTTCAGTGGCAGCTACTTATGGCATGACCGAAACTGCCTCTGGAGTAGTGATTCTTAAACCTCTAGACTTTTTAGCTGGTAATAATAGTAGTGGTCGAGTTTTACCCCATGCACAAATTAAACTTAAACCTGTAAACGAAATGGGTCTAATTGAAATTAATTGTACTTCTCTTTGTCTGGGCTACTATCCTCAGCTTTTTAACTCATCGCAACCTTTTATAACTGACGATATCGGCTATTTCGATGAAGATGGTTATCTGTATCTGAGTGGTAGAAATAGTCATAAAATCATTACAGGAGGCGAAAATGTCTTTCCTGCCGAAGTTGAGGCGGCAATCTGGTCAACTAAGTTGGTCAAAGATGTTTGCGTACTGGGAATATGCGATCGCAAATGGGGACAGGCGGTTACGGCTATATATGTACCCGCCCAATCGATACCTGATTTAGCCTTAATTAAAGAAAAGCTTCAGTCTCAATTAGCTACCTACAAACAGCCAAAGCACTGGATTCAGGTTGATAGTTTACCCCGTAATGATCGCGGAAAAATAAATAATCAGAAATTGAAGGCATTGCTCCATCTCCCAAATTAATTAGATAATAATCAAAAACACATCCTTATCTTTGATAATTGTTTTTGCCAATGCCAAACATCATTACTACCTACTTTCTGTTACTATCAAAATTGGAATAATTAATCAATAAAGTAGTAAAACAGGCTATTTTTTCCTTGTCTAACCTAAATTCGGCTATTCAGTATTTACCAGAAATAGAACAGCTTCCTTTAATTATTGCCGGTCCAATTCTGTGTCATGTTCAAACAGACGAGATTACTGTTTGGTTGGCATTAAAAAAGCCTGATACGGTTACCTTGAAAGTCTATGAGACAGAGGGGGGAAATGGCTCTGTATTAGGTAAGATAATCTTACAAGGTAAGCATAAAACAATAACGCTAGGTAAAAATCTACACATTGTAGCAGTTACGGCAATACCTCTAGGAAATACTGTACTTACACCAGGTCAAGTATATGCGTACGATCTATATTGCCAAGCGGAAAACAAAGATTTAACTACGGCAATTGATAGCCAACAGCAAGACTCCAACATTAGCTATTTTTCACATCAGTTACCAACATTCTCTTTACCGCCGCAAGATTTGAACTGCTTACGGATCGTTCATGGCTCTTGTCGTAAACCTCATGGTGGTGGTAGAGATGCCTTGTCTTGTTTAGATAATCTTATTCAAGATAGTGTCTCGATCGCTAATCAAAGACCACATCAAGTTTTTCTAACGGGAGATCAGATTTATGGTGATGATGTTGCCGATCCGATGCTGTGGTTGTGTCAGGGAATCAGTCAGTTGTTATTTGGTTGGTCAGAAGAATTACCCCTAAAATGTAGCAGCATTCTCAGTGATGAGCTACCTCCAGGGCAAAGAAGTGAAATAGCTCGTATTGAGGGTGGAATGACGGCAATGTTACACGGAAAAGAAGACAAAGCCAAAAGTCATCTATTCAGCTTTGGAGAATATGCAGCAGCGTACTTACTAGCATGGTCGCCTGTTTTCGTTCTAAAGAGTATTCCAGATGCTGAGAGCTTGGGTAAAAGTCGCCAACAAGCAAAAGTGTGGCAGAGCGAGATTAAGGATACAGAGAGCTTCTTTCAAGATTTAAGCAAAGTCAGAAGGGCATTGGCTAATGTTCCTGTTTATACAATCTGTGACGATCATGATATCAGTGATGATTGGTATCTCAATCGAGAGTGGTGCGATCGCGTCTTAGGCAAACCTTTGGGTAAAAGAGTTGTACAGAACGGTTTGCTGGCATACGCTATTTTTCAAGCCTGGGGCAATACACCACATAATTTTAGACCAGGAAGCAGCGGAGCTAAGCTACTTCAGCTCGCCACCCGATGGCTGCAATCAAAAGGGCAAGATTTAGCTGCTAAGGCCGAATGCGATCGCTATTTAGGTATTCCAGTCAATGATTTGACTACCGCAGCACCGCAATATCTACAAGATCGAGATGTATTGGTTTTAGCGCGATCGCAACAGGCTCTTCCCTGGCATTATCAAGTTGTTGCAGCAAGTCATGAAGTTATTGTCTTAGATACTCGTACTTGGCGCGGTTATCCCACAGGAGCAGAGCATAAACTCGATCCGCCAATGTTACTGTCTCCCTCAGCTTTTGAACAACAGCTAAAAATACCGCTTGCCGCTAAATCGCCACATATTGAAGCAACCTTAATCGTGTTGCCAACCAATTTAGTAGCATTAGGCATTATCGATCGCATTCAGCAGTATGATTTGAATCGTAACCGCGTATTTAATAATGATGTTGGTGACTCCTGGAATTTTCACGAAACAGCTTTTATTACTCTGCTGCAAAATCTCTGTCAAAAACGCGCTCGCGTAATTATTCTCTCAGGAGATATCCACTATAGTTGTGCGGTACGCTTAGTTCATTGGAATCACGATACCTATGAAACATCAGTAATTGTCCAGCTAACTTCCAGTGCGTTCAAAAACTCAGAATTGCCAACGCGAATCGCACATACCAAGCTTAAATCTTTATTGCCTGAATCTACAGAACGCTGCCTAGGTTGGAATAAATCTTTCAAACAAGTTAAGCTACCTCAGCCGAAGTGGTGGCGTAAAAAACCGCTCAACCAAGAACATCACAATCCAGATTGGCAATATCGTACTGAGTGGATTAAACGGCAGCCTGCCCAATCTCTGCCTTGGCGACAAGTCAGAAAACCCGAGTCAAAACTAAACTTTGTTCAGCAAATATTTAATCGACTTGTAACACTGCTTTGGCGTAATCGCTGGCTACAAGAAGGTTCTGAGGTTATCGGTAGAAATAATCTTAGCTTAGTCAGATTTCGTTGGTCAAAAAACAAGACAGTAATTCAAGAAACCTACTGGCATCCTCCATGGAACGAAACTGGGACGGTTAAAAGCAGCTATGAAGTTTTTTTAGATGACAAAATAGATCGCCGATTAAATTAATTTCTTGCTTAAAATATTTTTAAACGGCAATTTAAACCTAAAAGAAAACATGAGTGCGATCGCAATTACCGAACCGAAAACCTGGAGCTGGCGAGGACATAAGATAACTTATCAGCAAGCTGGAGACACTGGTGCTGCTGTAGTTTTGGTACATGGTTTTGGGGCATCTTGGGGACACTGGCGCAAGAATTTACCAGTGCTAGGTGAATCCTGTCGTTGTTATGCGATCGATTTGATTGGTTTTGGTGGTTCAGACAAACCCCAACCAGGAATAGTTGATTATACCTTTGAAACCTGGGGTGAACAGCTTGCCGATTTTTGCCGTGAGGTAGTAGGTAGTCCTGCTTTTTTGATTGGTAATTCTATCGGCTGCATTGTGGTGATGCAAACTGCGGTGGATTATCCTGAATTAGCTTTAGGAGTGGCGGCAATTAACTGCTCGATCAGACTACTGCACGCTCGCAAACGAGTTACTTTGCCCTGGTATCGCAACTATGGCTCATCAGTGATGCAGCAGGTACTGGGAAATAGACAAATTGGTAGTTTTTTCTTTAAACAGATCGCCAAACCAAAAGTTGTCCGTAAGATCTTATTACAGGCATATCGTCGCCCCGAAGCAGTTACCGATGAACTGATCGATATTTTGATGAAGCCTTCGATGGACAAAGGCGCAGCAGATGTCTTTTTGGCTTTTACCCGCTATTCTCAAGGCCCTTTACCAGAAGATTTACTTCCTCGCCTTACCTGTCCTACTATTTTGCTATGGGGGACAGAAGATCCTTGGGAACCTGTAGAAATGGGCAAAGAATTAGCCAAAATACCTACCGTAGATGAGTTTATCCTCCTCGAAGGTTTGGGTCACTGTCCCCAAGATGAAGCCCCAGAGATAGTCAACCCGATTTTATTAAACTGGATTCAAAAACTTTCAATCGCTTGAATCTAAACTATTTGTTTTGATTCGGACGACGCGGTGAGTTGGTGCGCGACGCGAAGCTATATGCCCTAAAGGACTAACTTCGTGTCGCGAAGCGGTATCCGTGATAGAGTCCTTTAGGGGTCTTTGCGAGACGGACATCTCAAGCTTTGGAGGTTTCCTCCAAAGACGTGTCCTCAGGAAATGATTGGGTTTCCCAAGCTTATTCCACTCTCGCGGCGGCGGTTTCTGTCAAGGAGCAACCAACGAACCCTTTAGGGGGTCTGACCGCTTTTTTTTGCTCTTTAACTTATCAATAAAGGAACGCCCAAGCGCATTAGTCAAATAAAATAACTGTGCTTTAGATAGATGATTTTACTCGAAAGCAATGTGAGTATGAAAGACAACAATTAACAAAATTTGGGCTAATTTTACTCTGACCTGATGAGGTTTTTAAGATTAGCTAAAACTGTTGTACAAACTACCAGGAATAAAAACAAAATGGTAATCAACGATAATTTCTACAAACGCGCCACCGGTTTATTCTATAGTAGAGATGAAGCGGAAGCAGCCGTTCGCAGTCTTAGAGATTCAGGTTATGACATGGATCGAGTATCTGTCATTGCTAGAGATGCAGATCAAATTGGCGGACACGACACTACTGAAAAAGTAGGTAACAAGGCAGATGACGGTGCAGCAGCAGGTGCCTTAACTGGCGGTACATTAGGCGGTATTACTGGTTTATTAGTTGGTTTGGGTGCGTTGGCTATTCCTGGCATTGGGCCAATCCTTTTAGCTGGTGCAGAAGCAACTGCGATCGCAACCACTCTAGCGGGTGCAGGTATTGGTGCGGCGGCAGGGGGATTAATCGGTGCTTTAATCGGGTTAGGTATTCCTGAAGAAAAAGCCAGAGTATATAACGATCGCGTCCAAGGCGGTAGTTTTCTCGTTATAGTTAACGGTACGGCAGCAGAAATTGCTCATGCCAAAGCTATCATGGATCACAACGGTGTCGAAGAATTTGGGATCTACGATGTTCCTGGCGCTAAAGCAACTGCCGTTACTGATGTTGACCATGATATTAGAACCAGAACTGACATCGCTGACCATGATAAAATCCGACTATATGAAGAACGCTTGATGGTTAATAAGCATCGCGTCAAAGCGGGAGAAGTCTCTATTGGTAAGCGAGTAGAAACTGAGACAGCAAGCGTCGCTGTACCTGTAGAAAAAGAGCGTATTGTCATCGAACGTTCTAGTGCCACCGCTGGTAATGTAGTTAATCCTGGTACTGCTAACTTTACTGAGGGTAAAGTAGCACAAGTTGAACTTTACGAGGAAACTGCCGATATTAAAAAACAAGCTTTCGTGCGTGAGGAAGTAACCGTTCGCAAAGAAGTAGAGCATCAAAACGTGCAGGCTAATGAAACTATTCGTCGTGAAGAATTGGAAGTACAAGCCGACGGCGATGTAATCGAACGATAATCATTAAACATTAAACATTTATCATTAAACATTTATCATTAAATATTTATCATTAAATATTTAGTGATAAATGTTTTGTTCTGTCAAGGTTAGACAATTTATGCTTGTTAAAAAATTTAGGTACTCTATAGCTAGAACACGCAGCCAAGTTCTGAAGTAGCCAAAATAGACACCGAGCATAGCAACGCAGCGATCGCGTTGATAATTTTTTTACCAAACCACCTTTCAATCACCCATCATGTTCAGCGAGCTCAATCCATTTATCGAAGTGCCAATAGCAGGTATCATTACCTACATTGCGATAATTATTATACTTAGGTTATCGGGTAAACGGACTTTAGCTAAATGGAATTCTTTTGATTATGTGGTCACTGTTGCTTTCGGTTCAATTTTAGCCACCGCATTTTTATCGACTGAAGATGAATTTGGCAAAGACATTCTAGCTTTTGCTGTACTAGTACTGTTGCAGTTTATCATTACCTGGATTTCTGTCCGCTTTTCAATTATTCAAAAACTAATTAAATCTGAGCCAGCACTATTGCTCTGCCGAGGAGAAATGCAGCGAGATATTATGAAGCGAGAAAGAGTTGCTGAAGAGGAGATTTTGTCAGCACTGCGCAATAGTGGAGTATCGGCAATCGAAGATGCTGATGCCGTAATTCTTGAAACCGACGGCAGCTTTAGCGTTATCCAGAATATTGCTCATGGTGCTTCTGCACTAAAAGATGTTCGAGGGTTTGACCGCACTAAGATGAATTAGACCAAATAAACTATTAACTAACGGTAATTATGGTTTACTTGAAAATAGGCCGTTGCTGAACCGAGATATGATTTTTTGAGATCGTTATATTCTCTTGAATCAAAAAAGCTACGAGCAGGATTATTTTGTACATCATACTTTCAATCGGCAACGCCGAAAATAGTTAATCAACAGAAAGTCTTCTTCCCTGCTTAATAAATTAATTTAAAACTTTAAACCGGCACTACTTCACTAATATAAATTCAACTGGCAAAATTCCATGAAACTCTGGCTGTACTATTTATTTGTCTTTTTTATCATCATCCTAGCACGCTACTTTTTAATTGCGGGAGGCACTTATTGGTTATTTTATTTATCTGAGAATATATCGTTTGCGAAACAATCTTTAAAAAAGTCGCCGAGTCGTAAATTAATTCAAAAAGATATTACTCTCTCGATCATCGCCACACTTGCTTTAGCCATTTGTTCTGCATTAGTAATGTGGAGCTATAGTTTGGGTGCGACTCGTTTATACAGTTCGATAAATGATTATGGAAGATGGTATTTGGTTGTCAGTTTCCTGGGGGTAATCTTCTTGCAGGATGTCAGCTATTATTTTTTTCATCGCGGATTTCACCATCCGTTAATTTTTGAGTGGTTACACCGTGGACATCATCAGTCCAAGCATCCCACGCCCTGGACATCTTTTGCTCTCGACTTTCCCGAAGCATTACTTCAAGGTTTATTTATGATCGCAGTAATTTTTGTAATTCCACTGCACTTTACTGTTTTATCCTTACTGTTAATTACCATGACTATTTGGTCTTTGGTTAATCATCTTGGTTTTGAATTATTTCCTAGTTTTCCCGATCATTGGTTAGGAAAATGGTTAGTTAGCTCCGATCATCACTCTTTTCATCATCTTAATTATTCTCGCCACTATGGTCTATATTTTACTTTTTGGGATCGACTATTTGGGACTAACTAATAGTAATTAAACTGAAAGTACATCTAAAAATAGTCAGCAATAGTTCTAAATTTTAAACTATTTACAAGATATCGATCTAATCAACTTATTTAATCATCTTTAGATTACATCTATGGATAGAAGATTCAGAGCTTTTGTCTAACTACGATTAAAAGATAAACAGGCTTGCTAAATTAAACAAACAAACCAATGCAATATAGAACAACCGCTGGATGGTCACTAATTACTTCTGGTTTTACTACTCTTTTACTGAAGGTTCTTCCTGGAGATTCGCTTTGGTGGGGTTTTGCCCTTCTAGCAATTGGTGCAATAGTACTTTTTGTTAAGAATAAAGAAATTGTAAAAACTTAATCTTTAAATAAATAAATTAAGCCTATTTTTGTAGCTATTAGCGAATTTTCAATAAAGATAGGCTTGCTAGTTTTTGGCTATATTTATGTCTAACTAAATATCTAAATATAGCGTTGCGTATTTGTATTAAGACATGATCTGAAAAACTAATAGCTCATAGCTGACAGCTAAAAAATAGTCGCTTGACAACGTAGTCTATCCAATTGAACGAGAGAGGCGGTCGGATTTTCCGACCTTGCCCAATCGAGTTGTTAACAATTGCTATTAATGATCGAGAATTATTCGGTTAGTCCACCAAATGCACTCAAAGCTGCGATCGTCATCAATGACGGGGCTTTAAACCCATCTATTAAGCAGTAAACGCTTGACTTTACCTTGACATTGCTCTAAATTATAACCTCCAGATTTACGACGCGTTTGCGAAGGACGCGAAGCTAATCCTTTAGGGCAATCGCCAATTACAATTACTTGATATTCTTTCAACAATCTTAATATTGATTTGAGTAATCTTTTTTATTCAAGAGCATGCAATTTATCGGAATCGCTCTCTTATTTTCAACTAGACTAGCTACTAATAAGTTCCGTTCTTGCTATCTCGTTCTATCTATAGCCACATAGCAAATTTGTTTTCTATTTTGATTGACTTTTAACCATTTTTTGATGATGGGAAACCAAATACATCTACTGGTCAACTGTGGCAGAACTAGAAATCTTTGAATATGGCGACGGCGACTCTCATATTTTATTGGAATCGGGATCACAGATGCTAGCTTTTCTATCTCAATTGTTCTGTAGCTTTGTAACATCAGAACAATTATTCTCAACGTTGCATATTGTCTATCCGTTAACAATTGCAAGATACATTTGTGATAAAATTCTGGCAACATTTTTGGTTTTGGGGTCTAGATGCTAGGAGCATTCGTTTCTCAATAAGCTTGATCCCTTTTTCTTACCATTTCACTGCTACGTTCAACTGTTTATTTTGTCTTTCACCTCTTTGTCACCCCATGAGATCATTCCCAATAAAAACCACACGATTTACGATCGCATTTCACCTACTCATCAATAATTGCATCGCGATCTAATAACAGCAGATTACGCAAGCTACCAGTATCTAAATCCGTTAACCATTGCTCTCCTGCATTAACGGTTTGTTCGGCTAATTCTTTCTTGCTTTCAATAATGTCATTGATACGTTCTTCCAGTGTTCCCGTACAGACGAACTTGTGTACCTGAACGTTGCGTTTTTGTCCGATCCTAAATGCCCGATCTGTTGCCTGATTTTCGACCGCAGGATTCCACCAGCGATCAACGTGAAAGACATGATTTGCCCTAGTTAAGTTAAGTCCTGTTCCTCCTGCTTTGAGAGAGAGGATAAATATTTTCGGACCATTGGGTTCATTTTGGAAACGATCCACCATTTCTTGTCTGGCTTCACGACGGGTTGAACCATATAAAAATAGGACTTCTTCTTTTAGTTTCTCCTCTAAATAAGGTTTGAGCATTTTGCCCCACTCAGAAAACTGGGTAAAGATCAACGTGCGATCGCCTTCATCGACAATTTCTTCCAACATTTCTGCCAAACGGAGTAATTTACCCGAGCGATCGCCAAATTGCTCTAGATCTAACTGAAGATTTTTAGCTTTGGTATCGCTGAGTAATTCAGGATGGTTGCAAAGCTGTTTAAGGCGTAGTAATAGGGTCAGAATTAAACCACGGCGTTTGATACCTTCGGAATCTTCAATCTCTGCTAAAGAGTTATCGACTAGCTGTTGATATAGTTCCGCCTGTTCTGCTGAAAGACCGCAAAAGACGTTCATTTCCTGCTTTTCTGGCAGGTCTTGAATGATGTTTTTATCGGTTTTTAAACGACGCAAAATAAACGGCTGGGTAAGAGAACGGAGAATATTTAAAGACTCGCGATCGCCATATTTTTCAATTGGTGCAGCAAATCTCTTTTGGAAGAAGTTGCGATTGCCCAAAAAACCTGGATTGAGGAAGTCTAGAATCGACCATAGTTCAGTCAAGCGGTTTTCTACAGGAGTACCAGTTAAGGCAATACGGAATCCCGCAGGAATCTCTCTTACTGCCTGAGATTGTTTTGCCGAGGGGTTTTTAATGTTTTGTGCTTCGTCTAAAACTATCCCCTGCCATTCAATACCTGATAAGGTTTTGAAATCCCGATGAACTAAAGAATAGCTGGTAATTACTAACTGTTTATCTTCAACCTGTTGAGCAAAAGTCTTATTCTGTTCCCGTTTATCTCCATGATGGATTACGACATTTAATTTAGGCGCAAATTTTTTAACTTCCCGTTCCCAATTATTAATTACCGAAGTCGGGCAAACTAACAAGGTAGGCTTAGTTAATAAATCTTGTTGTTTTAAGTTAAGCAAAAAAGCAATCAGCTGGATTGTTTTACCCAAACCCATATCGTCTGCCAGACAAGCACCTAATCCCCAGATTTCCAAGAAAGATAGCCAGCCAACACCTTTTGCCTGATAGGGACGTAATTCTCCCTCAAAGTCTTCGATCTGCTTCACTGGTTCAACGGCTTTATCATCAGTCAAATTATCCAATAAACCCGCCAATATCCCTGTGGGTTCAAACTTGACCACAGGCAGCTTAGCTAGGGTTGTCGTATCTCCTGTAGATAAACGCAGGGCATCTTCTACCGATAAATCTAGCCGTGCATTAGATTTATCTAATACCGCCTGGGCAGCCCTTACATCCGCAGGCTGTAGGGCGATCCACTGTCCGTCTATTTCTACTATCGGCGATTTCTGCGCCAGTAGCTTTTTAAAGTCGCGTTTAGAAACAGTTTGATCGCCCACCGCAATTTCTAATTTATATTTCAGCATACTTTGCAGACTTAAACGCTCTCCTTTCTTTTGAGGCACGCTGGCAGTCATCTTAATGCCTAATCTTTGTTCGCTGTTATTGTCGCTCAAGCCAGGGGGCATAATTACGCCCAAACCATTATCGCTTAGCTGCCAGGCGATCGCGCGAATAAATTCGTATACCTGAATTGGATTGAGAGAACAACTGATTGGCTGACTGCGGTTCAAACTTGCTCTAATCGGAGCGTAGATTCGAGATGCCAAGCCCAAACCTTTCAATAGGGTTTCCTGGGGGTTTTCAATGGTGCGATCGCCTATATTCAAAAACTCTGCGGGACACCGCCAAACTGTTGCTGCATCAACTACAAACTCAGGATTATCTAATGCTTGTAAATAATAATTCAAAGACCAATCTGGTTGTTCATCATCTGCTGCTGTTGCGACTGGAGGGGTTAGGGTAAAACAAACTCGATAACGATTCAAGCCGAGATCGTTTTGGCGATTGACTATATACTCGCCGATCGGCAATGTCCAGCTATATAGAGCATTAGTTAAGCGATTAGCGTTTTTGGTATTTGTTTCTAGTACAGGAGATGAGCTAAGCGATCGCAACCAAGGTTCGACGTTAAGATCTTTAAAGCTATTGGGATTGTAATCTATCCAGGTGCGTAATCTGGCATCCAAAATTAAAGAAAGCGATCGCAACAATAAATCTTGGTCTGTCGTGTCTGCTTCTGACTCCTCTGCATCAAGATAAGCCAAACAAGCTTCGGGTAAAGCCTGAGTAAATTTAGCTAATCGCACCCGATCAACCTCACTATCAATTACAGGTTGCCAAACGCTTTTATAGCTATTCTGGCTCGATTTTTGAACCTCTATTCCTGGTAGAAACTTTTGTCTGACGATTAAATCTAATGCCCAGCGATATATGTGCGACCAAAAACGGATATCTCCCGCCAAATAATCAGTATTAGACTGTAGTGAACTAAGAGATAATATCTGCAATAGATTAATAGTTTCCCCAGGAGTTAGACGGAATCCTTGCACTTCCCAAAGATAAAGGTCTAGTTTCGACTCATCTTCCACGGCATTTCCCGCAAAAACTGGCTGTACTTTCTTACTCTGGGCCGTACCAGTCACAATAGTTGGCATCCCTACTAGTTGAACTTGCCACTTGCTTTCGTCTAATAATTTCGCAACGTCCAATTCATGGCTTTGAAACAGACCTAGTAGTTCCAGACGCGACAAGTTAAAGGGATGAATAAAGTCCCCCGATTTATTAAGCGAGAAGGTTTCGTTAACCAAAGAACGCCACGCTTGTCCCCAAACAAAAAAATAGTCCTGACCCGAATTAACGATCCAACTGCCGTGAATAATTGACATAGTTATCTTGATTGAGACTTAGTAAGCTAAGGATGGAAATATTAATTCTGTTTCCCAACCTCAGACTAAAAAAACCAATTAGTCTCCTCTCCAGTCATCTAGCTGATTCGTCGGAGAAGAAACTGCGCAAGGTAATGATTTAGTTTAGCAAGTTTCGTTCATTTCTTACTGATTATCTTGAACTCACTTTGCTTAAGTAATGAGTCTATATCGGATAAGCTACGCAAATAATGAGTTTTCTTCCTTATTATTTGCGTAGCTTCAAGAAGCAGTCCAAAGGGCTTGGTCACCAATGCGCGAACGATAAGTAATTTCTTGTCTTTATCAATTTTGATTCAGATATCTCTGACTCAGTTGTATTTGAATTTAAATTGAATGCAATTAAAAATGAATTATAACTGAGTAGAAACAATTATCAGTTCAATTTAGACTATGAAAATTCTGGAAACCAGATTAACTTTAGACGATTTTCGGCTAAAACTTCAGAAAGTTGCCATCGGGCAACTTGAGCTAGCACAACTTCAAGACTGGGTAGCAAGATTAGATGTAGGAGATATGGCGATCGCCAGCAATGTTTGTTTTAGTTCTGAAAATTATCAACGCCAAATCCTTTTACGCGACTCAAACTGTGAAATAATTCTTGTCTGCTGGCAACCAGGACAATTTAGTTCAATTCACGATCATGGTGATTCTTTAAATGTAACTCGCGTTTATCAAGGCGTACTTACTTCTAGAACCTTTACTCGCAATGATGCTGCAACCGAAGAATTCTCATCCGTTCTTCTTCAAGAAAAATATTTACAGCCAGACGAATTGGTAGGAGTCGATCGCGCTCAAATTCATCAACTTGCCAATACTTCCGAGCAAAATCTGATCACTCTCAACATTTACGCTAAACCATTACAGCAGATGCAAGTTTATCACTCCATGAGCGGACAATCCCAGCTTTCGCCCATTCAGGCAAAGAATCAAACAAGATTTGTTGACAAGGGAAAAAAACCTGATAAATTCGAGTCGCAGCCAACCAGTATTGCGATCGTTGGCGGTGGCTTTAGTGGTTCGATGGTGGCGGTGCATCTACTCAAAAATACAGTTTCCCCTCTACGTATTAAGTTAATCGAACCTCGTCCTTTTGTCGGTGAAGGAATTGCTTACAGCACTAATTGGGATTGTCATTTGCTTAACGTTCCTGCTGGTAAAATGAGTGCTTTTCCCGACCATCCCGACCATTTTTGGCACTGGTTGCAGACTCGCGAGTCCGAAATAGTTAAAAAAGTTAGCCAAGATGATTTTGTACCGCGAAAGCTTTACGGTGATTACATTAGATCGATCTTAGCCGAAGCTGAATCCCAAGCAGATAAGGGTGTTAGTCTAGAAAAATTAACTGATGAAGCGATCGCATTAGAAACTAATACAGAACGGGCTACTGTTTGCCTCAGTAGTGGAAAAAGTCTGGAAGTCGATCGCGTGGTGCTAGCTTTGGGAAATTTTCCCCCAGCCGATCCTGCCGTTGCCGACTCTTCTTTTTATCAAAGTAAACGTTATTTTCGCTTTTGGTCTGCACCATCTTTATTTTCTTTAGCTGCTGACGAACCGATTTTAATCATTGGTTCTGGCTTAACTGCTTTAGATGCAATTTTGGCACTTGATCGACAAAAACATCAAGGTAAAATTTATGTTGTTTCGCGTCGGGGTTTGCTTCCTCAAGCGCATCAGCCAACAACTTCTTATCCACCTTTGTTCAAGTCCGAATCGCTACCAACAACAATTCGCTCTCTAGTACGCCGAATCAGACAAGAAATCAAGTCTGCTGAAGCTAGGGGTGATAACTGGCAATCTGTGATTAACTCGGTTCGTCCCCAAACTCAATTAATTTGGCAATCTCTAGCGATCGCTGAAAAACAAAGATTTTTACGCCACGTTCGACCCTACTGGGAAAGTCATCGTCATCGAGTACATAGTGCGATCGCTCGACAAATTGAGTCAAAAGTTGCAGCAGGACAGTTACATTTCTTGGCAGGACGTATTCAAGCCTACAATGAGGATGCTCTAGGAGTAAACGTATCGATTCGCGAGCAATGTAGCAACTATATTAATAACTTGCGCTTAGGTGCAGTAATTAACTGTACGGGGACGGAATGCAACTATCGCCGACTACAACACCCTTTGATCGAGAATTTATTGAATTCTGGTCTGATTAAACCAGATCCCCTCAATCTTGGTTTAGAGGTCGCTGCCAACGGCGCGCTGATCGATGCAACAGGGGAAGTATCTAATTTACTGTTTACTCTCGGTTCCCCCCAAAAGGGATGTCTCTGGGAAACAACTGCGGTAGCTGAGATTCGCCAGCAAGCCAAAACACTGGCACAACAATTGCTCTACTTAGGGCTTGCTCTTTAAACTAAGATTTGGGGATGTAAGTGTTAAAAGCTAATAGCTATTAGCTTTTAGCCATTGGTGACCAGTTAAGATTAACTGATTGATTTTAGCTAACTTCTTAGTGCATATGCCCTAAAGGACTAGCTCCGCGTCGTCCTTTAGGATTCGCTTCTTTACAAATTAAAAGTAAATCTAAATCTGCATAAAAAAAATAGATCAATCGTAACTAGTGAATGTAAGCAAAACACACTAAATTTTACTTTTACGAGGTCTTAAACCATGAAAAAAACTACATTATCCATTCTTACTGCTGTTATCGCTTTCGCTCCTTTAACTGCTTTCGCTCAAGACGCTCAGACTAGCATTCAAAACAATACAAATTCTGCTGCTGCTGTCGGTACTAGTAACCTCATCCACCAAAACACCGACCAAACTAGCTACCAAAACCAATTAGACTTAGGTGGCTACGGTTATTCCACTCCTGATGCTCAAACTTCAGTCCAATTAAACGCTAACGAAGCTGCTGCTGTTGGTACTGGTAACGCAATTGTTCAAGATGCGAATCAAACTAATGTTCAAGACCAAGTTGATGTAAATCAATACCTTCCTCACGGCTACTAAAATTCCCACCATCATTGTTTCTGTCTTGCTCAGCATCCCTTTGCACCCAATACGACGGGTACTTGTCCTTACCGCAATGAGGATAAACGCCTTTCGGCGATATACCCACCGCATGATTTGCGACGCGAAGCTAGTCCTTTAGGGCGAAGCTTATCCTTTAGGACTAGCCACGTCGCGTCCTTCGCGTCGTACCCGAATGGGTATACCCGTAGCGATCGCGCGTTGTCGAATTATCCATCCAACCGCATTTAGGTCAATCAAAGTGAGATTCAACCTATGTCTGCATTGAGGACAAACAAAGCGTAAAGAAGAGAAGAACTATTTAATACTTATTAGATCTGTTCCTCTCGAGTGTAGCGAGAGCGATTAAGCTCCGCTTAGCTTACGGATCGCGAATGAGTTCATCGTCGTAATAGTCGTAATATGAATACCCTTCAGGACTCGATCATTTTTGAGGCTCAATTTTGAGATCTTCTCTACAACATCAATTGATGAAACTATAAGAGTATTAGATTTCTTGAGAAATAAGGCGTTATGGATTACTTCTTACCTGGATGAAAATACGAGAATAGGACGAGGGAGAATTGGTAATTTGTTTGTTTTTCGTCGTTGAAAAGGAGCGATGTCACTGGTTTAACTGTAATTGACATTACTATTAAGGAGTAGCATATATGGCAAAAATGACAGTTGAAGAATACCTCAGACAAAATAAGGAATCCATCACAGAACAGTACCTCGCTATTGCGGATAATGGCTCAAAGGCAATCATTACCATCAAGGAAGATGGTGAAAACTATGTTCATAAAGTAAGTACGGTTGAAAAGTTTACTGATACGCTGCCTGACAACAAATTCTTTAAAAAAATGCGCTCTGGCATTACCAACGCCGTACTAAATAAGGTAATTCCTGTAGTCATTTTTGAAGGGCAAAAAGCACGAATAATCAGCCTCCCAGATTATTTTGAATCGGTCGAATCCCAAAAGCGGTAGTTACCAAGAGCGATCGCTTCTATTGCTGGGAGTAGTCAGAAAGATTGATTTTTAAGTGTTGGATTCTCGTTTGGCGATCGCTATTATATTTTCATTATTCCTGCTGCTTCTAGATTTCTTGTTTGATAGTCTGACACTTTCAATGAGTGTTCGTACTGCTGTTTTTGATAGTTGAGTTTGGCTTCATCAAGGGAAGCGATCGCTTAATCTGAGTTCGAGTAGAGCGATCGCAGAAATATTCTCACAAGTAATGATCTGAAGTTGTCCAAAGTATATGAAGCTATCGCGATCAAGAACTTTTTAATACTCCCCGCTTAATTAATAAAAGCGATCGCCATTTGGCTCGGACAAAATAAATCCCCTAAGTAACTTTTATACTAGGGGGATAAGTATAAAAATGCGTGATAAATTTACTTTTGATAAAAAGATAACTTTAGTTTCAATTAGGTCTTGTATCTCTAGGTCATCTACACCGATCTGTTTTTTATGTTGTGGTTGTGTGTCTTTTCAGAGCCAAATATCGGAAGTACAATCACCCCATGGATAACGCATTTCCTGAGCGCGGGCTGCTTTCTTTACCAAAGTCTACCTAAAAATCTTGCTTAAGGGAAAGTCCTCCCTTTTCTCGATCGCAGTCGATTTGTAGTAAGTAAGAACCTTTTTTGGCTAAATCTGGATAAAATTGGTTATCCCAAATGCCAAACAGCGAATTTGAGAATAGGTAGGAGAGTCTGGAGCGACATCTATTGTCGCTAAATAATCGGGTTGTTCGATTCCTGTTCCAGTAAAAGCGCGATCGCATATAATACCTTTTCTGGTTCGGCTTTCATTGCTGCTTGGGAAAAGCATAGCCAGGGCCACAACATACATCTACCATATTTGTTTATCTCCTATGAAAAATTCGGTCGAGATTTTTCGGCAAGCGAGTCAACCTTCTTAAATTACCATCTTATCCAAAATATTTCTAAATACAAATAAAATTTATTTCAAAAACATATAGAATAACAAAAACCGGAATGGCTCTCCATGACCGCGCTAACTCACAATTAACAATTAACGCTATAGAGGATATGTGTCAACTACTTGGTATGAACTGTAACGTTCCCACCGATATTTGCTTTTCTTTCGAGGGTTTTTCAACCAGGGGCGGAAAAACTGACGATCATCGCGATGGATGGGGGATTGCTTTTTTTGAAGGCAAAGGCTGTCAGCTTTTTATAGATTCTAAACCTTCGAGTAGTTCTTCTGTCGCAGAATTAGTGCGACGCTATCCTATTCATTCTACCCACGTCATCGCCCACATCCGTAAAGCGACTCAAGGAAAGATTCTCCTCGAAAACTGCCATCCTTTTAGTCGGCAATTGTGGGGACGCTATTGGGTATTTGCTCACAATGGTGATTTAGCTTTTTTTGAACTCGAACCGATGCAATTTTATCAACCAGTGGGAGATACCGACAGCGAAAAGGCTTTTTGTCTGATTTTAGAAACCTTGCGTCAAAACTTTCCCAACAGTAAGCCTCCTTTGCCACAATTGTATTCAGTGCTGAATAGCATTACTAAAAAATTAGCAGCCAAAGGCATATTTAATTATCTACTTGCCGATGGAGAAAGTTTCTTTGCCCATTGTTCTACCCAACTTTGTTACATTGTGCGCCAAGCACCTTTTGCAGCAGCCCATTTAATTGATCGAGATTTAACGGTAGATTTTAACGAGTTGACAAATAAGAGCGATCGCGTCGCTATTATTGCTACTACTCCCCTAACTGATAACGAGATTTGGACTCCCATTCGCTCAGGAGAATTATTGACTTTTCAGGACGGTTTACCGATTCAATTCAACTTTTAAAGCTTACAGCAGTTTTCAATTGACTAGACTACGCTGTTGATTAGCTAGTTTTTAGCTAATCGAATTTTAAATGTTTTTTAATACAACTACAATTCAGCTTCAATTTATCTACGATAAAGCTTTCTCCAAATTTTTCTACTTGGCTAAATCCTCCTTTGAGGGTTAAACTAATCATTCCTCCAAATCCAGACATTTGGGTTTTTGCTAAGTGATACTGTTCGTGACTGGGCAAACCTGGATAGTATACTCGATCGACCTTCGGATGTTGGGCGAGAAATTTAGCTAGAAACAGACCATTCTTTTCGTGTTCTCGCATCCTGACTGCTAGAGTTTTAATTCCTCTCAAAACCAACTAACTATCAAAGGGACTGGGAACTGCACCGATCGCATTTTTAATAAAATTTCAACTGGTTATAAAGCTGCTCGTTAGATGTGACGACTGCACCGCCAATAATATCGCTGTGTCCTGCTAAATATTTGGTGGTACTATGAACGACGAGATCTGCTCCTAATTGCAAAGGCGTTTGAAAATAGGAATTAGCAAAAGTATTATCAACGACTAAGATAAGATTGTTTTTTCTAGCAATTTCGGCGAGAACTTTAATGTCGATAATTTTGAGCAGGGGATTGGTTGGGGTTTCAATCCAAATTAATTTGGTATTGGGTTGAATTGCTGCTTCAAAAGCATCTGGGCGATCAATACCGACATAAGTTGTTGTAACGCCCAAACCGAAATTATTTCTGTTCGCGATCTGCCTGCTGAAGATTTAATTTTTGGTCGTTATGACAGTCCTAACCTCGAACCAACAAAAGCTTTAATTGCCAAAGCCGATGCTTTAATTATCGTCACTCCCATTTATAAAACTGCTTATACAGGAGTATTGAAAGCATTTTTAGATTTGCTGCCTCAAAAAGCTTTATCTGGTAAAGTCATTCTGCTTCTTGCTACAGCAGGCACGATCGCTCATTTATTGTCAGTTGACTATGCTCTCAAACCAGTTTTGTCCGAGTTAGGGGCAAGATATATTTTAGGTTCTGTTTATTTTGCTGGTCTGGCAGAAGCCCAGAGTTCTGGGGGTACGCGAACGTCTGGACGACGTGAGTTCGACCAAGTTAGAAAGTAGCAGAAGGTAGTGCCAGTAATTCAATTGGCTCTAAATCAATACTACGGTGTCTTGATTGAGTCGCTTCAATGGGGGGCCTCGGTGCGGGACGCGCCCCCAGGCGCTTATACTAAAGCCCGTGCATGATTCACGGATAAACCGCACTCCGCCCTTCGGTCACATTTGCGAAGCTAAGGCGCGTTTTGGGTCAGAAGATTCTGTCCCAAAAGCCGCCGCTAGTCATGCACGGGCATCGTCCGAAGGTGTCTATAGCGGATACCGCTACGCATATACCATGCACGGGAATCATGCACGGGCTTGACCGTGAACCCCCACAAAGCGATTCAGCGCGTTGTTAGGTAGATAGGTATAAGCAATCAATCCAGCCCTCAGATTTACTAAAAAATTCCCCATACTACGCTGGATTGAATGTTCGATTTGAAAGATATTTTTGAGTTGGTCGTTGACAGTCTCGATGTTATCGCTCTTTTACGCCCAAGAATTTGGTCAATCAGTTGAACAAGCTTCTGTTTCATATTCTTTTGAGATCGAGTGATTAATTCGCTAAACTGGCTCCGATGCTGGATGGACTGTATTTATCGATCTGCATGGTGCTGTCTAAACTTCCTAAGGACGCACGAATTCTCTGCGTCGGTGTGGGAACGCTTTACGTAGAGGTGGTGTAATCACAGAGAACGCTTATAACTTCATGCCTGAAAATTTAAACAATACTTCTAGAGTTGTTAACAAATTAGCAAAGGCTTCGGACACTTTGGATGCAATAGAAGATATTATTTCTAATACCTTAGATATTAAAGAAGAAATATCAGATATGAAGGAGAGTAGGAAAGAGTTTGATGATGCTAAAAAAGATTTAATTTCCAGGTAAAACTAAAGAAGAAATTGCTGCAAAAACTAGTGTTACTCAAAGTGCTACCCCTAATAAATTAGATGAAGAAAGGGCAAGACAAAAAGATGGCAATTATACAATAAAATACGATGCTTATAGTTGGGAATTAACCCCAAAAATGATACGTATTGGACACAACCGAAGAGTACGAAATTACTTTAAAGATGTAAAATCAGAGACTTCTAAAAATACGCGAAGAGAAGCTATAAAAACATCTTTGTTGGTAAGAGATGAAGACTCTGCTATAGAGACTCTCAATAATATGACTTATTTTGCCAACTACTTAGAGCAAGAAAACATTAGCTCTTATCCAGAAGGTTGGGAGATTAAGAAAGGACAAGATATTCCACAACTGGCTATTATCTATCGCGACATCAATAAAAAAAGCATATCTGGCAACTACACGCTTGTTATTCCTCACTTCAAGGGAACAAAAGCTCTTAGCATAACTAGCTATAGCAAGGGCGATCATTGGGCAAGGTGGATACTCAAAGATAACAGCCAAATTGTAGTCAACGGCAGTACTCAGGCTGAAGCTACAGGGGTTATCCGTAGACTGGAGCGGTACGTAGAGAACAAGTTCCAAACTAAAGAAGTACCCTGGCTAAAGTTTGGCGAATACTCTAGGGGGATTATCAAGAAGATTAAGGTAACTCCGATAAGAACGGACTACTATCCTGAAGGAAAGGTAAATTCTCTACCGGAATGGAGGAAGTATTTTTAGTTTGCTATAGGTTTAAATAGATCTGCGTACACATGTGTACGCAGATACACTATGCTCACTTTGAGATGATTTTGTAAGTTATTTTTGCAACTAAAAAAAATACATTTAGGTAACAATAAAAATGGCTGCAACAATCTCTTTAGCTTCTGCTACTTCGGAACAACAAGCTTATTTAGTAGCTCTAGAATTGCTGCAAAAATTAGAATTAGCTGTCTCCGCCGAAACTAGACCCAATAATACATCGATTACTTTTGATACTGAAGCGTCTACTGTAAGTTTAACTGTCAATTTAGATACTACTATGACTATTAGTAATGGAAGTGTCGTAATTGCTGCAAAACCCTATTTAGTCTAATTAATTAATTATTTATTTCTTTTGATTAACTAGAAAACAATGGTAACTCAAAAAACAGGCCTCAACAAAAAAGTGGCAGTTGGAACCCAATCAAGATTCAATCTCTGTACCAATTACTAGGTCAATATCAATTGAAGAAATTGTTAATGACTTTAGAGGATGTCTGAAAAGTCAAAATAAATGCGATCGCTGGCAAAAATCAGAAAAACTCTCGTTAAATTAAATTTGTCAATCGCTAAAAAGACAGGTAACAAGAGTTATGAATCAATCATATCGTACTGATTTAACAGATGAACCCGTGATAGAGTCATGCACGGGCATATAGCACTGTGCGCCATTCCAATCTACGGGAAAGAATACGAGATAAGACAGAAGGATAAAGACGGTAACTGGCTTGGTGTTAAGTATCAGCCTTCAGTCTACGAAAAAGCACTTTACGATAATATCTCTACTCATGAAGCCTTCTGGATACCCGAAGGTAAAGGTGTTAAAGGAGAGGTTAGCTTTATGCCTAAGGTATGTGCACAACAATGGACACTCCCACTTTAGATGGGATGGTAGCAGCTAACAGTAAGACTGAGATCGTAGATCTTAGTGGGAAGTTGCCTGAATACACCCTGCCTTACGGCAACGCTCAAAGGAAAAGTGGAGGGAAATCTTACGGGATGTCACCTGAGCAGAGGCTAACCTTTATCAAGCAACAAATTTGTGACGATATTGCAGCGTCAGGCTTTACTGTTGAGAACTCTTTACCATTGTTAATCAAGCAGGTAATAGCTGAAAATCCAATGGACGGGGATTTAGTTCAGATTTATTTCGATACGTTAACCGCTTGCACTAGATAACTATGGCTTACGACTACTCAGTTTTGTTTAACTCTGAGGATGGAGTAAGTGATACCTGGAGGGAGTTTTATGTGGACTCACAAACTTTCTCTTGGAATTTAGTGAACCCAGCACACGTAAAATTTAAAATACCCGTCTAAAAATCGATTTTTAGTGTAGCTCAGAAGATATTTAGACGGGCAGGAGAATAGACTTTTCAGAATAAGCTAAATTCTAAAAGTTAGTTTTTGGGGTTGATTGGCTCGAAAAATGCGATAATCACGAGTTGCTACTAAAGCTGTACTGGCATAAGAAAAGCTGATTATTGACTTGTTCTTGTACCAGTTTAAATAGAATCACCTGTTTTTTCGTTTCACTCAAAAAGCCTTCCCCGCAGTTAGTGAGTAAGATTCTTCATTTTTTACTCGCTTCTAAAAATGGAATAGCTCGATAAAAGTTTTCATGTTTATCTAACCGCTTAAATAATTGGGGTACGTAATATACCCTATTGACTCGCTCAATTGCCCTTGGTATTGTTGCTTTTGAGTAAGGATTGAGTAAAGGCTAAGCCTTTTGAGCTAAAGCTACAGGTGAGAGGATAGGGCTGAAGGAGTCTTGCGACTGAAGCGGATGAGGGGAATCGAACCCCTAGCTTTAGCTTGGAAGGCTAAGGTATTACCACTATACGACATCCGCAAGAGCGTATCATTTCTAATGACTTAGACATAGTAGCACAATTGATCTGAATAATGTCAAGGAGTTAAAAAAAAAGAAATTAAAGATAGACAAGCAAAATTTTGTTGCAAAACTTAAATTAGGGTTTGGTTTTGATAATTTCGGTTAATTAAAAGGATTTGCGGTAATTTAATCTTCAGCAATAGTGATAAAAACCTGAAAAAATTTTATCTGAAGTGTGAACGTAGTAAGCTAATAAGATTGTCTTTAATTTTAGTAAGACAAAAAGTTTTAATGACAATAAATTGTTGATTCGCTCTAGGAGATCGCTGAGATTGCACTTGTCAATTGTAACTAACTAGTCAAGTATTGATGTAATTAAACCAAAAAAGCTTAAGATCTTCCAAATTTGATAATTTTCCTGAACCAGTTTTTTAGGTTATTTGATTGCTCGATCTAAAAGATTTTATGAACAAGTATAAATTTTATCAACTGCTAGAATCAGCCTTGTTAATCCCAATTGTCATTCTCGCGCCAATAACATTGGGGAAGACACCTGCACAAGCAAATGTCGATCGGACTTTATACTTGGCTCAAACTTCTGATTTACCGCCAGGAACAAATATTGATAATCTGCCTCGCGTTCCTCTACCAGACACACAAAAAGATCCTGCAATTACTCCTTTGCCAGCAGTCGAGGATTTTTTAGATTCGCTACCCAACCAGTTGCCAGAAGGGAAAGTTCCAAAATCTGAGGTAGAGTTTGAAGTTAAACAATTTAAGTTAGAAGGCAACACTGTATTAAAAGAAGCAGAGGTAGAGGCAGTATTTAAAGAATATCGCGATCGCCCGCTAACTTTTGCCGCTTTATTAGAACTAGAAACTAAATTAACTAAGCTATATACGGCTAACGGCTATATTAACTCTGGCGTAGTAATTCCCGCCCAGAATATTAATCAGGGGATAGTACGATTACAAGCGATTGAGGGAAGAATTGAAACAATTAATGTTCAGATAAATGGACGTTTAAAAGAAAGCTATATTCGTTCTCGTTTGGCAAGGGGGGCTAAATCGCCGTTAAATATTGAGGGGTTACAAGAGGCACTGCTACTATTGCAGCTAAATCCTTTATTGGAAAGCCTTAACGCGGAACTATCTGTCGGGAGTAGTCGCGATCGCTGGACGTTAGATGTAGATCTTAATCAGGGTGATGCTTTTGACCCTGTGTTGTTGGTTAATAACAGCCGTACGCCCTCTGTAGGAAGCTTTCAACGGGGTTTAGAACTAAATCATTATAACGTTTTAGGCTACGCCGATCGCTTTAGCTTTGTCTTTAAAAATACCGACGGTAGTAACGATTTCGATACTAGCTATAGCATCCCCGTAAATTCTCTAGATGGTACGCTGGGCTTGCGCTACCGCTACGTAGATAGCGATATTATTGAAGAAGATTTTGCCGAAATAGATATTGAGTCCCAGACTGATGAATTTGAGCTTACCTTGAGACAGCCAATCTTACGTCGCGCCAATGCTGAATCGACTCAGGAATTAGCTCTCGGTTTAGAGTTTTCTCGTCAAACAAATGAAGTTACTTTGCCGGATCGACCTTTTCCCGAACTTTCTTTTGGGGCAGATGAAAATGGCGAAACCAAGATTTCTGCTCTGCGTTTTTTTCAAGACTGGACAAGACGCACTCGTAAGGATGTATTGGCAGTGCGATCGCAATTGAGCGCAGGAGTAGATATTTTTGATGCTACGGTAAATGAAGGTGCGCCAGATAGCAAATTTGTTGCTTGGCGGGGTCAGGTACAGTGGCTCAGACAGCTCGAATCCAGTTCCAATATTAATTTACTACTCCGTTCGGATATCCAGCTTTCTAGCGACGATCTTGTTCCTTTGGAAAGATTTAGCCTGGGCGGAGTTGAAAGCGTTCGGGGCTATCGGCAAGATGCCTTGTTGGGGGATAGTGGCGTGTTCGCTTCAGCCGAGGTCAGAATCCCTGTTTATCGTTGGCATAATGGGCAAAATAGCATCTCTGCTGTTCCATTTATCGACTTTGGCACAACCTGGAGTAATTTAGACAATTTAAATCAAGAAGAAGAGACAGTGGCATCATTGGGGCTAGGGGTAAAATTAGATTTAATTAATACCTTAAGTGCGCGCCTCGATTACGGTATACCTCTGGTAGAAGTCAGCGATAGTAACGATACTTTACAAGAGCAAGGGGTCTATTTCGCCTTAGAATATTTTCCTTTTTAAATATAACCATGCCCAGCATCATCTTCAAATTACTTGCTACTCGCTACTTGCTACTCGTAAATAGGCGATCGCTTTAAAATTAACGCTCTTTTAAGTCGTAGAAATGACTAACAAAAAATGTACCAGTAAATCTGAACGCAGTTTATTTCTAAAAAGCGTATTACAATAACCCGATAGAGATTTGGTATGTCTGAGGAGATAAAATCATGGCGATTCAACTTCAACAAGCAGTTAGCGTAGGAAAGTATCTCGTTACACAACGTTTGATGGGGCGTAAACACTTTCCCTTAGTCTTAATGTTAGAGCCTTTATTTCGCTGTAATTTGGCTTGTTCTGGCTGCGGTAAAATTCAGCATCCCACGGAAATATTAAAACAAAACCTGACCCCAGAACAGTGTTTTGCTGCGGCTGAAGAATGCGGTGCGCCAGTGGTTTCGATTCCTGGAGGAGAGCCTTTACTACATCCGCAAATAGATCAAATTGTCCAGGGGTTAATTCAGCGCCAGAAATTTGTCTATCTCTGCACCAATGGTCTGTTGTTAGAAAAGAGCCTCGCTAAGTTTAAACCTTCTCCTTATCTGACCTTTAGCGTCCATTTAGACGGATTGCGGGAACAACATGACCAGTGTGTCGATCGCCAGGGGGTTTTCGATCGAGCGATCGCAGCAATTAAAGCAGCTAAACAACAGGGTTTTAGGGTAACGACTAATACTACAGTGTTTGAAGGAGCAAATCCTCAACAAATGCAGGAGTTCTTCGATTTCTTAGACACTCTCGATCTAGATGGAATGATGGTTTCCCCTGGCTACAGCTACGAATGGGCCCCCAATCAGGATAGCTTTCTAAAACGGGAGCAAACCAAAGCTTTATTTAAAGAAATACTTTCTCCTTGGAAAACTGGGGCTAAAAAATGGAATTTTAACCATAATCCCTTGTTTTTAGAGTTTCTTATGGGCGATCGCGACTTTGACTGTACCCCTTGGGGTAGTCCTAGCTATAGCGTCTTAGGCTGGCAAAAACCTTGTTACCTATTAAATGAAGGTCATTACTCTAGCTATAAAGAACTAATTGCTAATACCCAGTGGAGTAACTACGGTAAAAAGAGCGGCAACCCTCAATGTGCTGACTGTATGGTGCATTGTGGATACGAACCTACCGCAGCTACTGCAGCAATGCAGCCTGAAAATATAGGTAAAGCAATTGGAGCATTGTTTGGAGGATAAGTTTTATTATTGATTACTGATTACTCCATTGTTATTAGTAATCACCGCGTCGGCTTCAATTTCTACGAGCATTCCTGGTGCAATCAAACGCTTAACTTCTACCATGCTGGTAGCGGGGCAAATATCAGCAAAGAATTCAGAATGTGCTTGACCAATTATTTTCCAGCGATCGATATTGGTAACGTAGATTCTGGTGCGGACTACATCCTCCAAACTTGCCCCTGCTAAAATTAGAGCAGACTCAATATTTTTAATTATTTGTTTGGTTTGAGTATAAGGATCGCCAAGACCGACAATTCTTCCTTGTTCATTAGTGGCTGTCGTCCCCGAAACATGAACATAGTTACCAATCTTAACGGCTCTGGAATATCCTACTGCATTTGCCCAAGGAGAGTTAATGCTAATATTTTTTCGTTCCACTATTTTAAAATACTCAATTTGAAAGAAAGTTTTATTAATAGATAAACTTTACTCTCTTTAGACCTGAATTTAGCTTTTGCTGATGAATTAGGTCAACGCTTGTTGTGGGACGTTTTAAACTAGTATAGTAGTTCTATTCCATTTTCTAGCTTTGGTTGATTAAGAAATGAATAACGCCAGCAAAAAATATAATATCGTTACCTTTGGTTGCCAGATGAATAAAGCGGATTCTGAGCGCATGGCTGGCGTACTAGAAAACATGGGTTATGAAGCGTCAGAAGATCCTAATTTAGCCGATCTGGTTCTCTATAATACCTGCACCATTCGAGACAATGCCGAACAAAAAGTTTATTCTTATTTAGGCAGACAGGCAAAGCGCAAGCACAAACAACCAGATTTAACCTTAGTAATAGCAGGCTGCGTTGCTCAACAGGAAGGGGAACAGTTATTGCGCCGTGTACCAGAGTTGGACTTGGTAATGGGACCTCAGCACGCTAACCGTTTGGAAGAGCTATTACAACAGGTGTTTGATGGTAGTCAGGTAGTTGCTACCGAACCGATTCACATTGTTGAGGATATTACCAAACCTCGTCGTGACAGTAACGTTACGGCTTGGGTAAACATTATCTATGGCTGTAATGAACGCTGTAGCTACTGTGTTGTGCCTAACGTGCGAGGAACAGAGCAATCTCGTACTCCCGAAGCAATCAAAGCCGAAATGGCAGAGTTGGGCAAACAGGGATATAAAGAAATTACGCTGTTAGGACAAAATATTGATGCTTATGGTCGAGATTTACCAGGAAGCACTCCAGAAGGCAGACATGAACATACATTGACGGATTTGCTATATTACGTTCATGATATTCCAGGAGTCGATCGCCTGAGATTTGCTACCAGTCATCCTCGTTACTTTACCGAAAGGCTAATTAAAGCCTGTAAAGAATTACCCAGCGTTTGCGAACATTTCCATATTCCTTTCCAGTCAGGAGATAATGATGTTCTCAAGGCAATGAAGCGGGGTTATACTCATGAAAAATATCGGCGCATTATTGCTAAAATTCGCGAATATATGCCAGATGCCTCGATTACTGCTGATGCCATAGTCGGTTTCCCTGGAGAAACAGAGGCGCAGTTTGCCAATACTTTAAAACTGATCGAAGACATCGAATTCGATTTGGTTAATACGGCTGCTTATTCTCCTCGTCCTGGTACTCCTGCTGCCCTATGGGACAATCAGTTGAGTGAGTCAGTTAAAAGCGATCGCCTTCAGCGTTTAAACCGCCTAGTATCTGTCTGCGCCGAAGCTCGTTCTCAGCGTTATTTAGGGCGGGAAGAAGAAATTTTGGTCGAAGCTCAAAATACTAAAGATCCAACTCAAGTTATGGGTAGAACTAGAGGTAATCGCTTGACCTTCTTCCCAGGAAACATCGAAGAATTGATGGGCAAAACAGTTAGAGTAAAAATCACCGAAATTCGAGCCTTTAGTCTAACAGGAGAAGCGATCGAGGTTTTGACATAAAAGTTAAGAGCTAAGAGCTAAGAGCTTATATCAAGCCATTGACAATGAAGCTAATGGCTCAGGTATACTCTCAGAAGGCGCTAAAAATTCTCCTGTAATCACATACTCCAACCTCAGCTTTAACCAGGTGGATAATTGCTTATTAGTGGTAATGACTGCTACGGCGGGTTGAGGAATCTTCGCCTTAATCCCCGCCATTTCTGGGACTTCTAAAAAGGCAGGTTGTTTAATCAACCAGAAGTCGATTTCTTTGTTTCGTTCTTGATAGTTACGAATTCGTTCTTCTATTACCTCTTCAAAAGGTTCTTCTTCCAGTAAAAACTTTTGGCTAGCAGCAACGTAATAGTAAGTAGTCATAGGAAATTTTAAAAGGCTATGGTTTTTTTAATGCAGATCTTGAAGAATTTTGGGTTGTCTGGTGTAACTACCTTTGCTGTCTGAATTTCTCAAGGGGAATAGGTAGCATAACTTATATTTAATTTTTCCATACCCTGGACACATCAGATCAAATCGACGTTTCAATACTTAACTATTTGCTACTTTTTAAATTAGAGGCGATCGCTTACGAATAACCTAACCTCATACAACGTTAAAATTAATAGGTGTAAAATTAGCGATAATCAACACTTGATGCTAAATTCACGATGTCGGCATTAATTTAACTATAGGAATAATTATGGTTAACCAAATTTCCAATTCAGAAGTAGATACCACTGCACAGGCTGTTGATAAGTTAATCGATGATAATTCTAGTCACAAAGAAGTTATTGAAACTGTAATTTCTAGTCTCGATCAAGACGATACGGCAATGGTAAGCCACACCGATCGGGGTAGCTTATGGAAGTTTAAGTATGGCAGTGTCGAGGTTTTCGTCCAGCTTACAGGAGAAACCGATGACGATCTTTTGACCGTCTGGTCTAGTGTTTTAAAATTACCCGCTAGTGATGAGCCTGGGTTGATGCGCCGTGTGCTAGAAATGAACTGGACAGGCACTTTTGAAACTTGCTTTAGTATCCATGATGACAATGTTATGGTATCTTCCCAGCGCACCGTTGCTGATATGTACCCAGGCGAAATTTCTCGCTTAATTACTTTGGTTGCTAATATTGCTGACGATAATGATGAGGCTTTAAAAGAAGAGTTTGGCGGCTCGTAGTTTTTCTGGTAAGTAACTAGAAAATATGGTTGGGTTAGGCTTTTTTGGTTAACCTTCTTTTTGAAAACAGACTCCAAACGCTAACCCAACCTGCTAATTAAAGACACGATCGTCAACGATTTTTCGTCGTTGTTCATTTTCCCATGAATTTTACCTGGCGTTACCTACCGCCGATTAAAGCATCAGGAGAGATGCAGATGGCAATCGATCGCTATTTATTAGAGCAACACCGCCAAGGCAAACATCCTCCGACACTGCGATTTTATACTTGGCAACCCGCTACTATTTCTTTGGGTTATCACCAGCAAAAATATCCCGCTGCTTGGCAGGATTTAACTTGGCAAGGGCAACCATTAGAATTTGTGCGTCGTCCCACAGGTGGTAGAGCCGTATTACACCAAGGGGATTTAACTTATGCGATAGTGACTTCTATTCCTCCTGGAAAACGCTTGGAAGTATATAAACAAATATGTCAGTTTTTAATTACGGGTTGGCGATCGCTTGGTGTAGACTTAGACTACGGTAAGGCTACTAAAGAATATATTCAGCATCAGAATTGTTTTGCTACTGCCACGGGTTCAGATTTAATTACAGCCAAAGGTAACAAAGTTATTGGTAGCGCGCAGCTACGTCGGGGAAAGACAGTTTTACAGCATGGCTCGATGATTCTAAATACAGATCAAGATTTATATCAGCAAGTATTTGGAACTGATTTAAAGCAAAATTTATTAGAGGTTATTTCGCCCAAAAAAAATCGCTTAACTAGTTACAGCGATTGTTATCCCACTGTTAAAATAATAAAAAGCTTAACTCAAGCTGCGATCGCAATTTTTAAGATTGATTTAGTAGAACAACCTTTGTCTACTAAGGAATGGCATGATATTGCCAACACGCGAGTCCTAAAGGATACACCTTCGGATATGGAATAAGCGCAACAGCTTTGTGGATGGGTTGCCCTCTGCAGGCGACTGTTGTAAGAAGCTGGGGTTTCCTCAGCATTTCCTCCCGTCAATGATTTCTCTTGATTGAGATACTACGATTATTAAAGTTAATTAAACCTATTCAGATATTATGAGCATAGTTAGTCAAGTCATTCTTAAAGCCGATGACGAGCTGCGCTACCCTAGTAGCGGTGAACTAGAAGGCATTAAAAACTTTTTAACCACTGGCGAAAAGCGAGTACGGATTGCCGAAGCTTTAGCAGACAACGAAAAGAAAATTGTCGATAAAGCTGGGAAGGCTTTGTTTAGAATGCATCCCGAGTATCGTGCTGCTGGTGGCAATGCCTCAAACCAAAAACAATATAACCAATGTCTCAGAGATTTTGGCTGGTATTTGCGTCTTGTTACCTATGGTGTCATGGCAGGAGATAAAGATCCAATCGAAAAATCTGGCTTGATCGGTGTAAGAGAAATGTATAATTCCCTCGAAGTGCCTGTACCTGGAATGATTGATGCCATTCGCTGTTTGAAAAATGCAGCTATAGATCTTCTCGGCAAAGAAGATGCTCAACAAGCAGCTCCTTACTTCGACTACATCATTCAAAGTATGTCCTAGTCAGAGATTATCTCGTAACGGTACTGATTCACATCAGACGTAAATAGGTAATTGATAATTGGTTTCAAGCGATATATTGCGATTCTAGATGCAAAGGTAAGTAGATGCGGCTCAAGCTTTTGTGTCGTCGCGCTTAGGTTCTACTCTCAGAGTAACTGCATTGATCGGCGATCGCAGTACAATATGTTATCTGCTTGTGATTGATTGTCAATTATCTATAATTATTTTCATGGTTCGGCTCAACAAAAATCCTCGGTTTTTTTTAATCTTTTCCCTTGTGTTGTTCCTCTTGACCTATGGAATAGAAGGTTGGTTATATGGTTTTTGGATGAATAGATTTTTAAAGCAAGAAAGTCTATTGATTCAGTTTACCGAACCAGCTCGCTTTGCCGTGCTTTATGTTAGCGCAGTCATCGGTATTTTACTTTTAGTGATTATTTTCACTTCTCCTATATCTTTAGTGACCATCGGTTTAGACAACTGGCTAAAATCTGACACTAGAGCTTTTTTATCTATTTTTATCGGCGCTTTTGCCTTTGCAATTCTAGTCCAGCGAGTAGATTATTTTGCACGACTTTTGGTCTTAATTTCGGCGCTTTTTCTGCTAAAGTTAGACCTACAGTTGGTCGGCTGCAACCGTTGGCTCAGCTCACTTATTATAGTAATCCTCTGTTGGTTAGGATTTACTGGAGGTATACTGACTTTCTATGAGTGGAACTTTTGAAGGATCGAGGGTAAGAAATAAAATTTTATGAGTAAAAAAACCAGTAAAAAAACTAAAACAAGCAAAACACTGTCCCGTATTGTTACTATAGTTCTGGGTTTAGGGTTTGCTGGTTCGACATTAGCGATCGCACTCAGCAGCGTTTTTAGTCAAAATAATTATAGTGCTGCAAATTCTGGCAATACAGACGATGCTCCCGTCGCAGAAGAACAGATCGAGCTACAGATTGATGGCTATGAAAAAGTATTAGAACGAGAACCCAAAAATGTTACTGCTCTAGAAGGATTAGCCCAAATTTATCTTCAAACGGAAGATCCCAAAAGAGCCATCCCTACTCTAGAAAAACTAGTCGAATATTACCCAGAGCAACAACAATACGCTGGCATTCTACAGATAATTAAACAGCAGGAAGCTAAACAACCAGCAGCGACAAAAGAAAAATCCCAGACAACTAAACAAAGCGAATAATTGATCGGCAATAAAGCGATCTCTTTCGTTATATAAATATCGCGATCGAGGAACGACTAAAGTTAGCAATCGCATTGATGCCCATGTACCGAGTCTAGGCAGAGGCAGGAACCATATTCAGCGAAACGCCAGTATGTCTGGGTTTAATTTTAAATTTTCTGCCTCAAGATCTTTGCCGTCTCAATAAACTTGATGGGCGTAGGTTTTATGCAGCAGCCACATCCCGGTATTAGTAACACGCTCACATTTTTGTTCGTGCAGTATTTTTGCCATCGCAAATACTCGCTACTTTATCTTCAAAACGTCTCATAATGTGCGTCTTGTTACTATGAGCAAAAAAAATTGCGATAAATGTGTATTTAGATACTAGTGGCTGTATTTTGTCAATATATTTTTGCCATAATAGTTAATATGGTTAATGTTCGTAACCTTTTTTAACGCAAAAGAATTAGTAATTTTTGGTCTTTAACAAAACATACATAATAAAAATCATGGGATTAATACAGGGTGTAACTGTTCAAACGATTAAATCTATCCAAGGAGGTATGGCAGAATTTTATACTCCTCAGTCAAGTGACGAAACTATGGTGGTGAAAGTACCTGCTAGGACGATTGATGACCTATTTGTTCATAAGCATCAGACCGATCAGCTATTAGTAGTTAGAGGCAGTTTTGTACTGGTAGTTTTATACGATCGCGCCTATCAATACATACCTTTAAGTGAAGATTTTCCCCAAGTAGTGACTATTCCCAGAGGAGTTTTGCACGGTTCGATTAATCTTAGCGATCAAGATTGTTTACTGGTAAATGCGGTGTTGCGACATGGTGAACCAACTGAAAGAGATTATCAGCCATTAGCTAGACCTTTTCCTTACGACATTGAAAAAGCTAGACTGAGCCTGCAAGATATATCAGCAAAAGCAGTAGCGTAATACTTAATTAATAATTGAATAATTTTGTAGTGATTTTCATTAAGATAGATCGCTCAATTTAATGATGAATTTTATTTGAGTCCTGATTCGCGATCGCCTAATTTTTGACATACTTTAGATAGTTTTGGCATTAGGATTGTAACGATATACTCGAAACTCAGTCCTTCAAATTCCATTAATGAAAAGCTCTAACTGGCGCGATAAATTCGATTTGCCTCCTTTATTTTGGCTAATTGCGCTGATCGCCCTGATTAACTCAATTAGCTTTACAATTATTATTCCGCTGCTCTATCCCTATGCAAAACAGTTTGGGCTAAGTGATTTTCAAGCAAGTTTATTAACTACTTCTTTCGCCCTGTCGCAGTTTTTCGGTACTCCTGTCTTAGGTAGGTTATCCGATCGCCTGGGTCGTAAATATATTCTGGTATTTAGTTTGGCAGGAACGATGGTTGCCAATTTATTAGCTAGTGTAGCGGGGGTTGCTTGGCTGTTATATACGGCGAGAATGCTAGATGGTTTGACCGGGGGGAATACTTCAGTAGCTAGTGCAGTAATTAGCGATATCACTACTCCCCAACAACGACCTAAAGCCTTTGGTATCTTTGGAGCGACTTTTCGTTTAGGGTTTGTGATCGGCCCTGTTTTGAGTTATTTAGCTCAACAGTTACCAACGTTGCCAGGAATTTCTTCTTTGGGGATGAGTTTTTTGATTAGTGCGGCGATCGCCGCTTTTGCTTCTTTATTAACTTTATTTTTCCTTCCCGAAACCACCTCTCACCAGGAAAGCTTCAAATTAAGCTGGGATGATTTTGCCTTTGGTAAGATTGCTAAGTCGGCAACTAGACCCAAGTTAGGGCAGCTGTTTATCCTGACGTTTCTTAGCGGTAGCACTTTTACAATTTTCACCTTTGCCTTTCAGCCATTCTTTCTCAACGTTTTAAACCAGGATGCTAAGGGTTTGGCAATTATGTTTGCTTTAGTAGGCATTCTAGGCTTTATCTCTCAGGTATTTGCTCTAGAGCCTTTAAGTAAGAAATTTAATCTGATTAATATTATTGCCGTTTCACTGGCGTTGCGGGGGGTAACTTTTTTGTTGATGCCAACGTTTCCAACTTATTGGGCATTTGTAATTATTTTGGTGATGTTTGGGGTGGTCAATTCTTTCGCCATGCCGTTAATTGATACGGTATTGTCGCTTAATTCTCATGCCAAAGAACAGGGAGAAGTCCTGGGCATAAATTCATCCTATCTAAGTATGTCTAATGCGATCGGTCCTGTAATTTCAGGCTTATTAGTCAGCATAAATTACACTGCTCCTTTGTGGATTACAGGCGGGTTGACTATTCTGGTTGCTGGTTTTGCCTTCAGGCTCAAGTCTCAGTTTAGATGCAATAAAGCAGTGATGAATGGCTAGCGCCAAAGCGATCGCTCTGGTAATTTTTACTTAGAATGCAGATTATTTGAGATTAAATCAACTCAAGATTTGAGCCGTTTAATTTCTATTTTATTGATGCTGACTTTACAGACTTTCAGGGCATTTGTGATTATTTTGGTTATATTTGGAGTGAAGGATTATTTCCTGATGCCTTTGATTGAGCGGGTATTGTCGCTTAATTCTAATGAGAAAGAATAAAAACAAGTTTTGGAGCCAAATTTATCCGATTTTAAAGATGTTTAGCGCGATCGCTTTGGTAATTTCGGGCTGAATTAGTTAGCCTGAATTATATCACCCCGCTGTGAATTACCGCGATTAACTATTATTGGTTGCTGGCTTAGCTTTTAATCATCGGTTTAGAGGAATAAACATAAGAATAGGCAGTTAATTGTTGATGGTAGATAATCTAAAAATTGAGTTAAGGTTGAACTTAATTTTTAAGTCAGAAAATGATTAGAATTATCTGCAAAATATTAGTTACAAATAATACATGAGTTGGTAATAATAATAGTCTGGTGAAAAAATTAACAACCGATAAGCGGAGTACTGAGGTAATGGACGAGTTAAATGTGGCAGAGGTTTTAGTGCACTGTTTGGAAAGCGAAGGGGTAGAATACGTCTTTGGTTTGCCAGGAGAAGAAAATCTACACGTCTTAGAAGCACTAAAAGATTCATCAATTCAATTTATCACAACTCGTCACGAGCAAGGTGCTGCTTTTATGGCAGATGTTTATGGCCGTCTCACAGGTAAGGCAGGAGTCTGTTTGTCTACTTTAGGGCCTGGGGCAACTAACCTGATGACAGGAGTTGCTGATGCTAATCTTGATGGTGCGCCTTTAGTCGCAATTACAGGGCAAGTAGGAACAGATCGCATGCATATTGAATCCCATCAATATCTTGACCTGGTAGCAATGTTCGCTCCGATCACTAAATGGAATGCCCAAATTGTTCGCCCCGATAACACTGCCGAAGTTGTGCGCAAAGCTTTTAAAGTTGCCCAAGCCGAAAAACCTGGTGCTGTTCATATTGATTTACCAGAAAACATTGCTGCAATGTCTTTAAATAGTAAGCCTTTGTTGCGAGACAACCGTGAAAAGACTTATGCCTCGACTCGCAGCCTTAATGCTGCTGCTGCTGCCATATCTAAAGCCAAAAAACCGATGATTTTAGCTGGAAACGGCGTAATTCGAGGTTGTGCTAGTGAAGCCCTAACTGAATTTGCCACTCAATTAAATATTCCAGTTGCCAACACCTTTATGGGAAAAGGGGCAATTCCCTATACTCACCCTCTGGCTTTGTGGACGATTGGATTACAGCAGCGGGACTTAATTATCTGTGCTTTTGAAGAAGCAGATCTGGTGATTGCAGTTGGTTATGACCTAATTGAATATTCTCCTAAAAAATGGAATCCCGTCGGTGACAAGCAGATTATCCACGTTGACGAAAGCAGATCGGAGATCGATAGTAGCTACATTCCAAAGGTAGAAGTAATTGGCGATATTTCAGATTCTCTTAATGATATTGTTAAACGTTGCGATCGCTCCTGTAAAGAAACTCCGATGGCAATAAGTAACTTGCGGAGCCAAATTAGAGAAAACTACGAACAGTACGCTAATGATGATGGTTTTCCCGTTAAGCCGCAAAAGATTATCTACGATCTCCGCCAGGTCATGGCTCCAGAAGATATTGTTATTTCTGACGTAGGGGCGCACAAAATGTGGATGGCGCGCCATTATCACTGTGACTGTCCTAACACCTGTATTATTTCTAATGGCTTTGCAGCAATGGGTATTGCCATTCCAGGGGCGATGGCAGCTAAGTTAGTTTACCCTGACCGCAAAGTTGTCGCCGTGACTGGCGATGGAGGCTTTATGATGAACTGTCAGGAATTGGAAACTGCTCTAAGAGTTAAAACTCCTTTTGTAACTTTAATTTTTAATGATAATGGCTATGGCTTAATCGAATGGAAGCAAATCAATCAGTTTGGTCATTCCACCTCGATTAGTTTTGGCAATCCAGACTTTGTTAAATTTGCCGAAAGTATGGGACTTAAAGGCTATCGAGTCGAATCGGCTGCCGATCTAATTCCTACTTTACAAAAAGCTTTAGCAGATGATGTACCTGCAATCATTGACTGTCCTGTGGACTATAAGGAAAATTTACGATTTTCGCAAAAATCAGGACATCTCAGCTGCAATATCGAGCTCTAGCTCTAAAAAGGTACGAGAATGTAAGAGGGCTAGTTACTGGTTACTGTTTCTGGCTCTTTCGCAGATAGATCGACTTCGTAAAGTTACAACTAAATGTAACTTATAGTTTTTGACTGGTGTTTGAGGTTAATATTTATTTAGCTATATTAGATTGATTTAAGAACTAATATTTATGTCACGTACTCAAAGAAACGATAACTTCGTAGATAAAACTTTTACCGTCATGGCAGACATTATTCTCAAAGCTCTGCCTACCAATAAAAAAGCCAAGGAAGCCTTTGCCTATTACCGCGATGGAATGTCGGCTCAGGGCGATGGAGAGTATGCAGAAGCTCTAGAAAACTATCAAGAGGCGTTGACTCTGGAAGAAGATCCTAACGATCTCAGCTATATTCTTTATAATATGGGCTTAATTCACGCCAGTAATGGTAGTATCGACAAAGCGATCGAGCTATACACTGAAGCGATCGACTTAAATCCTCGAATGCCTCAGGCATTGAATAACGTTGCGGTTATTTATCATTACGAAGGAGAAAAAGCCAAGGAAATAGGGGATGTCGAAAAGGCAGAGTCTTATTATGACAAGGCGGCTGAATATTGGAAGCAGGCGATCCGAATTGCGCCCAATAACTATATGGAAGCTCAAAACTGGCTCAAGATTACAGGACGTTCTGAAATGGATGTATTCTTTTAAAAAGTTATCAGCTAATAGCTATTAGCTATTAGCTTAATACAATGTCAAGCCTTTAATTGCTCTTGAGGCAAATAGGCTTTATTCAGTTTAAATATTTAAGTATTCGATATTAACAAACTAAACAAACTAGTAATCAAAATATGATCGATCGCGCAGAAGTAAGAAAAGTTGCTAATCTAGCTAGGCTTGATATTACTGAGGCAGAAGAGGCAGAATTTACGACTCAACTTAATAGCATCCTGGAGTACTTCGATCAGTTGAGCGAATTAGATACTACCGATGTTGCGCCAACTACGAGAGCAATTGAAACCAGCAATATTACTCGTGCCGATCGGTTGATTCCCTTTGCTGATAAAGAAGAATTATTGAAAGCTGCGCCCGAACAACAGGGCGAATTCTTTCGCGTGCCTAAAATTATTAGTACCGACGAACAATAATGAGGATCTGTGAATTGATCTAAGTATAGCGATCGCTAAATTATTTTAATTAATCCCGATACATTTGAATCCTTAGTCACAATTTTTCGTAGGGCGTTTGTCCGTGCATGATAAGCTTCGAGACCGAAGGGAATCCTTTAGGGCAAATGTGACCGAAGGGCGGAGTGCGGTTTATCCGTGAATCCGCGATTGGCTTTAGTATAAGCTCCGCGTCGCAATTACTCCCTTACAGAGTTTTATTGGTGGCTAATTTCCTTTCTAGATATTGATAAAGTTTTGGGGAATATACATCTTCTCTTGATAAGGTGACGGTTTAGGTTGAATACTTTGGATAACATACCCAATCTAAAAATATCAAGGTTTAATAATGAATGATCGATATTAAATTTATAGACTTCTATTATGTCCGCAGGGTCTTTCAAACAAGATGGTTTAGGCTGGCGTTTCAACCTGAGCCAACAAAAATTTAGTGAATGGATTGAATACCAGACTTCTCAACTAAACGTTAATTGGGACTTGCAATCTTTTCAATCTACGCTGCTATGGCAAATTATTAAGTTTTGCCTCTGGTCGATAATTGCGATTTTATTTGTTTGGATAACTTGGCAACTATGGTTACTATTGCGTCTTTACTGGAAACGTTGGCAACGTCCGAACGATCGCTATTCACCACTCGATTCACCGATTAATACTCCGCAATTATCCGCAGCAGATTGGGTAGAGCGATCGCAAACCGCCAGAATTGAGGGCAACTATCGCTCTGCAATTTTTTGTCTGTATCAGGAGAAGATGTCTTAAGTTATCTGGCTCAAACCCCTTGGTTTTTACTATTTATTCAAGGGATTATTATGGCTAGTATCTCTGCTGCTTCTGGCTTTCGCCGCTTTGGTCAACCTCTCATTCCTCAAACGGCGATCGCCGATAATAGTACAATTTATATTGATGCTTTAGCTGGAGTATTGGCAAAAGCCAACAGCACTGATTTTGTCGTTGAGGCGATCGCTAAAGACGAACGACTTAAGTTACAAGCATTTCTTGGTCTAGGAAAATATTTGGTTGATGAAGAAAACTTAATTGCAGCCTGGAAGCAACAAAAAAATCAGCCAGTAGAGGAGTTGAGCCAACTTTTGCAGATTCATCAGGCTAACAAGAAAATTAGTGATGCTCAATTAATTACTTGGATTCAAAAATGGCCAAAAATTAATCGCTAGTTAGATTCAATCAAATAGTTCAAAAAGATAGGATTAAATTAATAATGCTTTACACCGATGCTCAAGAGAATCAAAACAAATACTGCCATCAAATTTTTAAGCAGGGACTATATAGACAAGAACTTTAACAGTTGTGGAAAATAAGTATATTTGGTTAGCATTAGCAATTGGTAATTCCAGATTGCACTGGGCATGGTTTAAGCGTCACACTTTAATCGAGACTTGGAGTACTCCGCACCTATCCAATGCAATCAAGTCAGATCGACTACCGCCGCTGTTTTTATCTAGCAATTTAATTAAGCAAGGTTTAACTAATATTCCCATCTATCTAGCTTCGGTGGTGTCTGGGCAAACAGAACTTTGGCAAAATTATCATAAATTAAATTTAATCAGCTTAGAAGATATCAAATTGTATAATGCCTATCCCACCATGGGAATCGATCGCGCTTTGGCAGCCTGGGGAGCGCTCATAACTTACCATCGACCTTGTTTAGTAATTGATGGGGGAACAGCCTTAACCTTTACAGGAATTGACGAACCAGGACAACTTGTCGGAGGAGCAATCTTACCTGGTTTGCGATCGCAATTAACCACCCTGAAGCAAAAAACCGCAGCACTACCAGAAATAGACCTTCCTGATACGTTACCGCCACGCTGGGCAACAAATACCGAGCAGGCGATCGCTAGTGGTATTATTTATACAGCGATTTTTGGTATTCATGGTTATATTGTTGATTGGCTCAAGCAGTTTCCTAATGGCTCAGTGATTTTTACGGGAGGAGATGCCGAATTACTCTCTCAATATTTACATCTACAGTTTGCCGAACTTGCCCAACAGACAAAAATTGACCATAATCTAGTATTTTGGGGGATGAGATTAATTTATGCGCAGCAGAGGCAGAGGCGATTCGCGGATAAATCCGATTAATTCTTATGAATTGGCCGAAAAACCAGAAATTTTTCACAAAGAGCGTTACGATCTTTATTAACAATAATAAACTTTTGTAACTAAACGTGACTGCAACTCAACCATTCAATCTCTATACTACCCCTGGTAGCTGGCACTCTCTCAAGCCAATTTGGTCGGGAGACAAAGAAACTGTGCAGCAGGGACTACCCCACGAACAGCTAGCACCTACTTGGCAAATGCTTTTGCTGGGAGATGGTTCACCGACTCATTTGTTGCAGTTACTAACAGGAGAACGAACCGAGGTAGACGTGATTGATATGTCTTTGATCGGCAAGCGAGATGATGGCGCACCAGAGGAGATTGAAGTCATTACCGAACCTCGATTAAGAAGACAGGTGTGGTTGCGAACTGAATCAGGACAAAGATTGGCTTATGCTGCTTCTTGGTGGAATGGAAGTAACGTAGATGATTATCTCCAAAATCGTTCTTTACCTGTATGGCGGAGTCTTTCAAACTTGCATACCGAACTATATCGAGATGTGCGAGGAGTTTATTGTGGGCATTGTCCCGAACTAGAGTTGGCATTCGGGCAAAAAGCACCATTTTGGGGTCGTCATTACCTATTTTGGCACGATCGCCAGCCTTTAACCTTAATTTATGAAGTGTTTTCTCCCTATCTACAAAAATATCTGGGTGAGATGAGTCAAAAATCTTAATAACAAGAAATCTAAAGTCTTTGTTAGTTCTTGACTCTGTTTTTACTTGCTGTATTCTATACTGCCAAGAGGTGCAGGAACGTCATGCACTCTAATTATCGATAAGAGGTAGAAGATTATGGGTTTTTTAGGAAAACTTTTTGGTAGAAAAGAAGAAGATAAAGCGAAAAATTCAGGTAAAGTTGCTGTCGCAGCGGCAGCTAAAGATAATGGGATTCCTCGTGAAAAAGTTGGTTTAGATGGCAAGTTTGATGAAAGCGGTTTAGCCAAGCGTGTTGCTCTAGCACTAGATGAAGCCAATATTTCTGATAGCGTTGGGCTTTGGGTTGCTCAAAGAGGCAGCACTGTAGTTTTAAAATACAATCCTGATGCTGAAAGCGTTCTCTCTAAAGCAGAACAGGTAGCAAAAGGAGTTGACGGTGCTGATGCGGTGCAGACTATACCTAACAGCTAGATATTAATTAACCATTTAACGACAGCAAGGATTATGATGCGATCGCACATAGTCCTTTTTTGATGCTTAATGTTCATGGGGGAGAAGTTAAGACACTACGCTGTTTGTTAATCGGTTTAAAGCTTTTAGCTCTTATAGCAATAATTTTCATATTTATAAGGTACACCTCAATTAGCCCGTGCATGATTAGCCCGTGCATGATTAGCCCGTGCATGATTAGCTCCTTACGTCGCGTCCTATTAGCTATTAGCTATTAGCAAAAAACCAGGGTGTCAGACTGTATCTTACGTGAATGAGAACCGCTATATATATTTAAAATAAAAACAACCAAGTTAAATGTAGCATGGAAGAATTAATTGAATTAAGAAAGAGTATTCAAGAGCAAAATTATCCAAAAGCTCTCCAAATTGTTGATGAGTTAGAGGAAATGTCTTTAGAAAATAAGCTTAATAAGATTTATAGCTACATGATTGTGTTATTTCTACATCTTATTAAGCAAGAAGCGGAAAAAACGCTGACTAGATCGTGGGAACTTTCTATTGTTAATTCAGTTAAGCAGATAAATCGAACTAATAGTCGTAAGGCTGGTGGGTAGTATGCCTAACAGAAAGACTTAGAAGAAATAATTAACGATGCTTTTGAGATTGCTCTAAAAGGTGCAGCAATAGAAGCTTTTGGCGCAGACTATAGCCAAGAAGAGCTTTTAAAGTTGATCGATTGCCAAAAAATAAAAGCTCAAGCACTTTCTTTAATTGATTATTAATAATATTAATAATTAACTTTAAGATTTCCAAAATAGTTGCTAAAGCGATCGCCAGTCTAATAAATTTGCCTAAAGTTTAGCCTTGGCAAATGTTCAACTCAAACAAAACTATGGTAATCTTTTTGTTCCTTATACAACGCTTTAAACTTCCTCTGCTGTTGCTTGTGATCGACAATAGGCTGTGGATAACCATAGCTAGCTCTTTCTAATTCTGGTATTTTACCTGTGACTAAATACTCTGTATCCATTGAGCTTATTTCCGACACCCACTGACGGATATATTCACCATCTTGGTCAAATTTAGCAGCCTGAGAAGCGGGATTAAAGATCCGCAAAGGCTTCGGATCCATCCCACTAGAAGCACTCCACTGCCAACCGCCATTATTATTAGATAAATCACCATCGTAGAGTTTTTGTAAAAAATACTTCTCACCCCAACGCCAGTCAATAATCAAATCTTTAGTTAGAAAGCTGGCAACAATCATCCGACAACGGTTATGCATCCAGCCGATCTCATTTAGCTGTCGCATTGCTGCATCAACGATTGGATATCCTGTTTTTCCCTCGCACCAGGCTTGAAACTTAGCTTCGTCGTTTTCCCAAGGAAAGTCTTTGAATTCTTCGCGGTAAGCACCTTTTGCTAGATCGGGAAAGAAAAACATACAGTGTTGATAAAATTCCCGCCAGGCTAACTCTTTTTGCCAAGTTACGACACCACTTCTGGCTTCATCGCTACGACAGTTCTCTAAAACAGCCAAAGTTGCTTGCCATAGTGTACGAATGCCGATCGCCCCAAACTTAAGTGCAGCACTCAACCTAGATGTACCATCAACATAGGGAAAATTACGCTCTTCATCGTAGCAATAAATAGCGCGATCGCAAAATTCTTCTAGCTTTTCTTGGGCTGCGGTTTCTCCTGGAGGTACTAACAAGAGATTATTCCATTCATAACCCAAGTCTTTGGCAGAAGGTAAAGCGATCGCACCTGCTTGGTTTGATTTCTCTATTTCAGCCTGTGATAAACCTTCTAGCTTTTCAATTTTTTTAGCTACACCTGCTTTATCTTCTTTATTCCAGCTACGCCAAAATGGAGTGTAAACTTTGTAGGGTAAGTTGGAAGATTTGGTGACAATTTGTCCTGGGGCGTGTAACAGCTGATCCCAAAAGTTTTTAGTATCAATACCTTTTTCGGCTAAAGCATCTTTAACAGCGCGATCGCGCTTTTTGGCATAAGGTTCAACATCCAAATTCCAAAAGACTGCTTTTGCCTGGAGTGCTTCTGCTAGTTGAGGAATTGCTTTTTGAGGTTCGCCTTGAATAATGAGCAACTGGCTACCCAGCTTTTGATAACTTTCCTGCAACTCTGTTAAACAGCCAATCATGTAGGTAACTCTGGCTGGTGCGATATCATCCCCATCAAGAATACCTGGATCTAAACAAAATAAGCCAACTACCTTAGAAGTGTGTTCTTTAGCTGCTGCTAATCCAAGGTTATCAGAAATCCGTAAATCCCGACGATGCCAAAAGAGTATTAAATCAGACATGAATTGTTCAATGCTTTTCCGTTGTTTATCTTAGCGTTTTTTTAGTTCATCTGAACTTACTTTTGTGTGTCTAATTAACTTTGTAGAGATTTATCGGGTTTGAGCTACTAGTTTTTAGCTATTAGCCCTACGAAAAGCTTTTAAGCGGATGTGTATTTAAAGTGTACATAGCTCGTTTGTGTCCTCGCTTTTAACCACAAACAAACTCGATCGAGTATAACTAACCTACATCTATTTTGAATTAAATATAGTTGCTCTATTTAACAGCTCGTATTTTATGAATGTTCAACGTTGGATCGCCAGAAGAGAACCAAACTGGAAACGTTTAGACGGGTTGCTACAGCAAGCAGAAAAAAAGGGCATAAAATCTTTATCCGCCAGCGAAATTAAAGATTTAGCCAGCCTATATCGTTCGGTATCAGCAGATTTAGCGAGAGCGCGCACTAATAAAGTTGGCAATATTTTAACTCAAGATTTACAAAGGCTGACTTCTCGTGGTTATAACCAGATTTATCAAGGTTTCCAACGTCAAGAATGGCAACAGGTTAAAGAATTTTATCTCTGGGGATTTCCTCAAGTGGTTCAAGATACTTGGATCTATATTGCGATCGCTGCGGGAATCTTCTGGTTAATAGCAATAATCGCTTGGTGGTATGGTTGGCGCGATCCTGTATTTATCGCCGTTACTGTTCCCGAACAAATAATTAACGTTGTCGAAGAAGATGGAGAACTTTGGATGGGTTCAATTGTGGGAGTTGAACCGTTAGCCTCTAGCAGCATTACGATTAATAATCTGTCGGTTTCTTTTGGAGCGCTCGCGGGTGGCATTACCGCAGGACTTTACACGATTTATATCATGGCGTTTAATGGTTTATCCATTGGCGCAATAGCTGCTTTAGTAGATAAAAATAATCTGGCATATCCCTTTTGGGCATTTGTGTTTCCCCACGGTTCATTAGAATTACCCGCTATTTTTCTCGCTGGCGGTGCAGGTTTACTATTGGCAAAGCGATGATTTTTCCTGGTAAATATAGGCGAATTGATGCTTTAAAATTGAACAGCACTAAAGCAGCACAGCTATTGTTCGGTATTATCCCCATGCTAATTATTGCCGGGACAATTGAAGGTTTCTTTTCTCCTAGTCCAATAGTTCCCAATTCCATTAAGTACCTGGTAGGAACAGGTTTGTTTTGTTTATTAATTTTGTATTGTTCTCGTAAGCAAGAAATATAAAAAGCTGGCACGTATTTAGTACCACATTGATTTGTCTAAGTAATAAGTTCTACTCAAGTGAAATTCACTGTAAATGCTGGAGTCCTGATTTGTGACAATAATAGTAAGGTCGAGTAATTAATCAAACTTTATGCCGAAATATATTATGTGGGGTAGCTATTGCGAAAACGCTCTGGAAAAGCGTACTCCTTACAGACAATCACATTTAGATGGTCTAACCCTTCAAAAGGAACAAGGAATATTAGTGACTCTAGGTCCCACAAAAGATAACACCAAGGTCTTCGGGATTTATGAAGCAGATCGAGAAGATATCGTCCGTCAGATCGTCGAGTCAGATCCTTACTGGCAAAATGGCATCTGGACTGAGTATAAAATAAAAGAATGGATTCAAGCTTTCTAACTCAAATTTAAACACCATATCTCACGAAATATTAGAACCTGATTATGCTAGATTTCCTTAATCCGATACTCAACCGTCATCCAGAGCGTATTAAAGCTAATGTTGAGATCTATACCTGGGCTACCTGCCCTTTTTGTATCCGTGCCAAACTGCTTTTATGGTGGAAAGGGGTAAATTTTACTGAGTATAAGATTGATGGCGATGATACTGCCCGCAACAATATGGCGCAGAGGGCAAATAATAAAAAAACAGTGCCTCAAATTTTTGTCAATGACCATCATGTAGGAGGTTGCGACGATCTTTATGAGTTGGATGCTAAGAATGAACTAGATGATTTATTAAGTCAACCTGCAAGTTAATTCTTGGCTGCAAAAGGTTTACATTTTCCACCTAACCCATTAACGATCGCACAGGTATTGTGAGACATCATTTCGGTGTAGTTTTCGGCTTGTCCTAACCCATCGACGTACAGCTTTTCTGGGGATAGTTCAACATTAGCAATACGGGCGACATTATTGATAACGCGATCGTTCTGCGTAGATTCGGTAAAAATCGTGGGTACTCCAGCCTGTTTAATTTCTGCCGATAGTTTTCTTACTTGAGAAGCGGTAGGAGAGACTGACGAACTCAAACCCTGTAAAGTTCGATAATCTTCTAAATAGTAAGCTTGAGCATAATAATTAAGCGAGTCGTGGGTTGTGAATAAAACTCTTTGCCCTGCGGGAATAGTAGCAATTTGTTCATCGATCCAGGCATCAAGCTGCCACAGTTGGTCGGTTAAAGCGGTGCTATTCACTAAGTAAAGTTCGGCTGCTTGTGGGTTTACTTGCAGCAATGTTGACTCGATCGCTTCGACCATCGCCACAGTGTTTTCGATGTTATGCCAGACGTGGGGATCTGCTTCTAATTCTGGCTCAGATTTGGCTGATTCTGATTCAGACTCTTGCTCATGGTCGTGTCCTGCTTCTGCTTCAGAATGTTCTTCATGTTCATGTTCTGACACGAGCGGTTCGGTAACTACCTGTTCATATAAGGCTATTCTGGGTATCTTATTGTCAGTGGCCTCTAGTAAATTAATTACCTTGGGTTCTAACTGATAACCGCCATAAAAAATTAATTGCGCTTCCTCGATCGCCTTGCGTTGTGAGGGCGTAGGGCTATAGGTATGAGGATCTTGATTATCGTCAATTAGGCAAGTTAAATCGAGTGTGTCTTCAGCAATTGTGGTAACTAAATCGCAGATTACATTATGCGATGCTACTACTTTGGGCTTTTCTTGGGCTTGAGCAATATTGTTGCGATTTTTAATAATGCTGCTGGCGATCGCGCTGGCAACTATGCCTGCAATAGCTAAACTAAAAATATTTCTGACACCGTTGTGTTTAAACATAAAAATAATTGTGATTTACTGCTGACAAATAATTCAGCCTGAGAATGATTCTAATTATTTTAATGTAGAATGATAACGGATCTCATTTTTATTCATCAATGCTAGAAGTTTGTAACCTAAGCGTAAACTATCGTCATATTTGGGCAATTGAAAACGTATCATTTACGCTACAACCTGGGCAAGTAACGGGTTTGTTAGGCTCAAACGGTGCGGGAAAAAGCACCTTAATCGAGGCTATTTTAGGATTAGTGCCTCTAGCGGATGGGGTGGCAAAGTGGATGGGTAAGCCAGTTGCCAAACAGCTCAACAAAGTTGCTTATGTACCTCAGCGATCGCAAATTGATTGGGACTATCCCGTCACGGTAGAAAGAGTCGTAATGATGGGGCGAGTGGCTACTACAGGCTGGTTTAGACAGCATAATCGTCATTCGATGAGGCTGGTCAGAAATGCTCTCGAAAGAGTAGGAATGTGGCAATATCGCCAGCGTCAGATTAGAGAACTATCAGGGGGACAACAGCAGCGTGTTTTTATCGCCAGAGCGATCGCGCAAGAAGCGGATTTGCTATTATTTGATGAACCATTTAATAATGTAGATCGACAAACCGAAGCAGTTATTTTTGAGATCTTCGCTGAACTAAAAGCACAACAAAAAACTCTATTGGTCATCAGTCACGATCTGAGTGAAACTTTAGCTAATTACGATCGATTATTATTATTAAATAAAAAGTTAATTGCCTTTGGTTCAAAAGAAGAGGTGTTAACCAACGAAAATATTAATCAAGCTTACGACAGATATTATAATCCTGCACTTGAACCACTAACTATTAATCACCCTGCCAATGCTAACTTGGTTAATTGAACCTTTAGAATTTGAGTTTATGCGTCAAGCGATCGCGATCGGCTTGTCTTTAGGGATTCTCGGCGCAGTAATTGGTAGCTATTCAATTTTGCAGCAGATGGGCATGATGAGTGGAGTAATTTCTCATGCCGTGTTACCAGGTATTTCAATTGCTTTTTTTTTAGAGATAAATATAATAATTGGTGCTTTTGTGGCAGGGGTATTAAGTGCTTTAGTCGTGATGACTATTAAAAAGCGATCGCGAATTAAAGTTGATGCAGCAATGGCATTAACTCTCACTAGTTTTCTGGCATTAGGCGTAATCTTAATTACTAGTTTAGAAACTAATCAAATTAACCTAGACGAAATTCTGTTTGGAGATATTTTAGGCGTAACTAGCGGTGATGTTTGGCGTACCGTAACGATCTCGGTAATCATATTACTATTGACTAAACTTTTTTATAAAGAATTAGAATTTTATACCTTTGACCCTTTAGGAGCGAAAGCCTGTGGTTTACCAGTAAATTTACTCCATTTCGGCTTAATTTGCGCTATCACCTTAACCATTGTTGCCAGTATGCAAACTGTTGGAGTCTTACTAGTAATGTCACTCTTAGTTGGTCCAGCAATTACGGCATACTTATTAGTCAAAGAACTATCTCAAATGATGTTTCTGGGTTCAATCATTGGCGCAGTTTCAGGCATTACAGGGATGTACGGCAGCTATTATTTCGATCTCCCTTCGGGTGCGGCGATCGTCATGGTAATCTTTGCTTTTTTCTTATTAGCATTTCTTTTTAGCCCTAGTCAAGGACTTTTAACTGAACCCGAGATCAAAACTAAAGCCATCAACTGGTTCAAATCCAGAAAATAATTAGAAAACTAATGCTGCATATTTAATTATTAAACTTTAAACATCTCGTTCGGATGATCGCGGATTGGTTTTCTCTTGTAAAGCGCGCAAACTTAATAAGGATGCTGCGATCGCCCCAATAGTATCCATAATCAGATCGACAATAGTATCGTCTAAAGAATTAATCGTGGCCGTAACCCATTCAAATATTTCCCACAGCGCACCAATAGCAATCCCAAACGAAATAATAGTCAACAGGTACAGCCGACGGTGAGAGCGAAACACTGTTAGCATTGAGCTATAGACGATAAAACTAAGTGCTAAGGTAACCGAAAAAGTTGTGAAAGCGTGAGTAATTTCATCATAAGGGCCTGGCTGATAAAATAGACCAATCCATCCTCCAGCATTGAGTAACGCTGCCAAAACAAACAAAAAATCAAATAAGGTTGGTAAGTTGCGATCTTTAATTACGAAAACCAAAGAAGCAACCAAAAAGAACAGCAAAATAATTGCTGCTTGCCAACCAACACGAACTAAAATAATTACCGTGGCGATCGCTAAAAGAAATTGCCCTACCCAGGCTGCAATCCTGTAACCGCGCCAGTTTGTACTCGTTACTGTACCCGCTTCATTGCCTTGAAACATAGATAAACTACAGTAAATTCTCTTGACAAGCAGCTTACCATGCTTAAGCTGATGCGATAAATAATTCTAATGGCTGATATTGACTAGAGATTTTGGGCGTTTCTGGCAATTAAATTTAGCAACAGTAAGATAATTATTGCAACTCCATTTTGCGCTAATTTGATTAATAGCTTAATAGCTACAAAAAATACTATTTAATATCCCAGCTCATTTATTCATGTTTCCTAGTTGCATTCCTCCCGAAGCTAGCAGTTTAACCGAAGCTACGTCTATTGATTTAGCCAAACAGATTCAACAAGTATTTATCTCTACGTCTTTGAGTAATCAGGATATTGCAACTACTTATATTAACCAGGGAAGCGGTGGCACGCCTATCTTACTAATACACGGCTTTGATAGTTCTTTATTGGAATTTCGTCGTTTATTACCTATACTCGCAGCACAGCAATCGACTTATGCGGTAGATCTTTTAGGGTTTGGCTTTACCCAGCGCAATTTAGATATCCCGCTTAATTCTGAAAACATTAAAACCCATCTCAATCTTTTCTGGAAAACCGTCATCAAGCAGCCTGTCATCTTGGTAGGGGCATCAATGGGAGGTGCAGCAGCGATAGATTTCACTCTTACCTATCCTGATGCGGTGGAAAAATTAGTCTTAGTAGACAGTGCGGGTTTGGCTAAACAACCTGCGATCGGTAAGTTTATGTTTCCGCCGATCGATACTTTCGCCACAGAATTTCTCCGCAACCCTAAAATTCGCCAAAGCATTAGTCGCGCTGCCTATTTCAATAAGAATTTTGCCAGTTTAGATGCCCAAGCCTGCGCTGCACTACATTTAAAATGCCTAGATTGGAATAAATCTTTGATTGCTTTTACTAAAAGCGGTGGTTATGGTTCATTTGTCCAAAGAATTTCTGAGATACAACAGCCGACGTTAATTATCTGGGGCAAGCAAGACAAAATACTAGGAACTAAAGATGCTGCTAAATTTAATCGAGCTATTCCTAATAGTAAGCTAGTCTGGATCGATAACTGTGGTCATGTTCCTCATTTAGAACAGCCTGATGCTACTGCTAGAGAGATTTTGAATCTGAATCAGCAAAAGCAGGATCTTGTTTAGTTGCGATCGCAGTTGACTTCATCATTCTTGCCAATTAGCCATTATTAACTGTTGATTTTAACCAAATATCTTTAAAGACTAACGATTAGAAACTATAAAATGTGCGATCGCTTTTTGGAGGGAGTATAGACAGAGATCGAAACCCATGTTAGAAAAAATTTAGGAACTAAAATTTTTTGGCAAGCTGTGTTATTTGCATTTATGGACTTAGACTGGAATAACTTTAACTGTTCGAGAACTAATCTTAACCAAAGATATTAATGGAGGTAATTGGCCAAGGTGAATTTATTAGAAATTATTGATAAAGGTGGGATCTCTATGTATCCCCTGCTATTCCTCTCTGTTCTCTCAATTTCAACAATTTTAGAACGGCTTTGGTTTTGGTCGCGAGTGGTTTTTCAAGAGAAACAAATCTTTAATCGGATTATGGAAGCAGCCGAGCGCAATTGGGATTTGGTCGGTAAAATTGCCCAGGAACATATTAATCACCCGTTGGGTAATTTTGTCTATTCCCCGTTTAGACTGTCCGATCCCGACCCAGAGATGTTCCATCTTGCTTTAGAATCGGCAGCAGAAGAACAGTTAGCTCGGATGCGTAAGGGGGATAAAATTCTCGAAGCGATTATTGCTCTTTCTCCTTTGCTAGGATTATTTGGTACAGTTTGGGGGCTAATTCAAGCATTAAGCGCAATTAAGATTAGCGATTTAGGTACAGCAGATTCATCTGGTGTTACTTTGGGTATTGGTGAATCTTTAATTTCTACCGCCACTGGTCTATTAGTGGCAATTATTAGCCTAAGTTTTTATCGTTTGTTTCAAGCTTTTTGGGCAAATCAAATCAGAATATTACGTCGTACTGGTAGCCGTTTAGAAGTTATGTATCGCGATCGCTGGATGCAGTCGGAGGCTGAAAATCCCAAGATTGTTAATCAAGATGATTATTCTTTCGTCAAAATCAAGCCACCTAGCCAATAATTAGTCGAGACGTTCGATGGAACGTCCGTACAGTAATCAGGAATCATTTGTATGAGTCGTAGAAAGTACCGGCCCCAACCAATTAAACCTCTAAATCTCTGGCAGGATGATAGTCACTCAAGTAACGCAAATATCGAAATACTGCCCTTAATTGACGTAATTTTTTGCATTTTGATCTTTTTTATCTTGGCAGCCGTCAATTTTTCCCGTCAGCAAGCAATCAGCCTAGATTTACCCCAGGCGAAAACGGGTACGCCTCAGATGGAAAATCTTTTGATCGTGACCATTGATGATATTGGTCAGCTATACGTCGATAAAAACATAGTCAGCCGTAGCGATTTAGCTTGGGAAATCAAAAAATATAATCAAGCTAATCCTGATGGTTTAATGACTCTATATGCAGCTAAAAATTCAACCTATAGAGAAGTAGTAGAAGTATTAGATATTTTACGCGAAGTAGGTGGCGATCGCGTTGCTCTAGCCACTTTACCACAAGGCTCTCAACCAGCACCAGTTCCTCCTACTCCAGGCGTAAATCCCGCTCTTCCTGGCTTGCCCAGCAGCATCGACTCATTCCCCACCCCACCTAGCCCTCCAACGCCTTAGTGAATTGAAGGTTGCTACTTACTACTTACCCTGGGGGCCATTTCATCGCGCGATCGCCCAAAATATGTAAATGTAGGTGATCGACTGATTGTCCGCCATCTGCACCGTTATTGATTACTACTCGATATCCATTGCTTAGGTTTGCTTGTTCGGCAACCTGCTTTACAGTCATCAATAGATGTCCCATTAGTTCCGCATCTTCTTGAGCGGACTCCGATAAACAAGGAATTGGTTTTTTAGGAATAACTAAAATGTGCGTTGGTGCTTGTGGATTAACATCTTTAAACGCTAAAGCTAAATCATCTTCATAGACAATATCGGCAGGAATTTCACGACGAATAATCTTGCCAAAAATAGTATCTGTCATAGATTGTCAAAAATTATTATTGTCAGTTTGGTCAGCAATCCTAATTGTAATAGTATTTTGACGCTAGAAGGGTCGAAGTGAGTGTTACCACTACACCCCTCCCGTCCGAAACCGAGCGTGAAAGTTTCCCTTCACTCGGCTACTCAATATATTTCCTATTGTCAGTAGGACATCCTACTCTTTTCATTAGAGACAATTAGCAAATCATTATCATTCCAAAACCAGTTACATTTATCTAGTTCTTGGTTAATGTACTTCATATATCTCATGAATCTTTGATTCCTAATAAACTCTAAATCAAGGGCAGTTTTTTTATCATGGCAATGACCGTGAAGAAGTTGTAGATTCCTATATTCATCCTTCCCGCCCTTGGCGGGAGGGATGTTATGGTCGGTTTCCAGCAGGTCTCCTTCACGAAATTGTAGGCAGCACCAAGAACATACACCTTTTTGTCTCTTAAGCAGTGAGGCTTTCCGAGTTGGCATATCGGGATTTTGACCCATCCTAATACTCCAGTAAATTAACCTTCCATCAAATGGGCTAGAATCGCCTTTAACTTTCACGTACTCAGAACCTCTGCTTCCGAACTCAGTGTGTGTTAGTAACCGAAGAGGATTTTCATCTTCTTTTTTCTGGTTGCGAATACCCAATTATTTTTATCAATGGTTGTCCAATATTTCTTTCGAGCTTTGTACCAGTCACCTGTACGATGACGACTCCATGCTCTGAGTTTTAGAAAAACCAAGCGGTCTTGTCCTGTAAGTATCCCCATTGTTTGAGCATCTTTGGAATGAATAATAGTTTGTCCATCCTCTAATGATTGGATTAAGCTCAACTATTAGTTTTGCCTGGTGGGAATATTTGTGCTTTTTGATAACATCTTTAATTTTCTGTTGATGTCTTTTTAAAGCATCTTTGGAAGGAATAATGAGCGTTCTAAAACCTAGTTTTTCCTTAGTGCTGGGATGTATTGAGCTTCTGTGTTTACCTGTACGAAATTGTCGTATATGATATCCAAGAAAATCAAATCCAGCTTTTCCGTCTTCGCTTTGCTCTGTAATTAGAGTGTGGGCGATTCTGGTTTTGGATGGTTTTAGTTCCAGTCCCATGTCTTTTAACCACTCAGAGATTAATTCTCTGCATCTTTGGACTACACTTAGGTCATGATGTATTAGGAGAAAGTCATCTGCATACCTGATAAACGTAAGGGACTTAACCTTTTGTTGCCAGCTAATCTGGTTTTTAGGTTTGTCTTTCCTCTTCATATCAAGAGTTTTGGCGAACTCCATTAACATATTTTCTATTCCATGTAGAGCAACATTAGCAAGTAAGGGGCTTATAACCCCACCTTGCGGTGTTCCTTCAGATGTGGCAGTAAATACCTTTTGATCTATGACTCCAGATTTTAACCAGGCTTTAATTTGTTGCCTGAATTTACCCGTGTAACCGAGTTTCTGTAGTAAGGCTAAGTGGTTGATGCGGTCAAAACATTTCGCAATATCAGCGTCAAGCACGTATTTTGCTTTATTCTGTATGGCGTTTTTAATTGCCCATACTGCATCCTGACAGGATCGTCCTGGTCGAAAGCCGTAGGAATTTGGCTCAAATAGAGCTTCCCACTCTGGCTCTAATGCGTTTTTTATTAACGCTTGCAAGGCGCGGTCGTTAATAGTGGGTATTCCTAATGGGCGTTTTTCTTCCTTTCCAGGTTTAGGTATCCAAACTCTTCGAGTTGGTCTACTTTTCCCTGTAAGTTTTAATTGCCCTATGAGCTTAAGACGTGCTGATAGGGACAGTGATTTCTTACCGTCCACTCCTGCTGTCTTTTTGCCACGATTATCTTGTGTTACCCTACGAATCGCTAGAACCTTGTTAGACCATGACCTCATTAATGTCTTTTGAAGTTTTCTAACTTGTCTTATATCTCCATGATGAGATGCTGCGTAAATGCGCTTTTGTTGCTTATAGACATATCTTTCGACTTTAAGCCAATTAATATCGTCCCATCCCACAGTATTCAATTTAATTGAGTCTGTATTAGGCATATATACTACTACTTGTACCCTTACACATTGATATATTGCGAGTCACGTCTGCTTATCCTGGGCGTTACCCCGTCCCTTTTCAGGCATTACTGGTTTCAGGTTAGGCTTTTGCTTCTTGACCCATCTTCCTCAATCTCACCATACGGTTTTGACGATACCTACCAGTTAATCTGGGGATGAGGTTGAGTTACTATCGTTCCTGTATTCCTTTGCTGTATATGACGGCATATACAGTTGATTTGAGTCCGTTAGGGTTCATTTATCCACCTGTATGAGCTAATTGTGCGTTACGTAAAACGAGAGAGCTACGTAAATCTAAACTCGTCCCGATATTTCGGGTAGCAAGGTGTGGTCTTTAACACCACTAGCTTATATCCCTTGCCTCCTTGTTTAAGATGGTTCAGTAAATGATTAGTTTGTCTACCCCACGATTTCCTATTCCTCGGTGTTATCCTCAGTCCAGGTCGCTTATAAAACTCATGTTAGCGATTAGACGTTTTCAGCAATTATCGCTCTGTTCGCTTTCACTCCCGCTTTTATATCTGGGTTGTCATCCCAGATATAAGGGAAACTTCTCTCTATCGTCGCCGATAGGGACGCTGTGTACTTTTTTCCTCCGCACAAGAGGACAAGGACTTGGTGTTCTAGGTTACTAGCCTCACCTTGAAGAAATACAAGTTATCATCTGTTAAGGATTAAAGTGCGAACTCTACCTTTCGGTTACTTAACAGAAGCCATACATCCCTCCTAAAATATAGGATTTCGTATGAACGAATCGCACCCCCCGCATAAATGACGGGGATTCCTGCTGCATTGGGATCTTCTAAGACTTTTCCCCTTCAGAGGCTGTCTTACGACAATCGCTCATGGGGGTTTCCACCAAACTAAGCGTTATCCTTTAGGGCATATAGCTTCGCGTCGCAAATGCTGAACCCGAAGGGCTATTAACTATTAGCTAATAGCTTTTTTAAATTTTATTAATATAGGGAATTTGACAGCTAGCAATTAAATCTTCGATAGATTCTGAATTATCTTCTGTAGTTTCGGCTTGCTTCTGTGAATGCTTATGCTGTAGCCGCTGAAAAAAATTGCTAGTTTGCTCTGGCTTTAGCTGTTGTAATGCTTGAAGCAGATTTATCGCTTGCTCGAGTAGCTGTTCAACATCTACTCCTTCATATTCTGGCTGATAATCGCATAAGCGTTTAACCGCCTCTCCTAAAAGAATAATTGACCCGCGCAGATTATCGTTGCTTAAATGATAACAACTCACTGCAACCTGTAGAATTCCCTGATAAAAACGTTTATCTGCTTCAGGAGCATCAACCCAAATAGCTTCTAAAGTATCGTGACAGGCGTAAAACTGCTGCTGATTGAATTCAGCGATTCCTCGTTCAAATTCTGGTGATGCTGCCATACTAATAAAGTGCTTTGATCGATGATGCGGCGTTGCAGGGTTGTAGGGTTATAGTCAAAGGAAGATAGTTAAGCTACTCTTGACTTGTAATATCTTCATTCCATTTCACTACAAAGTTGATTGATTTGTTCGGTGCTGATTTCCTGAATATTACTGGCAAAGGCGTTATCGGGAGTTAAAAATAACATACAGTGACATTTCTTTTCTTCCCGCATTGGAACACAAGGGCAATTCCAATAGGCTTTTTTTACCTCTGCCTGTTTATCTTCATAGTGGCGACAGGGGCATAGAGGAGAACCTAATTCTTGCTTGTGCTGGGCTAATCCTTTAATTACCGCAGCAGTGACTGATAAATTACTGCAAAAATAAGTATCTGTGCGTTGAGCATACTTTTCGGCAAATTTTCTCATAGCTTCTAGATTTTTGTCTTGATTTTGACCTGTAGAGGTTGATTTTGCCGTAGTCATAATCTTAAATAATTGAGTTCAGAAAATGGAAAAGCTGGTTACCCTAATTGTATGTAATTGTATGCCAAACTGATTTTATTTAAGTTTTTGTAAGATTATTCCCAAAGAGTGGGAATAATTATAGTAGCGAAATTAAGATGTCATGAAAATATCCTCTTTAAATAATATAGAATTTCTTGATGTCGAAGAGCTAAAATATCAGTTATAAAGGACTGGTTATGTTAAATACTTAATTTACTCTAATTTATTTAATTAGAAAAATACATAATTAATCTTAGAAAAAGCAAATGATTCCTTTTTGATTGAGCCAAAATCTAGAACTGGCTTTGCCCTTAAACTACCCTTAAACTAAATTGAAAATGCTGATTAATGTTCAGTGTGATAATTAACCATAATTACATTTTTCTATAAGAAGCTAGCTCATAATCTAATATTTGAAGAAGTTACTAATTATCTAACATTATGAACTCATCCAACAACGGTAATAGTGATTACCTTTCAGGTAGTAGCAGTTTGCCCTCAGATGCAGGTCAAACAAAACATGTAAATGATGATGCTGCTACCCCGCCCGATAGTATGATTCGCGTTCTAATCGTAGACGATCAAAAAATGATTAGGGAAGGATTAAAAGCCTTAATCAAAGCAGAACACGATCTCGAAATAGTTGGAGTTGCTGAAAACGGAGAACACGCCGTTAAACAGGTAGAATCTCTCGCTCCAGATGTTGTTCTAATGGACATGGAAATGCCTGGAATGAACGGGATGGAAGCGACAAAGGCGATCTGCCAAAAATTTTCCAAAGTCAAAGTATTAGTGCTTAGTACTTTTGATAATCAGGAATATGTAGCTCGCTCTCTTAGCTCTGGAGCGATGGGCTATCTGCTCAAAGGTACTCCAGCCATAGAATTGACGGATGCAATCAGATCGGTTCATCGTGGCTATGCTCAAATTGGACCAGGAATTTACCGTAATTTGGCTCTACCACAGCCAAAAGACGCATCAAAACTACCAGCTATATCTCCTTTGGCAACTCGCGCCCCAGAAACCGTGGCTCATTCTGAAAAATCTTATCCCCCAGGAGAACTAGTTCGCAGTAAATCTGCTAGAGATATTTCTACTTTGGCTAAACGCAATCCTGCTTCAATCAACACTCGTAAATTTGAGCAAACAGTAATTCTACGCTCTTCTCCTAGATGGTCTCGATTGATTATGGGGTGCATTGTTGGAGTAACTGCGTTTAGTTTGATTTGGGCTAAATTTGCCAAAATTGAACAGGTGATTCCTGCCACAGGCATAATTCAACCAACAGGTGAGTTACAAGAAATTCAAGTGCCTACCAATGGTGTCGTCGAAGAAGTCAAGGTTGAGGAAGGACAACGAGTCAAAAAAGGAGATGTGTTACTGGTTTTAGATTCTACTACTTCTAAGGCACAGGTTGATTCTCTAAGCCAGGTGCGTAAGTCTCTGACTCAGGAAAATAAGTTTTATCGCGCTTTGATGGCAGGAGATCTCGATTCTGGTAATATTAATGGCGCGATCGCGTCATTGAAAATCCCTAAGGAAGTGACTTATTTAACTCGTAATCGAGCCGAGTTAAGAGCAGAAAATCAGCTATTTAATCGTCTTTTGGGTGAGTCTGGAGGTAGCTTAGGCTCAGAACAACAGGCAAGATTAGCAGCCTCTCAAGCAGATATTAGAGAGCGAACAGCAACAGCCAGACTAGAAGTTGAACAGCTAGAAAAACAATTACAGCAAAACAATATTCAATTACAAGACAGCCAAGCGCAGTTAAATACGGCAAAGCAAAATTTAATCGAAATCAAGCAGCGCAACCAAGAGGCGATCGAACAGGCAGAAGATAGCATAAAAATTGAACGTGAAACTTTAGACGCTATTATGCCTGTCTATAAAGAGGGAGGAATCGCCAAAATTCAGGTCGATCAACAAAGGCAAAAAGTTAACGATCGCAATGCCTCAATGGTAGATGACATGAAGGAGGGAAATCTAGAGCGCGATCGTCAACAACAGGAAGCAACGACTCTGCAAGCGGAAATCAACCGTTTATTACAAGAAGAACAGCGGTTGGATCTAGATATCGCCCAGGCGAGAGAACAGTTAAACAACACTACTACTCTATCTAAAAAAGAGCTGTACGATCAACGGGCTGAAAACAGTAAGCGACTGTCAGAAATAGATAGCCAACTAAATAAAACCATCGTGGAAAACGATAAGCAAATTGCCGAAATAAACAGTCAAATTAGCAGTGCCGAACAAAATCTGAAATATCAAACAATTGTTGCTCCCGTTACGGGAGACGTTTTCGATCTCCGCGCCTATCCTGGCTACGTCCCTCCTGCTGGTCAAGCAGCCAATCCAGTGCTGCAAATTGTGCCGACCGAAGATTTAGTAGCGGAAATATTTATTGCGCCTCAAGATATTGGTTTTGTCCGCAAAGGAATGACAACCGACGTGCGGATTAGTGCCTTTAACTACAGTGAATATGGCGATATTAAAGGCAAAGTGGAATTCATCAGTGCCAGTGCTTTAGAGCCAGAACCACCATATGATTTTTTCCGCTATGTTGCTAAGGTGGAACTCGCTCAGGATTATCTCACGATTAGGAATGAAAAGAAATATCTTCAGCCTGGAATGGACGTTCAAGCCAATATTAAAATCAATGAAAACCGTACCGTATGGAACTTGTTAACCGATCAATTCTTAGGTGGAATTGATAATCTGAAGAAACTTGAGTAGCCGATGAACTAAAAATTATTTATGAGCTATTTATTAAGGCGTTTATTTAGAGCGTCTTTTTTTGGATCTTGTTTAATTAGACTAATAGCTAATAGCTAATAGCTAAAAACCGATCGGCTTTTAAGTAAACATCATTTTTCGCATCACAAAAGCAACTAAACTTACGGCACAAACTACCGCCAATTGTCCTGGAAGGGGATGAATTGAATAAATAGCGATCGCCTGGATGAGAGAATTAATTTCTTCTTCCAAACCAGTTGTGTAATACATCACCGTAAGATAAATAATACCTATTAGATGAATTACAATCAGCCCAGCCAAACAGCTAGCAACTAAAGTTGAAAACTTTACCAGTGTTTGGAAGGACAGCCAGCCACACAGCCAAGCACCTAAAATAAACCCAATTAGATAACCAAAGTGGGGTTGTTGGAGATAATCTAAACCACCACCGCGATCGAAGATAGGCAATCCTGATATACCTAACAAAACATAAGCAGTTTGCGAGATCAAAGCAGCATTTTTGCCACCCAAGCAAGCGGTAAGCAATACTGCACCTACCTGATAGCTAACTCCCAAAGTTTGAACCCCAAATCCATTTCCCCACCATGACCAAGGAGCAGCAATAGTATAAGCTGGAATAAAAGTACCACCAGTAGTCAAAATTACGCCAATAGCAGCCCAAAGTAAGACTTCTGGTACAGGTGGTACGTGAGGACGATTGGGTTTGTCTAAAGTCAAATCAAGCTGATTTCGTAACCACTGGTTTTCTTTTTGTAAGTTCTCTAATTTATCCTGCTTTTGTTGGAGTAGCTGCTGTAGGCGATCAATAGTTGCTTTAACTGGGTGAGGGGTAACTCCCCATTCATAGTCGGTAATATCAGAATTAGGTTTGGGCGATTCTTTTAGGTTGGACATAGACCCAGGCGATTGAGAGCATTTTCCAGTTTAGCTTCGGATCGATTATTTGTTTATTTGTCGCGCAAATAAATTCAAGTTAATTTTATTGATGATTTGTCAATAACTCTAAAATTGACTTGAATTTAAAGAAATATTTAGTGAACCAGTCCAACAACCTGAAGTAATTTTCTTTCCTTGATGTTGTTTAATTCTAGCGATCGCCATATAGTATGCCCAGGCTTGACCAATTAAGCGATCGCTGTAATTATAAACTGAAGCTAACTGTCGATAATATTCATTTAGCTCGGGGGTTCGTTGTTCATGATAATCTTCAAGTCGATCTAAACTAGCTAAAATGCTGAAATCGTTAAACCTTAAAACAACTCCGTGAACTTGGTTTTCTCCCTGGCTCATGGCAGGATAGCCTATCGGTAAGGCATATAAATCTCCCCTGGTATAAACAGGTATTTGAGATACTACTTTTGCGCCACAGTAAGCCGAATAATTAGCTTCTCCTGGCTTGAGAGTGCCATAAACAAAAACATCAAGGGTTGATAACTGAGATTTCATGGCGATAATTTACTCGAGCATTAATAATTAGGATTTAATCATTGAAAGTAGCTACTTGGAACGTTAATTCAATTCGCACTCGCCTACAAATTGTGACAAATTGGTTACACCAATATCAGGTAGATGTGCTTTGTCTACAAGAAACTAAAGTCCAAGATCGTGACTTTCCGCGATCGCCTTTTGAAGATTTGGGTTACAACGTTTATATTTCAGGTCAAAAGTCATATAATGGCGTAGCTCTTTTTAGTTTAAATCCACTTAGGGAAGTAACCTGCGGGTTTAGTCCGATTGTAGGGGATGCAGGATTAGATGAGCAGAAACGGGTAATTAGCGGGATTGCTGGCGACGTGAGGATTGTTAATCTTTATGTGCCTAACGGAGCGGCGATCGCTAGTGAAAAATATGAATACAAGCTTAACTGGCTTAAAATGCTGCGAGAATACCTGCAAATTCTACAAACAAAAGAAGCAAAAATATGCGTCTGCGGTGACTTTAACATTGCTCTAGAAGATAAAGATATTTACACTGATAAGGCCAGAGATAAACACATTATGTCTTCTCCTGGAGAAAGAAATGCTCTAAATCAGCTATTAAAACTTGGTTTGCGAGATGCTTTTCGTAAATTTACCACCGACGGAGGACACTATAGCTGGTGGGATTATCGCTCTGGCGGTTTTACGCGTAACCAAGGCTGGCGAATCGACCATCATTATCTGACAGAAAAACTTTACCAACAAGCAACTAAATGCTGGATTGATGTCGAACCTAGAAAGTTAGCAAAACCTAGCGATCATGCTCCTGTAATTGTAGAATTTTAATTTTCTTCAAAAAGAAGTCTCCCGATTTATACCACAAGGGTACAATGTCGGCGGGAGTCGTCAAACTGCTTTCTTTTTACGCATTCGACCAATAGTTAAGCTTTGTTGGCGACTGGTATTTTAATATTCGTGAACAATCGGTTTTCTTTCGGCTTCAAATTGAGCTAAGGCTTCAGGAATACTCTTAGCCGAAACCAAAATATGGCATAAAGTTAAACCATCTTCCCAACCAGAGGTCATTCCCTTAGCGCGAGTCGGACTTTTAGCATGAGCCGCATCACCAATTAATAATATCCTGCCCCGATGTAGTCTTGGTAAAGGATCTATATCATAAGAGTAGCGCGTCACTATTTGTTCTGGTGGTGTAGATTCAATTACAGTTCGTGGTTTTGCAGGTAATTTAGCCAACTCTGACGCGGGAATCGGCACGTAACCCGAAGAATTATGATTATATTGCTGGTCTTCTTCTTCCATAAAAAAGCCCCAATGGGTCAAACCATGACCGAGATCGAAGAAGTTGGCATAGATACCACGACCTCTGATATAAACTATAAAATTGCCATCAGTGCAAAAATCATGATCGGCAACCACGCTTCGCCAAACAAGATCGCCTAAGTAAAAGGGTTTTACATTTGGTACAACTAACTTTCTGACAGCAGAAAACAAACCATCCGCACCAATCAGCAAATCACCTTGCCATCTAAGTTCCATCTTTGAAATGTGCTGTTACCAGATCCTCAGTCTGAGTTATCGATTCAAATTCAGCATCAAGATGCAGAGATTCTGGAGGCAAAAATGCCAATAACGTTTCTAAAATTACTTTACGGTGGATCAGCATACCTGGTAATTCATTTGCCTGGTATTCGGGCGATCGCGAATTTGCTAATTTATCTTTGAGGTTACGAAACTCAAATTTGCTCACCTTAACTCCGGCCTGAAGCATTTGTTCGCATAGCTCAAAGTTTCCCTGTTGCAGTGCTGTTATACCGCTAGAGGTTAGTAAGATGCCGCAGCCATCGGTACGAGGAAAAGCTGACTTTTAAAATATATCTATTTGATACCCTTTTTGCGCCAACAAGATAGCTAAAAATATTACCGATGAGCCTGCGCCAATGATGCCGATTTTGCTATCTATTGAAACCATAAACTAATCTCCTAATGTAGGTTAATTATGTATCGATGTCAGGGCGATCCGCCCTTAGCTGAAGTTTTTATCTTTAAGATAATACTTCTGGTAAATTTATGAGTAACTAAATGCTTGTGAGCTTATCATCATGACGAGAGCCATATTTCAACCACCAAAATTACGTCGAGAAGAATGTGAGGACGGTGAACGTAGGGCAACCTGGTTAGAGTTATTTTTCGATTTAATCTTCGTAGTAGCGATCGCGCAGTTAGCCCATAATTTTAACGAAGACTTTAACTTTATGGGTCTAGTCAAACTGGGAATTTTGTTTATCCCTGTATGGTGGTGTTGGATTGGCGCAACCTTTTACGATACTCGTTTTAATAACGATGGTTTGGTAGATCGTTTGATTACGTTGAGCCAAATGGCGATCGCAGCAAGTATGGCAGCCAATATTCATCATGGATTAGACAGTTCTTCGGTGGGCTTTGCCCTTAGCTACATCTCATTTCGCGGTGTGTTGATCTGTCAATATCTTCATGCGGGATATCATGTACCCCAAGCAAGACCTTTAACTAGTTGGTATGCGATTGGTTTTACGATCAGCATTGTCTTTTGGTTAGCTTCGATATTTGTTCCTATTCCCTGGCGTTTTATGTTGTGGGGTATCGGGTTAATTGTTGATTTTGCTACTCCTTTAACAGCAGGGAAGCGAGTAGTTAAAGTTCCACCCAATATGGCTCATACTACCGAAAGAATTGGGCTGTTTACAATTATTGTTTTAGGTGAATCGATTGTTGCCGTAGTAGGCGGGGTATCGGAGATCGGATGGACTCCAATTTCCATCGCGATCGCTTTATTAGGCTTATCTATCGCCTTCAGCTTTTGGTGGATGTATTTCGACACTGTAGAGGAATCTCCCCTCCAGGCGATGAGAAAAGGGGATATGGTGGTTGCTCTCACCTGGCTTTACTCTCACTTACCTTTGGCTGTTGGTTTGACTGCCACAGGAGTTGGAGTAGAAAAAATGATTCAGGGCTTAGGACATGATTCGGCTATGGGTGAAAAAGTCTTGTTTTGTTTAGCAGTGGCTTTATGTCTTTTGATTCTTTCTAATCTGCATTGGACAACTTGCGAACTAGGACGAACTAAATGCAAAAGAATTTTGACCTTTTATCGTTTGGGTGCAGCAGCTTTTGTTTTAATTTTAGCTCTTGCTAGTAGTGTTCTATCTTCCTTAGTAATTATTACCTTAGTGGCATTTGCCTGTATGATTCAAATCGTTTTAGATATTTTTAATACTTGTTCTTAGTATTTAGTGGAGGCAGAATTAGCTGTCGATCTTACGCCCTAAAATTACTAAGCTTTTCTCTATTCCATCAAGTTCAGCAATATTTGGTAGATAACCCCACTGGTTAAAACCATTGCTTGAAAAGAGGTTAAGGCTAGGTTGATTGTGAGCGAAAACAAAGCCTAGCAGGGTGGTGAGCCGTAGTTGAGGACTCTGAGCGATCGCCTGTTGTAAAAGCTGACTACCAATACCCTGATGATGATATGCTGTTGCCACATAAATACTAATTTCGGCGGTATGCAGATATGCGGGACGACCATAAAAATTTTGAAAACTAAGCCAGCCTAGCATCTGATTTTGTTCACCTGCTACCCACAGGGGACGATTGGGAGAATGATTATGATACCAATTTAGTTTATCGTCAACACTGACAGGTTCGATATCCGCAGTTGCCAGACGACCAGAAATACTTTGATTATAGATATCGACAATTGCAGTTAAATCTGCTGCTACAGCATCACGAATATTCATCGGATAAGATTATTGAATAAAACTCAATTCAGTTGTACGGCTTGTCAAAGAAGGTCTAGCAATAAACCGTTATAATCGCCATATTCTATAAATATTACGGCATTCATGAAAGAACGCATTGCCAAAACATTTGATATCTACGCCAATAAATTGGTTCAGTTTAGCCAAACAAAAGGTCGTCTATCTTGGTGGATTTTTCTGTTTATTTTGGCACTTACCTTAGTGTCAATTACCCCGCTTCCCGGTCATTCCCAGCTATTGACAATTAAGCCTCCTGCCGACCAAATTTGCCAGCTCGATACGCCTAGAGAAATACGGGGAGTATGGCTGACTAATGTAGATAGTGATGTTCTGTTTGAAACAGCTAAAACCGCCGAGGCGATCGCACTGTTAGCTGAATCTAATTTTAATACAGTTTATCCGACAGTCTGGAACTGGGGCTATACTCTTTATCCTTCCAAAGTGTCCGAAGCGTTTACTGGATTAGCTCTTGACCCCACTGAAGGACTACAGGAACGAGATATCTTAGCAGAAATTATCACCGCAGGACATAAGCAAGGAATGAGCGTAATTCCTTGGTTTGAGTTTGGCTTTATGGCTCCTGCTGATTCAGAATTAGCTAAACGCCATTCCCAGTGGCTGACTGAAAGAGAAGATGGCAGCACTATTTGGTGGGAAGGAGATATACATCAACGGGTGTGGTTAAATCCCCTGCGCCCTGATGTGCAAAAATTTATGACGGATTTAATTGTCGAGATAGTCAGTAACTACGATATCGACGGCATTCAGCTAGACGACCATTTTGGCTATCCCTCAGAATTTGGCTACGATGAATATACGGTCGAGCTATATCAACAAGAGCATCAGGGTCAACTACCGCCATCAGACCCTCAAGATGCAGATTGGGTGCGCTGGCGTGCTGATAAAATTACGGCTTATGTTGAAACACTGTTTCATGAGATTAAACAGCATAACCCTCAAGCAATTGTTTCCCTGTCTCCCAACCCCCAGGATTTTTCCCTCAACTCCTTCTTGCTTGATTGGCACCAGTGGGAGCGAAAAGGCTTGATTGAAGAACTAATTGTCCAGATATATCGCGATCGCAACGACAGCTTTAGACAAGAATTAGAACAGCCTGAAATCTTAGCAGCCAAGGAGCATATTCCCGTAGGTATCGGTGTTTTGTCGGGTTTAAAAGGTCGCCCCATACTGTGGCATAAAATTTATCAGCAGGTTAAAATCGCTCGCGAGCGTGAGTTTGCTGGAATATCTTTTTTCTTCTATGAAAGTCTTTGGAATTTAGCAACCGAATCTCCCCAAAGAAGACAGGCTGCTCTTAAAAATTTATTTCACCATCAAGCGCAACGACCCAATTTATCTGACTGCAAATTCTTTTCTCAGCAATGATGCTCGACGAGATCATTTTGGGAACTATTACCTGGGGTGCAGCATGGAGAACCCATATATAAATGGATAGTAAATTAAAGTATTTAACTACTGAAGACTATAATATTTTATTAGAAAAAGCCCAGGTGGCAACCTATAAACAGCATGAAGTAATTTTAAAAGAAGGTCGTTTATCTCAGGCAATATATCTAGTACGCAAAGGCATGGTCAGAGTCGAAAGGGCAGCCTCGGGTCGAGATGTGGCGATCGCTTTTTTGGAGCCTGGAGAAGTTTTTGGTGAATTGTCTTTTTTGGAAGAAGTTCCGACTAATGCTGCGGTAATTGCTCAAGACAATGTAGAAGTATGCGTGTTAGACCAACAAAATCTTTATTCGTTGCTAACTTCTGTACCTGGTTTATCAGATCGTTTTTATCAGTCTTTGGCACACAATCTTTCTAGTCGTTTACGTCAGACTTCTTCTTTAGTAGCTCATTTGATGCGACGGGTGCGCATTGCGCCCACGTATGACACCCAGCGTACAGGACAAGAAGGACAAGATGCTATTCCGCCTGAATTAATCGGCGAAACCGAGCTGTTTAAAAAAAATATTTACAGTATTGAGCAGGCAATTCGCGGTAAAGAACTCAGCGAAACCGAAGCTCAAGAACAAATTAATAAAATCTGTAATATGCTGATTAGCTCTTTACGAGAGCAAATTATCCAAGAACCTAAAATTCAAAAAGCGATTGGGACTTATCTTTTCCGCGAAACGTTTCCGTTTTATATGCTCAGTAGCTTCTTTGATCGCTCTTTTCGTCGTCCAGGTGGCTATGTCAGCGATTCTTATATTACCGAAATCCTTTCCCAAAATGAGCCAGAAGGCGATGGACATCTAGGGATTTATTTAGATCGCTGGATTCGTTCTTTGCCTACCTGTTTGGCTTTAAAAAATCGTGGCGGCATAATTACCGAAACTATCAAACAGTTAACAAAACATTGGTCAGCGAATAACCCGATGCCCGTGACTAGTATTGCTAGTGGTACAGCTTCAGAAATTATGGATCTTTATTTTCAGACTTCTCCACCCAACGTTCACGTTACCTGTATTGACTTCAATCATCAAGACTTATCCTCTGCTGCCAATGTGGCTCATAAATGGGGCTTTCGAGATCATCTGACCTTTATTCAAGATAATTTCTTTTTATTAGCCGAAGGCTACAGTCACATTGATATTCCTCCCCAACAAATGATTTATAGCGTCAGTATGGCAAATTACCTGCGCGATCGCGAATTTATTGGAATCTTGGACTGGATTTATGACCGTCTTTTACCTAATGGAACAGTAATTTTGGGCAATTTACACGCTGCAAATCCCGACCGTGTTTTATTGGAACATATCCTAGAATGGCACTCAATTTATCGCTTTGCCGAAGATCTAGAAAAGTTGTTTTCTCATTCTAAATTCCGTTCTTTACCCGTTCAAATTCAGTCTGACGAATATGGAGTGGAATTATTTGTCGTCTGTACTAAAACTTGGCAACAGGAATAGTTAATCATTAAATAATTAACCGTAGCGATTCTTTTATTTTATTCTTCTCGACTCCATAAAGCTAATCCACCACCTCTACCTCTAGCCGCAATTAAATTGTCTTGAATTAAAAAATATCTGAAAAAAGCCTGATGCTTAATTTCTTTTTGCTCGAACTCCGCTTCTTTTTTTAATCCGTTTTTAATATAGCCATCATACAAACTCAACCCTAATACGACAATTTTTAGATAGGTAAAGTCAAAAGCTAAAATTCCTTTGGGCGGCATAAATTTAATAGGCCCAGTTAGAGAAAGCTCAACAAAACCAATTTTTACGGAGTTGATTACTTTACCAATGTTGGCAATTTCTTGCCTGTCTTTTTGATAAGAAATTTTGATTTTAATAAGTCGAGGAATATATTTTCCTGCACCTAAGACAATACCTGCTCTTTTTCTGGCTTTTTTGGTTCCAGTAACAAAGCACAAGTTCCAATTGCCAGTTAAATCGGCAAGAGAATATTTAGTTTTTTCTTTCGCGCTCTTTTCAAGCTCAAGCAAAGCCTCAACTACTTCAGCTGAATTTGGCAGATTGGCTCGAGATTTTTTAAACTTAGCTGCTTGTTCTAGTAATGATAAATGGGTTAACATAGCAAATTATCATTTTAGGTAAATAGCATTATACTTTACATATCGATTAAGATTTATTACATCGCTGGGCAAAATTAAGTATTTATTTTAAATACATTCTTTGATGAATAGTTTCAGCTTGTAACTGTAGTATTACAAATATTTAGCGTTTTTAGGCAGATTAATTTATCGATGTATAGATACTGTGTTGCAGGTCTGAGCAAAACTTAAGCAAAATACCAAAAAGTTCTGATTAGTTTCAATTATATTAAAGCAATTCAGTGAAAAATCCCAAAAAACTATTGAATCAAGTAGAATTACAGAGTTAAAAATTCAAAAATAGTTAGATTAATCAAAAAATCAGGAGTTATGCAGTAATGCCAAAAGATTAACTTATAACTTATAGTTGGATTAAAATTTTTCTAAATAAGGTAAATTAATATACTCGAGTAGCTTTATGCTCTAAAAAAAACGCAAATTATCTTCTCTATCTCAACTAAATCAGCTTATAGTACTGACAATTATGTGCAATCGCCCATAATTGCTGTTTGAGGCGTGTAATAAAAATATGTATTTAATTACTCTTTGTCTAAAAGCAGATCTTTGCCATTTCTAATTACTATACCCATAGTTGAAAAATAGCTTAACTGCAAGAACACTCTATTTCTAGATATTAATATCTGTTTAAAAAGCGAAGTTTACTATGTCTTTGACCACAAAATTATTAAAGATAATCGGTTTAAAAAAATCCTCGAAGCTACCTTACTGGCTGAAAATAAGTACCAAAGTTCCACAGTGCGTTTACTATTTCGGCCCTTTTGAGAGTTTTTCAGAAGCAAAGACATCGCAGCCTGGCTATATCGAAGATTTGCTAGAGGAGAATGCTCAGGGCATACACATTGAATTAGAACAGCGATCGCAGCCAGAAAACCTGACTATTTATGAAGATGATATTTTCTAGTGGTTTAAAAGCTCTTTAATTTTGAACACCATTTCTGTTCGAGAATGAACTTCTAACTTAATAAACATTCGTTTAAGAGCTTGTTTAACCGTATTTTTGCTAATCCATAACTCTTGAGCAATATTATTATTGGTCAAACCTTGCGCCACTAAATTGGCAAGTCACTAAAACCTGTAATAAGTAATGAAGGTTTAATCCTAACTCCCACAGTAGATTTTGATAATTGTCCTCAACTAGATGTAATTTGTGTCCCTGGCGGAGGTATGGGACAAGTTGAGATAATGCAAGATGAAGTAACTTTAGAATTTTTACAACGTCAGGCTAGAGAAGCTCAATATATTACTAGCGTCTGTACAGGTTCAATGATTTTGGCTGCTGCGGGGTTGTTACAGGGTTATCAAGCAACTTGTCATTGGGCATTTCGAGATCGGCTAAAGATGTTGGGGGTAGAAGTTATTCCTCAAAGAGTTGTAATCGACAGGAACACAAATTACAGGCGCAGGAGTTACTTCGGGAATTGATTTTGGTTTGATTCTACTGGACTTATTATGTGGCGAAAACGTAGCTAAAATGACTCAGTTAATGATGGAATATAGTCCCCAACCACCCTTCAACTCTGGTACTCCAGACACAGCAGATCCCCAAACTGTAGAGTGCTTACTCGATGCAGGAAAGCCTCTGATTGATGCCTTTAGGACACAAACTCAATTAAATTTGTGAAAATGACTATGGTGCGTTGACTTAAAAATAATTGATAACGCTAGTCAATTGGCCGTAATGCTGCCATCAACAGACAATGCCTACTTCTAACACCATTAATCACGAAACTAACCAAGATCTTTTCTTAGTATGCGGTCTGAAAAGTTTAGGGCAACACTGTGTTGCAGTTCTTAAAGATTACAATGTCAAAGTTCGTGCTATTGATGATATACAACCCGAATATTGGGAAGTTCCCGAATTACTTAGCTTACTAGACCAATTAATCATCGGAGATTGTCGTCAAGCAAGCGTTTTAGAGCAAGCTGGAATCGGAGAGTGTCGTTCGATACTTTTGGTAACAGAGAACGAGCGAATTAATATAGAAGCTGCTTTTGTCGCACGGCGTATTAATCCGCAGGTTCGTCTAATTGTAAGTTCTGACCAACAAAATTTTAACCAACTGCTGTCTGAAAATTTGGGCAATTTTGTCGCTTTTGAGCCTAACCATCTCTCGGCTCATGCTTTTGCTTTGACAGCGCTAAGATCTGAAGCTATTGGCTATTTTACTTTAGAAGGGCAACTATTACGAGTCATTGAACATCAAGTAAAACCAAAGGATAGTTGGTGTAATGATAAACCAGTATACAGACTCAATCTTACAACTCGCTGCATCTTGAGTCATATCCCGGTTGACTCTCACACACCGCCGCAATTTTATAACTGGAATCCAGAAGCCATAGTACAAATAGGAGACACTCTAATTTATCTTGAAGTTGTGCGCGAACTGGCTTTATCCGAGCCATCTTTCATCAAGAGCCCTAAAGGATTAGCTTCGCGTCACGATCGCGCTTGGCAATGGCAATTTTGGCAAAGCATTACACCAAATAAGCTCTGGCAGAAAACAGTCCGATTTTGGCAAGATCACTACCAAAGCCAAAATCAAATTCGGCGAATTGCTACTATCTATGCAGTTACTGTCTTCACCCTGTGGATTTTTGGGATATTTATTTACCGTTTTTATTATCCTGGCATTACTTTCTCTGAAGCTTTCTATGCAACAGCCGTTTTGCTCTTGGGAGGATACGGAGATTTATTTGGCGGGGTTAAATTTACCTCTGCGCTACAATCTTCTGACTATATGCCCTGGTGGCTGCGGTTGTTTAGCCTGGGCTTAACCTTGATCGGTCAAGCTTTTGTCGGAGTATTATATGCCTTGCTGACTAGTGCTTTGGTCACTTCTAGATTCCAGTTTTTTGATTCTGCTCCTCCAATACCACAACGCAACCATGTAGTACTCGTTAGCTTGAATAGTTTGGGGCAAAGAGTAGCAGCTATTTTGCAAGAACTTAACCAGCCGTTAGTGGGACTTAATATTAGCACACAGGAACGACAGGCTTTACCTAACATACCCCTAGTTGAAGGTAATGTCACCGAAGCACTCGTTAAGGCAAATCTTGCCAATGCTAAAAGCATCCTGTTACTTGGGGATGATCATCTAGAAAATCTCGAAATTGGCTTGATGGCTCAGGCGATCGCTCCCGCAATTCCCTTAATTATTCGTACTCAAGATCGCCAATTTAATGATAGTGTAGCTTCTTTGTTTGTTGATGCTAAAGTCTTGTGTGATGCGGTTTTATCAGCGGAAGTCTTTGCTTGTGCTGCTTTTGGCGAAAACGTTCTTAGCTTCTTTCACTTAAGCGAGCGCATTGTGATGGTAACGGAATATAACATCGAAGCAGGTGATACTCTCAATGGATTACTTCTATCTGAGTTCGCTCATGGCTATGGTGTCGTGCCGATTCTTTATCAACAATATCGACAACACCATTACTTGATGCCTTGGAAAGATGTAGAGCTTCAGGTTGGCGATCGCTTAATCGTATTAGCTACAAGTAATGGTTTACAGCAAATTGAATGGGGTGAAATGCTACCTCGTTTTTGGCAGGTACAAATAGATCGAGCTTTGACTGAAAATGCTACTGCCAAGGGTATAGAGAAAATCATGGAGATCGCGCAATGTAATTATACTGAGGCTCGGCAATGGCTGAATAATCTGCCCATAGTCTTACCAAAATCGTTTTATCAATACCAAGCTCAACATTTGGTACGCGAGCTAAAAAAAGCAGGAATTATAGCAAGTTTAATCTCCCTTAAGCCTTCTGATTAGTAAATTTATGGCGATCGCTAGATCCATAAAAACAGTGAAAATAAGGAAGGCATATACTTGCCAATCCCTCGTCGACTAGAATTAGCCACAATTAATCTTGAGTTTATTCAAACTTCAAATTTCTTAAACTTTTAATTGCCAAAAAACCCGCACTACAACTAAAGCTATTTCTTTACTACAAGCAGCTTCCAACCATTTATCACTACCTTCATCAACCATAAGCCAGAGCGGAAAAGAAAATTAATATACGTTCTCATAAAATGTCTGCCAAGATTAAAGAATAGTTCACTAACAGTAGTCTCTTATACACTGTAATGCACTAAAAATAGGTCTAAGTTTTTACACCTAGTTTGAATTTTGAAAAATTGGCAGATTTAAATACTGCTGGGCTTGAGTAAATTTTCAAAAGTTGATGGGGAAAAATGAAGGCGAACAAAATAGCGATGCGTAGGGGAAAGCGCATTAAGACAGCGATCTCTGCTAGCATCTTGGGGCTAGTAAGTGGTACTCTTTTCGGCTGTACGAATACCTCTTCTAATGACAATGCTACTAACGTAAGTATGCAAAGCCAGGAAGATGCAAAGTTAGACTCGGTAGGTGTCACCGTTGGCGATCTAAGCAACCCCTTCTTCGTCGTCATGGCGCAAGGAGCCGAACAAGCCGCAAAAGAGATTGGCGGTGATGATGTCAGAGTGACTACAGTTTCTAGTGGCTATGACTTAAATCAGCAGTTTAATCAACTCGAAAACTTTGTGGCTGCCGATACGGACGTAATTGTCCTCAATGCTGCTGATAGTAAAGGAATTAGACCAGCCGTCGATCGAGCGAGGAAAGCGGGTAGTGTCGTGGTTGCGGTAGATACAGGCATAGAAGCAGATGTAGATGCTACGGTAACGACAAATAATCTGCAAGCTGGAGAAGTAAGCTGTCAATACATCGCCGATCGCTTAAACGGTCAAGGCAATGTAGTAATTGTTAATGGACCTCCAGTAACTTCCGTAATTGAGCGAGTGGATGGCTGTTTAAGTGTGTTATCCAAATATCCGAAGATCAAAATTCTCTCTAAAGATCAGAACGCAGAAGGAAGCCGAGATGCAGGTTTGAGAGTAATGAGTGACTTGCTGACTACTTTCCCCGATATCGATGCGGTTTTCGCGATCAACGACCCCAGTGGTGTCGGAGCAGATTTGGCTGCTAATCAAGCAAAACGCGATGACTTTTTTATCGTTGGAGTTGATGGTGCGCCAGAAGCGATCGATGCGATCGCCTCTGAAGACAGTATCTATGCTGCCACAGCAACCCAAGATCCCAGAGGAATGGCCCAAACCGCAGTCAGGGTAGGAAATAAGGTCTTGCAGGGTCAAAAACTTGAAACTGAAGATATTTTGATTCCAGTCAAGCTAATTACTAAAGAAAATGTTGACACAGCACAAGGTTGGTAAAAAGGCACAAGTCAGCGATATTTAAACAAATTTAAGAGTATTTCTGTCAAATATTCCAAAAATTCTGGTTAATCCGATTCAAGTTAGAGCTAATTGTTAAAACAAAAGCTCTTAGCTTAGCTTTGCTCTTAGCTTTTAGTTGGTTTAAGCAAAGCGAGTTTTAATTACATAACTTATTTTCGAGCAACCAGATTAAAAATTATTTTTAACAGGATTTACTTATGACAGCACATATTAAAACGGATTCCGAGGCATCAAGCGTTACTCCCGTATTAGAAATGCGGGGAATTGCAAAACGATTTCATGGTGTTTCAGCATTAGAAAATGTTGCTCTAACGATTTATCCAGGAGAAGTTCATGCTCTGATGGGTGAGAATGGAGCGGGTAAAAGCACTTTAATGAAGATCCTAGCTGGAGCTTACATTGCCGATGAAGGTGAGATTCGCATCAATGGCAAGCCTGCAAAAATTACCGATCCAGCTTCAGCACGTAAAGCGGGTATCAATCTAATCTATCAAGAACTTAATGTTGCGCCCAATTTAACCGTTACCGAAAATATGTATATGGGTAGCGAGTTGAAAAAGGGTCAATTTTTAAACCGCCAAGCCATGCAAGCAGAAGCCCAAAAAGTGTTAGATAGTTTGGGAGCTACTTTTGGCGCAAATACCATCGTTGGCAGTTTGGCGATCGCCGAACAGCAGCAGGTAGAAATTGCGCGGGCATTAAAAGATAATAGCCGTATTTTGGTGATGGATGAGCCGACAGCAGCCTTATCCGACCGAGAAACCGAGCGTTTGTTTGAAGTAATTCGCCAACTGCGCCATAACGGCATTGCAATTATCTATATCAGCCATCGGATGGAAGAAATCTATGCTCTGGCAGATCGAATTAGCGTATTGCGGGACGGTCAATATATTGGCAGTCTCACTAGGCAAGAAATTTCTCCCCAACGCTTGGTACAGATGATGGTCGGTCGTTCAATGCAGGACTTTTATGAACATCAACGGCGAACTAATCCTGGCCCCGTGGTGCTAGAAGTCAGAAATATTAGTGACGGGCGCAAGGTGCAGCCAGCTAGTTTTCAACTTCATGCAGGAGAGATCCTTGGCTTAGCAGGACTAGTCGGTGCAGGACGCACAGAAGTATCGCGATTGATCTTTGGTGCTGACCCCAAAGCGAGTGGTGAAGTTTGGCTTAATGGCAAAAAACTGAAGATTAATTCCCCTGGTGATGCTATTGCTGCTGGCATTGGCTACGTCCCAGAAGACCGCAAAGATCAAGGTTTGTTTCTGGAAATGAGTTCTCGCAAAAATATTGGTTTAAATCGATTAAAGCAGGATGCCAAGGCTGGTTTGGTTAATTGGGGTTCGGTAAATAATATTGCCAAGCAAGCGGTGGAAAACTTTAATATTCGACTCGCCAATTTAGAAATTAGAGCCGTAGATCTCTCTGGTGGCAATCAGCAAAAACTACTACTAGCAAGATGGCTAGCGATTAAACCCACGGTATTGATGTTGGATGAGCCGACACGAGGGGTAGATATCGGTGCTAAGAGCGAAATTTACCGCATTATCAGCGATTTAGCAGCTCAAGGCGTAGCGATTTTGATGGTTTCGAGTGAACTAGCAGAAATTATCGGCATGAGCGATCGCGTTTTAGTAATGCGAGAAGGTCAGCTAGTGGGTGAGCTTGACGACAGTGCGGGTCAAGAAATTACTCAAGAAAATATTATGCAATATGCAACTGGAGCAACGGAGGTAGTAGCATCATGAGACAAAGTTTAAAACCTGCCGAAACTAGAGCAGGTAAGTATCCCAAGTCAAGCAAGCGTCGTTCCCTCAACAATTTTGTTCAGGTTGCAGGTATTCTGCCGATTTTGTTACTAATCTGCATTTTATTTGCTCTGCTTAGTCCTAACTTCCTTAGCGCAGGTAATGCCGTTAATATCCTGCGCCAGGCATCAATTAACATTGTCTTGGCAACGGGGATGACTTTTGTGATTCTTACTGGCGGTATTGACCTTTCAGTGGGATCTATTTTGGCGGTTTCTGCTGTCGTAGCGGTATTAGTCTCTCTACTGCCAACTATTGGTTGGCTGGCTGTTCCTGCTGCCTTGCTAACAGGATTGTTGTTAGGTCTAGTTAACGGCACACTGATTACTTTTCTGAATGTGCCACCGTTTATTGTCACCTTGGGTACGCTGACAGCCTTGCGAGGTACTGCCTATTTGGTTGCCAATGGCACGACGGTGATCAACCGCGACATCAATTTTGCTTGGATTGGTAATAGCTATATCGGTCCTCTTCCCTGGTTGGTAATCATTGCCTTGTTAACCGTAGCGGTAAGTTGGTTTGTTCTGCGACAAACTGTTCTGGGGGTACAAATATATGCTGTTGGTGGTAACGAACGGGCAGCAAGACTGACTGGAATAAAAGTGAATCGGGTACTGTTATTTGTCTACGGCGTAAGTGGATTACTGTCAGGTTTAGCAGGAATCATGAGTTCTAGTCGTCTTTATAGTGCTACTGGTTTGTTAGGTCAAGGCTACGAATTAGATGCGATCGCTGCTGTGATTCTTGGTGGAACTAGCTTCACTGGCGGTATTGGGACTATTATCGGTACTCTTTTTGGGGCGTTAATCATTGCCGTTCTCAACAATGGTTTGACCCTATTAAATATGTCTTACTTCTGGCAATTAGTAGTCAAAGGTTTAGTAATTATTGCGGCCGTAATCATCGACCGACTCCGCAAACGGTCTAGAAGATAAATTCTCGGCGAGAGATCTGGTAAGGGCGATATCTCCTTCACAGACGCTACTTAACACGTAAATCGCCCCTAATCCTAATCAATCTGTGGTTTTTGGGATGTACCAATAATCAAATATTTATGAAATACAACTTATGTCAAATATTACTTCTCGCCGTAAATCCAATACTTTATATGTAATTCTAATTGCTGCTGCTGCTGCTCTTGGTGGTTTTTTGTTCGGTTTTGACACCGCAGTAATTAACGGTGCAGTTGCAGCTTTGACTACAAGTTTCAATGCTAACAGCGTATTGGTCGGTCTTGCCGTATCCCTAGCATTATTGGGGTCGGCACTAGGAGCTTTCTATGCAGGGAAAATTGCCGACCGTTATGGTCGCGTCAAGGCGATGATCGCTGCTTCGGTATTATTTACCATTAGTGCGATTGGTTCTGGACTGGCGATCGGCATCTGGGATTTTACCTTTTGGCGGCTATTAGGTGGAATTGCCGTTGGTACAGCTAGTGTAATTGCACCAGCCTACATCGCAGAATGTTCTCCAGCTCACTTACGAGGCAGACTAGGCTCGCTCCAACAGCTAGCGATTGTAATCGGTATTTTTATCGCTTTACTTTGCGACTATTTTATTGCCGTATCAGCAGGTTCGGCAGAGTCGCCATTTCTCTTTGGTATAGCCGCTTGGCGGTGGATGTTTTGGACGGAAATTCCGCCAGCCGTTCTCTATGGAATGTCTGCTCTAATGATTCCCGAATCACCACGATACTTAGTTGCTCAAGGGAAAGAATCAGAAGCAACAAAAGTTCTCACCAAAATTTTGGGGGGTAATGTTCGGCAAAAAATTGAGCAAATTCGGCAAACGGTTTTGCGAGAACGTCAACCTAAGTTTTCGGACCTCTTAAGCAGAAGTGGCGGACTCCTTCCCATCGTTTGGATCGGGATGGGCTTATCTTTACTCCAGCAATTTGTCGGTATTAACGTCATCTTTTACTACAGCAGTATTTTATGGCGAGCCGTCGGCTTTTCCGAGCAAGATTCTCTGACTATCACAGTAATTACAGCCGCAGTAAACATTATTACAACCTTAATTGCGATCGCCTTTGTTGATAAATTTGGTCGTAAACCCCTGCTCGTTCTAGGCTCGATTGGTATGACCGCTACTTTAGGAACGTTGGCATATATTTTCGGCAATGCTCCTTTAGATGCTGCGGGCAATCCTACTTTGAGTGGCACACCAGGTATTGTCGCCCTCATCGCTGCCAACCTTTACGTATTTTGTTTCGGATTTTCCTGGGGACCAGTGGTCTGGGTATTGTTAGGAGAGATGTTTAATAACAAAATTCGCGGTGCTGCCCTCTCAATTGCTGCTGCAATTCAATGGGTAGCAAACTTCGCCGTTTCTACTACTTTCCCTCCCATATTGCAATATTTTGGGCTAGGAGCTGCCTACGGTCTGTATACAATTGCTGCTGCCATCTCAATATTCTTCGTGTTCTTTTTTGTTAAAGAAACCAAGGGAATTGAGCTCGAAGATATATAAACAGTTATCAAAGTAGGGGCGAACGGCGACGCGAACTTTTAATCATGCAGGGGCATTCGCCCCTACTTGACTCCTAAATTTTAATTTTTGCTGAAGTTACTTGATGAATTTCAAACGATTTTGCATCATATCTAAAACGTAATGCTAAAAATTTTATTTATCTTTCCTATTTTCTGGTTAATATCTTCAGCAGTCTCGGCAACGCCTTTGGCAAATAATTCTATTCCAGTAGATGGAGATTATGCTAGTCGCGTCAGCGTAGGCGATCGCACTCTGCAAGCACAAGTTCCTTCAGTTTCGCAGTTATCTGATGTACGACCAACTGACTGGGCATATCAGGCTCTGCAATCATTAACCGAGCGCTATGGCTGTATTTCAGGTTATCCCGACTCTACCTATCGTGGCAACAGTACTTTGAGTCGTTATGAGTTTGCTGCCAGTTTAAATGCCTGTCTCAACCAAATTAATGAGTTAATTACCACCAGCACCAACAATCGAATCCAGGCTGAAGACTTGTCGGTACTGCAAAGATTACAGACCGATTTTGGCGCAGAGCTAGCTACTTTACGCGGACGAGTTGATAATTTAGAGTCACGTACGGCAACACTAGAGGCACAACAGTTTACAACCACTACTAAACTAAATGCTCAAATTATTACTGCCGTTAGCGATAGCTTTGGTAACAGCGTAGGCAGCGACGAAGACCAATCCCAAGTTTACTTTGCCGATCGCGGTCGTCTTAACTTTGAAAGCAGCTTTACAGGCAAAGATTTACTGCGAGTCCGTCTGGAATTCGGCAACTTTTTTGATTCTGATGGCAATAGTCAAATTGCCGCAATTACGGGTACGGGAATGACGCGCCTTAATTTCGACAATGATAGCAATAACAATCTGATAATTCCTCATGTCCGTTACTATTTTCCTGTTAGCGATTCACTCTCCTTTGTAGTAGGTCCAGTCGGCATTGGTTACACCGACATTACAGACACTATAACTCCTGCACTGATCGCGGATGATGGTAATGGAGTTCCCTCACTATTTGGCTCATATAATCCCCTGTTTCGTCGAGGTGGCGGTGGTGCTGCTGCTAATTGGGAGTTTACTGAAAACTTCAACTTAACTCTAGGTTATTTAGCAGATAATCCTGATTCTCCTTTGCCAGAAAACGGTTTATTTAACGGCGGTTACAACGCCTTAGCGCATCTAGCATACATAGGAGAGCAAGGAGCTATTGGTGTTGCCTATTCTCACGGTTATGCTCCTAGTGCTGGAGTAAATCTTACTGGCGGAACGGGTAGCCTTCTTTCTGCATCTCCCTTTGGCGATAATATTGCGACTTCTAATGACATTATTGGCACGCAAGGATTTTATCGCTTTTCGGAGAATTTCCAAATTCACGCTTGGGGTGGATATATCTGGGCAAATGCTAAGAATTCTGGTTTGAGTGCAATTGCTAATGGTTTAGGTGAAACCGATTCTCTTTTCGTCAACGAGGGTGATGATGCAAATGCCTGGTATGGGGCAGTTGGTCTTTCTTTTCCCGACTTTGGCGGTGAAGGCAATCTACCTGGAATTCTCTTTGGTATACCACCTCATGTTGATTCTAGCGATGTCCGTGAAGAAAATGATCGTGCTTACCATATCGAAGCATTTTATCGCTTGCGGGTCAATGATAATATTTCAGTGACTCCAGGTTTGTGGACGATTTTTAATCCAGAAAATAATAGCAGTAATGATACACAGTATGTAGGAGTTCTTCGGACAACTTTTGATTTTTAACTTTTATTTTTAACAGGGTGAGCGAGAATTGCCCCACCTCAACAAAAATGAGTTGGTGCGCAACGATCGGCAAAAGCTGGCAATCAAAGATCAAAAATACTGTATTTAAACTGGGGTGCTAGGATTCGAACCTAGGAATGTCGATACCAAAAACCGATGCCTTACCACTTGGCGACACCCCAACGTTTTACAACAAAGTTAGTATAGCAATTCCTTACCCAAGTTTGTCAAGTAAATGGAGTAAAAATCTTTAGATGTTTTGAGAAGTATGTTTTTGAATGTCTTTGATTACTTGACGTAAACCCCTGGCGTGGATTAAACCAACATAGCCAGCGTAAAGACATTGCTGTTGCTTGCCAAGATACACATGATTGACTCCTAAAGGGTTTTTCCAGGTATGGAGAGTATTGTCATCAGGAAAACTAGCAATAATTTGCGATCGCTTAAAATCATGATAGCTGGTATCAGTCATTCCTGGTATAGAACGTAAGCGTCGAATAAACTGATTGGTAAGATCTTCTTGCGGCGGTAAACCTAATTGGGGATTTGCCCAAAAGTTTTGCACGATCGCAATCATATCGGGATGATATCGCATCGCGTTGTGCGGAATACCAGATATTAGCAGCCAGTTACTAAAGTCAAACTTGGTATTTTCCACAGTTACTAAACCATCAGTACCCATACCAATTTCGCTAGCGACGGAAAGAGTCGGAATTTGTCGAGCAATTTTTTCGGCTATGTTACGGCGATTCTTACCTAAATCTCTGGCTGTACCGATACCAATGTTCAAAGGATCGACGATCCGAGCTATATTTGAACCGCCCACAGGAGAACCAAGTAAAATTAAGGAGTGAATTTTTTGCCACCACTGAGGGTTACGATTTAATACTTCTAACCACATTAAACCACCCATAGAATGTCCCACTATTTTGATTGGGATATCAGGATAGTTGTTGATTGCTGCGGTGGCAATTTGTTCTAATTGTTTAATTAAGGGTTCAATTCTAATAAAAGTTTTAATTAATCCCAAGCTAGGTGCAATAATCATCGTCTCAGGATTGGCTGCTGCTTTGGCGAATCTGCCTAGGCAATTACCTGTATCAGCCCATCCATGTTGCGCAAACAATAAGAATTGAGGATTGTTATGACCTACTGCCATCGAAAATTACTTGAAGCCTCGACTGATTACATTTCTTTAACGTCAATAAGTAATTATAGATCGGTAAAAATTAAAAAATTAATTAACTGTAGTTTTTGCTCGCTGAGACTGCCAAAGTGCGATCGCATCTAATAATTCTGAGGGATTATTTACCACGTAATCTGGTTGGTATTCCGCTAAAATTTGAGCAGAATTAAAGCCCCAACTTACAGCAATCACAGGGATACGGCTTTTTCTAGCCGATCTAATATCTCTAGTTTCATCTCCAACATAAATTACCTCAGATTTATTTAATGCATGTTCTTTAATTGCTTGATTAATTACTCGATGTTTACCAAAAATACCCGTGCTAGAGTATATGTAGCGAAATAAATGGTTTAATTTATTTTTAGCTAAAAATATCTCGACATTGTCTTGATGATTAGAAGTGACAATACCTAAAACATAGCCTTGATTTTTTAAATTTAATAAAGCCTGATTTATATCGACAATTGGCTCTAATTCAGCAATTTCTTTGCTTAATTCTAGTCGAATCCGCCGGACTAAAAAAGGTAATTTAAATAGGGATATTTCTGAACGTTGAACTATTTCGCGGGAGCTTAAATTTTTAATTAATAATAATTCTTCTGAATCTAATGCTTTATAACCAAACTCAGTTGATAATTGATTAGTAATATTGGCGATCGCTTGGTAAGTATCAGCAACAGTACCATCAAAGTCAAATAAAATTACCTTAGCAGTCATTGAATTTTCAGTATAGGGGTAATTAATTATGTCAATTATAGTCAGTAAAAATTATAATATTTGTCAAATAAAAACAATTATTTCTCTTTATTCAGATTAGCACGAGCATTGCGTCGCCACATATCTGGCTTGATTCTTCTGAGGGCTGAGGCGCGAAAACGCCGATCCCACTCTGCTTCATCTAAATCGGCTAATTCTTTTAGCTGTGGCTGAAGATTAGCCTCGTAAGGCTGAAAATCATCAACATCCGTTTCTCGAGCAAAACGTTGATTCCAAGGACAAACATCCTGACAAATATCACACCCCGCCACCCATCCCGAAAGATTATCGGCGATCGCCTTGGGTAATTCTGAATCACGATTTTCAATTGTATGGTAAGCAATGCAACGATTGGCATCGACCACATGAGGCTTAACAATCGCACCAGTAGGGCAAGCGTCTAAACAGCGCGTACAGGTACCACAATGACTGGTATGAGGTAGATCGGGAGTTAGTTCTAAATTAGTCAAAACTTCTCCCAAAAATATCCAACTGCCATATTTACGAGTAATTAGGTTACCATTTTTGGCAATCCAGCCTAAACCCGCGCGCTGCGCCCAAACCTTATCCTGAATTGGGGCAGTATCTACCGAATAACGAGCCTGAATAGATTCATCTTGCGATCGCAACCAGTTACTCAGAATCTTGAGCTTTTTGACCATGACTTTATGATAATCTCTGCCCCAGCCATAACGAGAGATTTTGGCAATTTCAGGACGATCGCAATGCTGGTGGGGAGTATAATAATTCAGAGCCACAGAAATTAGCGATCGCACTTCAGGCATATAGGCACGAATATCTGCTCTTTTTGGGTTTGCCATCCAAGCCAGATCAGCCTGGTAGCCTAAAGCCAGCCAGTTTTGCAGATGTTCTGCTGCCTTGTCTTGATGGTTATCTATTGTTGCTATACCAACTAAATGAAATCCAATATCGATCGCTTTGTGTTTGATTTGGGAACTATCGATCATTAGTTACGTCTCATCTGATTTAACTTACTAGTTATTAGCTTTTAAATACTTTTGCTTAAGATCAACAGCTAAAAGAATAGATAATTAACTGTTAAATTCAACCAAGTCTAGCCAAAAAAAACTATTGCGATCGCTATGCAACATTTCTACTCTTCTTTATTAAGCTTATCTTTATTCGCTACCGGTGGGATGGCAGTTGCCGAGGGAACTGTTAATGCTCAAAAAGCAAATCAATACCCAGCAGAATTTGTTCAAAATTATAATCAAGAATGTATCCAAACCTCTTTGGAAGAAGGATTAGAGGAAGGTGAAGCTAAAAGATTGTGTGATTGCACAATCGACGAGTTTGAACGGCAATACAATCTTCAGGAATTTCAACGGTTAACCGCAGCTGCGGCAACAGATCAAAAAGCCGAGACGGCTTTGGTTGAGGTAGGACAATTTTGTTTTGAACAGATTTTATATGAGCAATAATTCAGCCCTAATTTTGCCGCTCGATAACCCGATCTGTTATAAACTGTTTGAACAGTGCGATCGCTGGTTCTTGAACTTCATGAGCCATATCAAATTCGTGATATTGCACATTTACGCCAATCTTGGTTAATTCATCCCTAGCTTTGATAGCAGCCTGTAGAGGTACTACAAAATCTTGTTTGCCGTGGATAATCGAAGTGGGTGGAAAAACCCGTTCTTCTTTTGGCTGAGGTTGGTAATGTAAATATCCACTAAAGCTACATAGAGCAGCCAAAGGCAAAGTTAAGCCGACGTCTAACGTCATTGCTCCTCCCTGAGAAAAACCAGCTAAAACTGTCCGATTAAGCGGTACTCCTGTAGAGGCTTCTAGAGAGTTTAACCAATTGAATAATAACTTGCGGCTTTGGGCTAAACCCGTAAATTCTTGGTTTTCCAGAGCATACCATGCCCTGCCACCTGGCACTTGAAAATGGTCGAAGGGCGCATTGGGGAAAAAGTAGCCAAAGCCATTCAGGTTAAGCACTTTAGCAAAAGGAACAAAGTCTTGATAATTAGCTCCCCAACCATGTAACACCACGAGTAAATAGGTTGGTTTGTCGCCATTGGGCATTACAGAAATAGCTTCAATATTTGGTATCATGAGTTACTGTAGATCGGCACGTAAATTCTTGTCTCAACATTTTTCAGCATATATCAGCATATAACTTTACTGTTCACAAATAATCATCAATAAGTCAGTTACTCCCAAATCTAATCCCTGCTGACTGATTAAAGTAGAGATTTGTCCTCGATGATGAGTTTGATGATTAAAAAAGTGCTGTATTAGTTGCCCAAAGTTTTTCTTGTATTGCTTTCCTTTGGTATCGGTGTATGGCAAACTACTCTCTAGATCTTCTGACTCAATTTCTTGACACCAATCAATCACAATCATATCTAATTTTTGCCTGAGCTGAGCCAAAGTTTCTAGGTTATTGGAGACTGTTTGATCTAATGCTCGATAGCTATTCAATTCTGGTAGTTTATTTAAGCTTCGATATTGTTTTAAATGCTGGGCAAACCGTCTCAGCCAAATCACATCTGCGACATAAATATGATTTAGAGTTCCTAAAATCGAGTCGAAAAATGCTCCTTGGTTTTGTTGAATTTTTTGTTCGCCCAACTGTTGAGCTACTTGATAAACTTTCTGATTCATCAATTGATTATATTGGCTCATTAACTGTAAGTTAGACAAAAGGCTCATTGGTAATATTATTAAATTACTATTATTTAACCAGCCGAAAGTGTTGTTTAAAAAAATCGATGAAAACCTTAACCCGAAGCGGGAGATAGGTACAACAGGGATAGACAAGCCAAGCTGAAGTATCAAAAACTGTGGCAGTAACTTCATAGTTTGGCAATATTTTAATTAGTTTACCAGCCTCAATTTCTCGCTCAATTAACCAGTGAAGAAGCAGTGCTATTCCCATTCCGACGATCGCACATTCCTTTAAACCAATAGCATTAGAAATAATAGTACGCCCGCTCACAAATACTTCAGATACTTTCCCCTGCTTACTTCTAAAAATCCAGCGCTATCTAAACCCAGCCAAAAGAAACAACAAACAATTTGAGCTTGTAGAAAAAGACTTCAGTTACGCCTTGAAAACTGCCCAAGTAAATAATGCAAAAATGGCGCTAGTACAAACGACACAACAAATTTATCTGACAGCGATCGAGCAGGGATACGGTGCTGATAATATTACTGGAATCGCTCAAATATATACCTGCTGAGATTGTCAACTATCTTGACCTGAGATGGAATAAGCGGCGCGACGTAAAGAACCACTCTCTTGTTTGCTTCAGAAGCTGCGACTCACACCGCGAAGGACTTTTATCTTGCGGAAGTATCCTCGTCTTCTAGTTGCGATCGAGCAAAATCCTTGTCTGTTAATGCTTCACGGATTAATTGTTTGGCTACTTCTTCAGCAAATAAACCTTGAGTTCTTCTGTACCAAGTATTCGTGGGAATCAGTAAAATCACTAAAGCTAAGGACACAATATTACCTAATATCAATGCACAAAGCAGATATCTTCAATTTAATTTAACTATTTAGGCTTGTAGATCTAGTTTTAAAAAGCAGTATTATGATGAGCGAATAAAAACTAAATTATTATCTTTTGACATTTCGGCACTATAACTATACCCAGCTTCACTAAAATTTTTAAGATCTTCGACCTTTTTCAAGCGCTGTTTAATAATATATGCTGCCATCATGCCGCGAGCTTTTTTAGCATAGAAGCTAATTATTTTATATTTATCTTTTTGCCAATCTTTAAACACGGGAGTAATAATATTTCCCTGGAGTAACTTCGGTTTTACTGCTTTAAAATATTCTTGGGAAGCTAGATTAACGATAATTTTACTGTCTAACTTTTCTAATTGTCGATCGATCGCTTGACTTAACTTGTCCTGCCAAAAATCATAGAGAGTATCAGCAGATAAATTTTTTAGGTTGGAATGCGCTAACTTTGTCCCCATTTCTAGTCTATAGGGTTGAATTAAATCTAATGGTCGCAGCACTCCGTATAGTCCTGATAGAATCCTGAGATGCTCTTGGGCAAAGTCAAAGTCTTGTTGTTCAAAGCGATCGACATTCATCCCTTGATAAACATCTCCCTGAAATGCTAGCAAAGCCTGTTTAGCATTAGTGTTATCGGAAGATGGCTGCCAAGTCTGATAACGAGATGCGTTTAACTCGCCTAGTTTGTCACTAATTTTCATAATTGATGTAATTTCTACCGCCGATAACTGTTGCAGTTGCTTGACTAAAACTTGGGTATCGGATAAAAACTCTGGTTGAGAAAAGCGATCGCACTTCGCAGGGGTTTCAAAATCTAAGGTTTTAGCTGGGGAGATTAGTATCAGCACTTATCTAAAAATAAAGCTTAAATTATGCTCAATCTTCATTTTAGTCTCGACAGTGCTGCTTAATTGGCATTCGCTATTTTCAATTGTGTATCAAGACTGAAGCAACTAGATTTATGATGTATCTAAAAATGAGCTAGATTAAATAAACCAAAGACTGAAGAACAATTTGACGACTTCGAGCAGACGATTTCAAGACATCCTGATTAATATTGCTTTGCTGTTGCGCCTGGTATGGCAAGCTACTCCAGTTTATTTATTTTTATCCTTGGCGGTAACGGGTTTTCAGTCATTGATACCAGCTTTGATCTTGTTGATCGATAAAACAATTGTCGATATGGTGATTGCTAATTGGGGTAATGCTGATTTTGTCTGGCGACCATTAATAATCTTGGTGGTAGCGCGCTTTGGAGTTAGTTTACTGGGAGGAATTTTCAATCAGATTAATCTTTACGTAGCGCAGATTTTTAACGATCGCTTGGTGCTTCATGCTAATTACGTTTTGTTAGAAAAGTCTACTCAGCTAGATTTGGCTCATTTTGAATCTTCAGAATTTTATGACACCCTAACTCGCGCTCAAAATAGCGGTAGTACCTACCCTGTGAGAGTGCTTAAGCTGTTTACGGATTTATTTGGTCAGGCAATTACTTTAGTTAGCTTACTAGGATTGCTATTGCAGTTTAATGTAGCAATCATCCCCTTGTTAGTATTTACTACCCTTCCTGCTTTTTGGACGAGCATTGTTTATTCAGGGAGGCGGTTTTGGATGATGCGCTTGGAGACGGAAAGCGGCCGATTATCTGACTACATTCAACGGGTTTTAACCGATCCTAGTTTTGCTAAAGAAGTGCGTTTGTTTAATCTTGGCAGACATTTATTAGGCAAATGGGCAGAGATTCGGACAGATTTTAACGCCAAGTCGGCGGCGATCGCTTCTGAGTATGCCAGAATGCGGGGTTTGTCGGGCATCTTGGTTAACAGTGGGTTTTATATTGCTTACGGTTGGACATTGATTAAAGCCATTACAGGTGTTATTTCAGTCGGCGACTTTACGATGTATACGGGGGCATTTAGCCAAGCGCAACAGCTATTACCTTCAATACTCGAAAATTTGGCGAGAATCTACGAATCAAATCTTTATGTCTCGCAATACTTTGAATTTCTCAATCTTCAGCCCAAAGTAACCAACGCAACTCATCCGCAGTCTTTTCCACAACCAATTAAACGAGGATTATCGCTCAAAGATGTCACCTTTACTTATCCAGGGGCAAACCAACCCACGCTGCGTAACTTGAGTTTGGATATAGATCCAGGAGAAAGTATTGCTTTAGTCGGTTTAAATGGTGCAGGAAAAACTACTTTACTAAAGCTGCTTACCAGACTATACGATGTCGATTCGGGCATAATTACGATTGACGGTATACCTCTACAAAACATCAAGCTGTCTGAGTTACACACTAATATTGGGGTATTAAACCAAGATTTTGCCCGTTATCAGCTCAGTGCTAAAGACAACATCGGCTTTGGCAATTTATCAGAAAGCGAAAACCAGCTACGTATCGAACAAGCAGCCCTAGATTCTGGGGCAGATCGTGTGGTAAAAACCCTAGAGAAAGGTTATCAAACTCGTTTAGGCAAAATGTTCAAGGGAGGAGTAGACCTTTCTGGCGGACAATGGCAAAAAATTGGTATGGCAAGAGCGTTTATGACCGATGCACCAATCCTAATTTTAGATGAACCAACGGCTGCTTTAGATGCGATCGCCGAATATGAATTGTTTGCCAAGTTTCGGGCATTAACCGCAGGTAAAATGACTTTTTTTGTCAGTCACCGTTTCTCTACTGTACAGTTAGCTAATCGTATTGTAGTTTTGGAAAACAGTCGAATTATTGAAGTTGGCTCACATCAAGAATTAATCGCCCAAAATGGTTTGTATGCTGAAATGTTTCGCCTACAAGCATCTAGTTATAATTTATAAACAATTGTTGTTTAATAACAATCTTTAATAATTCAATCCCAAAAATTGCTCACAAGTAAGTATTTTCCGATATAAGTATAAAAAAATTCTTATTCGGAAATTTTATGAAGCAAAATTTATACCATAAAAAGCTATTAGAGTCTTTAAATAAATTTGTGCAATATATGCGCGCACTCGATTTAGCTGATAATCCTAAGCTAGTCTCTCAGCTAGTTTTGAGGTGGACAAAAGCTCAACCATTATTAACTAAAAAGCTTTTAGAGTATATTTAATCGCTCAAAGCAAATTTCAAACGGCTTTAGATCTAGAAAAAAATAATCCAGAAGCTTTATGACTAACCCTGATTTTTCGGTCAATGGTGCGACTGGTAGATTTCGGTTTAAACAACAGGCGATCGCCTTGGCAAACTACAGCTTGCTTACATTGCTAAATTAGACCCCAACTCAGATCGATATCAGTTTTTACAGCTAGATCTTAAAAGCAAAATTTAGCGTTATCTCAATACCAGTCTGAACAACAGGCGATCGCTCAAATTAATTTCGTTGAATATACGGATAAATTTGTCAGCAATAGATGATTTATAGTTACTATGTATAATAGGTGTTTAACATTTACTTATAATTTTTCTTGATTATTCCTCAAATAATCTCTTATATAGCTATGGTGCTTGACATTGTGCTGCTTTTTTATTGCAGTGCAGTCTTGCTTGGACATTGTTTTGAGCGCAATTTTAAGAATCGAGTAATATTTGCTGTAGATGAAAAAGCATTAAAATTGTGTTTTTTAATATCATGATCTGCATCCAAAAAGTATTTTCGTAAAATTTTGTTAATTTTTTTGAACAATCATGTTAATTTAATTTAAGCAGGGACTTACACAACCCTAAATAATCTTGCACATACCTTTTTTTCGGAATTAATAATGACAAAGACTTCCTCAGCAGTTAAGGCATTTATCTCCATGCATGACTGTGAGCCTCTGGCGTATCAAAACATCGACAACGCCGTAGAAAATATTTGTTGTAGCGAGCAATTTAGAAGCTTACTTCTTTCATTAATTGAAAGCCCGGCCTTCTCCCAAGAATTAGGGTCAGAGTTTGCTGCGGCAGAAGCAGTGGAAGGTTTATCAGCCTGTCGTAAGCTTCGGAGTTGCCTCAATCTATCTCTGAGTAACTTTTTTGGTCTATTGGCAGAGCTTATTGCTGCTTTTGATCGAGCTGCTGGCGCAGAATGGTATACGTTTGCTAATAAAATACACACATCTGAAGTTGGCAAAATCAAACTGCTCGATTACTTATTAAACAGCACAGACCAAGACTTTTATCGAGATTTAGCGGAACGTTTGGTTGAGTCCAACCCTCATGCCATATATCCAACTTCTAACTATCGTGAAAGCCGTGGATATGTCGAAAGTACCGCAGATGACCAAACCATTGAAGCAGTGATGAGGTCTAGCACCTTTACTTCAATTAAAGTTATTGACAACTCTCTTAATCATGAACAATCGATTTTAAGAGATATGTATGTCTCTCATGGACGCTGCGTGTGTTTAGTAGATCAAAATGTGGAGCGTTACTATGGCGAACAGATCGAGCATTATTTTGATTATCATGGTATTGAATTAGACAAGCTAGTATACCGTGCCATGGAAGTAGATAAAGGGATCTACACGGTTGAAAAAATGCTCGGCGATCTCAAGCGTTTAGGGGTATCTCGCAACGAACCTGTATTGATAGTTGGCGGTGGCGTGCTTGCCGATACCGCTGGACTAGCCTGTGCTTTATATCATCGCAACACCCCATATATAATGCTGTCTACCTCAATTGTGGCAGGTATCGATGCAGGACCTTCTCCTCGAACCTGCTGTGATGGCTTTGGCTATAAAAATCTTTTTGGGGCTTATCATCCACCCGTGCTATCAATTACCGATCGCTATTTCTTTAAAACTTTAAGAGAAGGATGGTTGCGTCACGGCATCATTGAAATCATCAAAATGGCAGTAACCAAAGATGCCGAGTTATTTAACTATTTGGAACAGGCTGGACCACGGCTCATTGAAACTCGTTTTGGTACGGTCGATTGCCAACCAGAAGCTGAAATCAACGACCTATCCCAAAAGATTTTAGGAGCTGCTCTACGGAGTTATGTAGCGGCGGAGTACGACAATCTTTATGAGACTCATCAGTGTCGTCCTCACGCCTATGGTCATACTTGGTCGCCTGGATTTGAGATTGAAGCTGGTTTACTACACGGACACGCCGTTTCGATTGGCATGGGCTTTGGAGCTTATTTGAGTTATCGCCTAGACTGGATTAGCGAAGAGCAATTCCAGAAAATTATGCGCTTAATTAGTTCCTTTGGATTAAGTCTCTGGCACGATATTATGCTCAAAACCGAAACCCTGTGGTCATCACAAGTAAAAATCGTCCAGAAGCGCGGTGGTAATTTGGCTGCACCACTACCCAAAGGTGAAATTGGTCAATGTGGCTATCTCAACTCCTTAACTCGTGAAGAACTAGATAGTGCGATCGCCGAATATCAAAAAATCTGTGAAGATTACCCCAGAAGAGGTTTAGGTATTGAACCTCACTGTAGCGATGTCGGGCTTGAAGATCCTTCCACCGTAGCTCATGCTCCCGCAAAATCTTCGTCTTTAGAAGAACCAACACTTTCAGCCGTTTAAATCGACAATTTTAGATAAATGTCAATAATCAATTTGGTATCGTCAACAAATATTGTTTGTTGGTTTTATGGATTGGTAACTGCTCTAGCTCCTGATAATTAATTTTTTTATCCAGAGGAGAAAATACGGCTCAACCACTGAGGGATTTTTTGACCATAGTACAGGTTTATTTTCCGCAGCCTTAAGACGGTATAAAATGTCTGCGCTTAGAAACGATCTATATCCTTACTTACGCAGACATAATTTTATCTATAAAAAATAACTATGGTAAATTGATGCTTTAAAAACTACGATATATTTACCATGGAGCATTTTTTCGTTAAAAGACTGGTAGCAATGATACCGACTTTAGTCGCGATCAGTATGATTATTTTTGCCATACTATCATTAGCACCAGGAGACCCTTTAGGAGAATTTGCCTCTAATCCTGCTATTACAGCTGAAGTTAGAGAAAACATCCGTAAATCATTAGGTTTAGATCGACCCGCTTACATTCGTTATTTCAAGTGGCTAGGCTCATTTATTCAAGGAGATATGGGTTACTCTTTTAATAGTAGAAGCCCCGTATCACAATTATTATGGCAACGTTTACCAACTACTCTCTTCATCGTCGGTTCTGCCTATATTTTAGGTTTATTAATTGCTTTTCCTTTGGGAATAATTTCGGCTATTAAACGCTACTCAACTATAGACCAAATAATCACCACGATCGCCTTTTTAGGATTTTCTATTCCGCCTTTTTTTACAGGTTTACTCTTTATTATTATTTTTAGCGTTCAGCTTCGTTGGTTTCCTTTTATCTTCAATAGCACCCTACAGGTAACAGACTGGCAAAGTGCGATCGCTCAAGTTAAACAATCGATTATGCCCATATCTGTGTTGGCTTTGTATCATGCAGCGATTTTGATGCGCTTTATTCGTTCGGCATTTTTAGATGAATTGAAACAAGAATACGTTACAACAGCTTTAGCTAAAGGATTGAGTAAATTTGCCGTAATTAAAAATCATCTCTTGCGTAATGCTCTAATTCCCGTAGTCACCCTAATTGCTTTAGATATTCCCACTGTTTTTACTGGTGCGCTGGTAACAGAGCAGGTTTTTCGCGTACCAGGTATCGGCGCATTATTAATTGAGTCGATCTACCGCAGCGATACCCCGGTGGTCATGGCAATCACATTTATTTACGCCATTCTCATCGTGCTATTTAACTTGATCGCGGATTTAGTTTATGCAGCACTCGATCCCAGAGTTAAGTATTAAAGTTGCATGGTGGACAAAAAAAAGCGTTTTCAGCTTTTATGTACAATGATGTGTACAGCTATATTCAAGATAAATTTTAGAAGATTAATGATCGAGCGGTATTTTGGATATGGATTCTGTTAAGCAAGCTCAAAGCAATTTGTGGCTAGATAGTTGGCAAAAATTTAAGCGCGATCGCTCTGCTGTTTTTGGCTTAATTATTATGGCAGTTATTACTTTGGCGGTAGTTTTTGCTCCTTGGCTTTATACAACTCCCGTGGACACAATTGACTTTTTAGCATCGGCTGCGCCTCCTAGCTGGTCGCATCCTTTGGGAACTGACTCTTTGGGACAAGACCAATTAGCGCGGATTTTACAAGGGGGAAGAGTATCTTTAACCGTTGGCGTGGCCTCGATGCTGGTGACAATATTTCTGGGGACAATTATTGGGGCGATCGCTGGATTTTATGGCGGTGTTGTTGACGGGACATTGATGCGAATTACCGACTTATTTTTAGCATTACCTCAGTTACCTTTATTGCTGCTCATTGTTTATTTGTTTCGTGAATCCATGAAAAAGCTCGTAGGCGCAGAATTAGGTGTGTTTATTTTAATTGTGCTGTTGATCGGTGGTTTAAATTGGATGTCGGTAGCAAGGTTAGTTAGAGGTAATTTCTTAAAACTAAGAGAGATGGAATTTGTCAGCGCAGCCAAAGCGATCGGTGCTAAACCGAGTAGGTTAATTTGGGTTCACCTGTTTCCTAACGTTCTCAGCATCATTATTGTTGCTGCTACTCTCGCAGTTGGTAACGCGATTATCACCGAGTCTACCCTTAGCTTTTTAGGCTTAGGTTTCCCTCCTGATGTCCCTACCTGGGGAAGAATGTTATTTGATGCTAAAGATTATCTAGAATCTGCTCCCTACATGGCAATTTTTCCAGGAATGGCAATATTTTTAACCGTGCTTAGTATTAACTATATTGGTGATGGACTTAGGGATGCTTTCGATCCAAAAAGTTAAGTAGTGAGTTTTTAAAATAATCTGAACCAAGTTGATTTAGAACATAGAGGCTAGAATGGCGAAATCTTTGCTCTATTTTAAAGCCTATGAAACCGCTACTATTAACCGGAATAACTACCTTAATTACTATTGCTATATCTATACCTATTCAGGCAGAAAGCTTGAGCGATCTAAACCAGCTTTTAAGTAGTAAAAAATGCGCTCAATGTGATCTTACTAATGCTGGTTTAGTGCAGGCTAACCTCACAGGATCCGATCTAGTTCAAGCAAATTTGGCAGGGGCAAATCTAAGTCAAGCAAATTTAGCCGGGGCAAATCTTCAGGGTGCTAATTTAACTGGGACATCACTTCATGGCGCAAATTTAACAGGAGCAAATTTAACTGGCGCAAACTTAGCCGGGGCAGATCTAAGAAATGCTTACGTCGGTAATGCTAATTTAGCCGAAGTAGATTTAGATTCTGCTTATTTAGAAGGTATCAAGGGTCTTTCACTAACCGCTGCTTCTGCCGAACAATTTCATCGCTGGGGAGTACAAGAAGCCGAACGAGGCAATTATGATGGTGCGATCGCCAATTATCGTAAAGCAATTAAGCTCGATCCAGAATTAGCACCTGCTTACTTGGGTTTAGCGATTATTCAATATGAGTTTGATCGTCGAGCAGAAGCCGAACAAAATACTAAAATAGCTGCTAAGCTGTTTAAACAACAAAAGCATCAGTTAGGTTATCAAACGGCGACTAATTTTCAGCAAAAAATGGCTTTAATTAAAGAAGCAGAAGATAACGTTGCCGAACAAGAGGGAGGCATGGGACATATAGGCAAGTTTATGGGCAGCGTCGGCTCATTATTATTGCAATTTTTACTTTAGATAACTTACAGCCGTTTTCAGTTGAATAGACTACGTTTTCTTGAAGCAGTCTATCACGGATACCGCTTCGCATATCGCTCATGGGGCGGCGGCTTTTGAGTAAGAAGATTCTTACTCAACCTCGACAGTTCCTATAACGGGGGGAACCCCCGCAACGGACTGTCTCGCAAAACGCGCCTTGCTTGCACCGCTTAGTTTGGTGGAAACCCCCAAGACCGC